>CAZJYB010000120.1:0-13307 GCA_964549865.1 uncultured Anaerolineaceae bacterium
ATCCTTAAACAAATGAAACACGCGGTTCCCAATGGAAACTTTTGGGTCAAACCGAACGCAGGCTGGCCGGAACAGGTTGGCGGGCGCATTATGTACCCGGCCGACCCGGATTATTTTGGCGAGTATGCGCTTTCCTTGCGCGCAGCAGGCGCAACTATCGTGGGCGGGTGCTGCGGCACCACCCCGCAACATATTTCTGCAATGAAGAAGGCCCTCGAGTCCGCGCCTGTCTCCTCAACTAATGAGGTTATTGTTCTGCCTGTGGACGAAGTTTATGTGGAGCCGGCTGAACAACCAACACAACTTGCACAAAAGCTCAGGGATGGAAAATTCGTGATCTGCGTGGAAATGGATCCGCCGCGAGGGCTCTCCACCCATAAAGTGCTGGCGGGCGCCTCCCTGTTGTACGACTCGGGTGCAGACGTGATCAACGTGGCGGATTCGCCCATGGCGCGCATGAGAATGTCTGCATGGGCGGTATGTGATCTGGTGCAGCGCAGGGTGGGAGTTGAGTCCACGCTTCATTTCCCAACGCGCGGAAGAAACCTTCTGCGAGTGCAAGGTGACTTGCTTGCCGCACATGCGCTGGGCATCCGTAATGTATTTGTGGTGATGGGCGATCCCACCTCCATTGGTGATTACCCCGAAGCCACCGATAATTACGACCTGGTACCTTCTGGTTTGATCAAACTGATCAAACAGGGCTTTAACACGGGCCTGGATCATTCCGGCACAAGCATTGGCCAGCCTACAAACTTTTTTGTTGGAGCCGCGCTGAACCTATGCCCGCCCGATATGGAAAACGAGATCAAGAACCTGCATCGCAAGGTCAAAGCGGGCGCGGATTTCTTCCTGACACAGCCGATCTACCAGCCGCAGGACGGTCCCAGGTTAATGGAGGCTTACGAGAAAAAACACGGACCACTCAACAAGCCCATCCTGGCCGGCATCCTACCCCTGGTCAATGCGAAACATGCGAATTTCCTCGACAATGAAGTGCCCGGCATCATGATCCCCGAGGAAACGCGCAAACGCATCGAGGCTGCCGGGGAGCAGGGCGTGAAGGTTGGCATCGAACTGGCGGTCGAATTGATCGAACAGATCAAGCCATGGGCGGCGGGCGTTTACATCATGCCGCAGTTCCACAAATACGACATGGTTGCGGATATCATCGAAGCGGTAAAATAAGACATGCTTCTCACAATTGACGTTGGCAATACCAACCTGACGCTCGGCCTGTACGAAGGCCAGGAACTTGGCGCGCACTGGCGTCTTGCAACCGATCATAAACGCATGCCCGATGAATACGGGCTGCAATTTTTAGGTCTATTACAAAACGCAGAGAAGACCATTAACGACATAAACGGCATTTCACTGGCATCCGTAGTCCCACCTCTTACCGGCCGTGTCGTTCAGGCGTGCCGCGAATATTTAAAACAAGAGCCGCTGGTGGTGGATACGGGCATCAAAACAGGAATCAAAATCCGTTATGAAGATCCCAAAGCGGTTGGCGCAGACCGCGTCTGCGATGCGGTTGCGGTGATGAAACTATACGGCGGTCCGGCCTGCGTGGTGGACTTTGGCACTGCCACAACCTTCAATGCCATAACAAAAGATGGTGAATATTTGGGCGGCGCGATCACGGCGGGGATCAACCTCGCCGCGGAGGCCTTGTTCACGCATGCGGCAAAATTACAACGCATCGACCTGCAGCGCCCCCCCTCTGTGATCGGCCGCAACACGGTCCATGCCATGCAATCCGGATTGCTCTTTGGGTATGTGAGCATGGTCGAGGGCATGGTGGTGAGATTCAGATCCGAATTGGGCAACGACATGAAGGTCGTTGCCACCGGCGGCCTCGCGGAAGTCGTTGCAAAGGAAACAAAAGTCATCGATATCATCGCTCCCTGGCTGACACTGGATGGGCTTCGCATCATTTGGGAACTCAACCGTTAGGAAATAAATGAAAAGACTGATCGCCCTGGCCCTTGGAGGGTATATTTTTGCGTCTCTTTGCAACCTGCCATTCGCTGCCACACCCGCTGCACCTCCCACGATGACCTTTGCGCCTCTCCCGACAACCGAAACTGCCACTATCACTCCAACATTGGCGCCCTCACCGGTTCCAACAGCCACGTGGGCACATTTTGAGCCCGGCATCATCACGGTACCGATCATTTTGTATCATCATATTAATGTCCCAGTAACCAACATCCGGTTTTATGTGACCCACGAGCACTTCGATGAGCAACTCAAGTTATTGAGCGAACAGGGATATACAACGATATCCACACAAACCCTGGTGGCCGCGATCACCAAAGGTGCAGACCTGCCCGCACGCCCGATCATCATTACCTTCGACGACGGAAATATCGATACCTACACAACAGCGTTTCCGATCATGCAACGATATGGTTTCACTGGTGTCATCTACATCGTTGGAAGCTACGTTGGAGCAGAACAGTATATGAGCGCAGACCAGATCAAAGAAATGGCTGCGGCCGGCTGGGAGGTGGGCAGCCACAGCATGACCCACGCCGACCTGGCCCTGATCGACCCTGAAAAGGCCCGATATGAGATCGTTAATTCAAAGAAATATCTGGAGAAAATGCTCGGCGTTCCCGTGAACACGATCGCATATCCGTTTGGCAACAGCAGCGTCAATATCAATGATTATGCATATGCTGCAGGGTATATTGCCGGAATGAGCCTGGGGAATTCGAGCAGTCATGGTGCCGGAAACTTATTCGTATTACAACGCCTTGACATAAAAGGTGAGTACAATATAAACCAGTTTTCAGGTCTCCTGCCCTGGCAGGCTGAAACAGGACCATGACAAAAATTTATTCCGTTATTGCGAGATGGATTCGTAAAACGAAGGGGGCAGATCTTCAATCCGGTAAATACGTATGGTTTGAACACCTTTTATTTGAATAACATGCTCGGGGATTACCTCACTTAACGCATCTACAAATAACATTGTTCTGTCTGTGCGCGGCGCCAATGCATCGTTGATCACCAAATAATCCGCCTGGGCCAGTCGCTCGAACATGGAACCCATGCCCGGCTCTTCAATAAAAAGCGGATTAAGGATGATCGTCCTGCCGGGAAAGAAATAAGAGAATGGCCCGCGCCCGCGAAATGCAAACGCCGTAAGGGATTCAGGATCCGGTTTTTGCGCCAGATATGCGGCGGCCTGCTCAAACCCCTCGCCATAATCTGAAGTGCGGAGTTGTCCGGTGATCCCTGTCATCACGGGGTTGGAATAAGTGTAATAATACGGATAGAAAGAGAAGGCGCCCGCCAGCTGCAAGGCAACCAATATCGCCGCAGCTCCAGCGCGGATCATTAACCTGTTTGCTGTTTCCCATTTCATCGCCAGCCATTCAAGCAAGGCACACCATCCCAGTGCGGCGATCGCATCGATGCTGACGTAACTGGTCATAATATAATGCGGGGAATTCCTGCCTTGCGCGATGCTAAAGAGCAGGATGAACATTACAGCAGTAACCAGCAAGTAGAGAACCAGCTTTTTGAAAACAGACGGGGAAGTATTCCCGCCGCGCATAAAAAGGAAGGGTAAAACAAGGATCGTCCCGGCCCATGTGATGGGAGTGGCCCGCCAGATCATGCTGTTTAAAAATCCCAAAATCGTTCCCCTGGCCGCAGCCAGGCTGAATTTGGAAGGTTCCAATTCCTGGGTCACCTGCAGACGGGCACCCTGAAACGCGTAACTGAATGCATTGCCGTACACTTCGTAAAGCATTTTGCCGGGCGCCACCCACATGCCCGGCCAGAGAACGATGTAGACAATTGCCAATTCAACGAACCACAAACCAAATATCTTCACGTGGTCGAGAAGCGCGGACTTAAATCCGCGTTCCTTCATTTTCTCAAATACAGAGACGGCCAGCATCAATGCGATCACGGGGAACATGGCCATCGCAGAAGACTTGGTCAATTGTGCCAGTGCAGCCGAAGCGGCCGAGATCAGCAGGTAATACCATTTTCTTTCATACTCAAGATACGCCATCATGCCAAAGATGGAAGCCAGCACAAAAAATGCGACCAATGCTTCATGGCTCAATACACGCGAATGACCCAGAAAATACGGCGCGCTGGATGTCAACGCCGTGACAATGAAGGCCTTCTCTTCACCGATGAGTTTGGATAACAAATAAAAGATCGCCAGCGCGAACAGCACGATCATCACCACCTGGAACAAGCGGCTGAGATACAACAAATGCATGGGCGATTTGCCATGTTCCAAAAGAAAGGGATCGAACTTTTCCTTATCCACATCGAAATATCCCTGCCCAATGCCGCGATACTCGGGGAAGTACACGAGAAATGCAGCGGTGACAAGGGACATGCTGGTAACGGCAGGGTGATATTCATAAACCGTGTTTTCCAGCTCGCGTTGACCCAACGCATAGTAATAATTTGCACCCACCGACAGCCAGAACGGCTCGTCGATCGTGACGAACGAATCCAATTTTGGCAGGCGCGGTGCAACCACCACCGCCAGCAAAACCAGGCTGAGAATATATTTACGCAATTTCATGATCTCGATCACTCACCATAAAAACCAGCCGGGATATCAGATACGCGATAGATCTCCACATACTGTCTGTCGTTCAAGTAAATGACATGCTCGGGGGTCAGCTCCTTCAAAAGCGGGAGCCGTTCCTGCAGGCCCGCATAGATCACAAGATAATCCGATTGCTGCAAACTCTCGATCAATTGCAGCTTGTCATCGAACAGGATCGGTTTGAAAAGCAACGTCTCACCCGGGAAGTAATAATTGAAACTGCGCCCAAAATATACGAGGGCCGTCAGGTTCGAGGCATCCGGCTTGTCTGCAAGATAGGCCGCGGCCTCCTCCATTTTCTCCCCATAGAAGAACCGTGGCGCAGGATTCGTCTGCAACAGGATCGGATTCAGATAGGTGTAATAATAGGGGGATGTATAAAAAAGGCCCGCCGCCTGTGCAACCAGAATTGCCGCGAACAGGGCAGCTTGAGTCAGTGGTTTGTGCGCCCAGTCAAATGAGCGCGCCAGCCAGCGCAACCCATAAGCCCAGCCAAGCGCAGCCGCAAATTCAAATCCGTAGTAAGCCATAAGCACATAATGCGGCTGGTTGCGTCCCTGGGCGATGCTGAACATCGCAATACATGTGAAAGACTCTAAAAAGAGAAACGCGATCAGAAATTTCGCAAGGTTCGGGATCAATTCTTTATCGTTATGGAAAAGCAGAAGGATCGCAAAGATCAGTCCAAGCCAGGTGATGGGTGTGGTGTGCCAGGCAATGGAAACGAGGAAGCCTGTGATGCCTGAGGCTGCAGAGTCAAGACCAAAGCTGGAGGGTTCCAATTCCTGGGTCACGGAAAGACGCGCGCCCTGGAACGCGTAACTGAAGGCGTTGCCGTAGACCTCATAAAGCATTTTACCCGGCGCCACCCACATACCCGGCCACGAAATGAAATACACCAGTATTAAAATCCCCATCCATGCAAGGAAGATTTTGAGCGCCGTTCCAACCACCGGCCATTTCTGATCTTTCCAAAGGGTCATGGCCCAGACAAAAATGATGACCGAGATCACCGGCAACAACACAATACTGGAGGACTTGGTGAGGTTTGCAAAGGCGGCCGCGCCTGCCGATAGGATCAGCAACCCGGGCTTACGGTCCCGAAAAAGATACGCGGTCATCGCCAGCACCGCGATCAGGGAGAAGAGTCCCACCATGCTTTCGTGATTCAACATGCGGGACTGTCCGAACAGATAGGGCGCAAACGAGGTAAGCAGCAGGACCGCGAGCGCGATCCACTCATCAAGCAGATATTTCAACAAGAAAAATGCGACAATAAAGAGGCAGATATTGAGCAGCGTTTGAACAAGGCGGGCCCACCACAAAAGCTCGAGCGGGTCTTTGCCGTGTTCCACCAGATACTCGTCGAAACTGGTCTTCTCCTGCTGGAAGTAACCGTTCATCATGCCCCGATATTCCGGAAAATAGATCAGCATGGCGGCCGTTCCGATCCACATGGTGGTGACGGCAGGGTGATATTCGTAGACTGTGTTCTCGAACTCGCCATGTGTGAGGGCGTAATAATAATTTGCGCCCACCACCAGCCAGAACGGTTCGTCGGCGGCGGTGAATTTGTTCAATTCCACAATACGCGGCAGGATCATGGAGACCAGGACAAGAACGATCAGCAGGATGCGAATATAATTCTTCATTTGTGAAAACGATTATACCAAGCGGAGAAATCCCGCTTGAATTCCCTGCACTTGGTATAATTTGCGGCCTACGGGCAGTTTCAGCAGGAGACGCATGAAATATCACATTTGGACCGAGGGATGTCAGATGAACGTGGCCGACTCGCAAAGGGTTGGTTCGTCGTTGGAGCACCTCGGCTACACGTTAACCGGGCAGATCGAGGAAGCCGATGTGATCGTTCTAAATACCTGCGTGGTGCGCCAGGCTGCGGAAGACAAGGCCATGGGACGCATCACATCCCTGGCGCCGCTTAAGAAGAAAAATCCCAATTTGATCATCAATGTGATGGGCTGCATGGTGGGCGTGCGCGGCGCCGAGAAATTGCGCGCCCGGCTTCCCTTTGTGGATGTGTTCTCGCCACCTTCCGACCCCGGCCCGTTGATCTCGCACCTCACGCAGGGAGAAGTACAATCCCTGGAAAACTCAGAGACCACGCGCCGCTTCCTGATGATGGATGAGGAACTCATCCTGCCTATTGCAGAACAGGGCAGGCTTGTCAGCGCGCATGTGCCGATCGTGTATGGTTGTTCGCATGCCTGCACATTCTGCATCATTCCCTCCAAGCGCGGCGGCGAGCGTTCACGTCCTGTGGGCGACATTGTAGCTGAAATTCGCTCGTTGGCGCGCCAGGGTGTAAAGGAATTTACCCTGCTCGGCCAGATCGTCGATCGCTATGGCAGGGATATTCAAGATGGCCCCAACCTGGCTGCCCTCCTGCGCATCATCCACGAGATCGACGGCGTGGAACGCATCCGCTTCCTCACCTCGCACCCGAACTATTTCGATGACGACCTCATTCAAACCATTGCAGAACTTCCACGCGTGATGCCGCACATTGAACTGCCGATTCAGGCAGGCCATGACGAAGTGCTCGCGAATATGAAGCGCGGCTATACCCAGCAGGAATATCGCGATCTCGTGGCGAAGATCCGCGAACGGATCCCGGATTGCTCCATCGCCACAGATATCATCGTTGGATTCCCCGGCGAGACCGAGGAACAATTCATGGAAACGCACCGGGTCTTATCGGACCTGAAACTGGATGTGGCCCACCTGGCACGTTACTCCCTTCGAGAGGGGACCGTCGCCACGCGCCGCATGGACGATAACGTCCCCGAAGAGGACAAACTCCGCCGCCTGCACATGCTCGACGACCTGCAGGAGGGGATCGTGGACGAGATCAACAAAAAATATCTCGGCCAAAAGGTGGACGTGCTCTTTGAAGAAAAAGTAAAAGACCGCTGGCGCGGCCGCACCCCCACGAACAAACTCGTCTTTGTTGAATCAGAAGACGATCTACGAGGCAAGATCCTGCCCGTCACCATCACATGGACCGGGCCATGGTCCATGCAGGCTGTACTCGCAGGGGTACGTTTGCAAAACCAGCCTTCGTTACTGACAATTTAACCAAAAGACACAGCGCTGCTGTGTCTTTTTTGAATTTAGACTTATGGACCGCGGACTTCAGTCCGCAATGTAGGGCAGACTGAAGTCTGCATTCCGTTTTGTTTTATAATCTCCCTGTCTCCAGATCAAATCATGTCCTTTAACGAACTCGTCACCACCTTTGCCAACAACCTCCTGCCGGTCCTGCTGGTTGGCCTCGCAGGATATGTCCTCGGAAAAACGCTCACGATCGACTCGCGCACTATTGGAAGGGTCGTCTTTTATGTCTTCAGCCCCCTGCTCGTGTTCAACCTGATGGTAAACAGCGAATTGAATTTGAAACAGGCCTTTATTACGGTCGCTTTCACCGCCTCGGTGATCGCCGTGATGGGACTGCTTGCTTTCCTGTTCGGAAAATTATTGCAGCTGGAACGCCCTCAATTGCTGGCCGTGATCCTCACGGTCGCGTTCGGGAATACCGGCAACTATGGACTGCCGCTTGTGAAGTTCGCGTTCGGCGATGAGGCGCTTGCAGTCGCGTCCATTTTTTATGTAACCACCACGATCCTCTTCAATACGGTCGGCGTGGTGATCGCATCGCTCGGGCATACGGACCTTAAATCCGCTGTACTAGGGCTGCTTAAATTACCCAGCCTGTATGGTGTGATCCTGGCTTTATTGGTGAAATCCATGGGCATTCAACTGGCTCTTCCACTTACGCGCACGATCGAGATCGCCGCGAACGGTGCCATTCCTGTCATGCTTATTTTGCTCGGCCTCGAACTGACGCGTATACAATGGTCTCATAGCTGGCGCGCCCTGGGTGCCGGTGTATTCATAAAACTCGTATTCGCCCCCATTGTTGGGCTTCTCCTTGCAGGCGCCTTCGGTTTGCAAGGACATGAAAGACAGGGGAACGTGATAGAGGCCGCCATGCCGGCCGCGGTGGCAACCACCGTGGTCGCGACCGAATATCGCCTTGAGCCATCGCTTGTCACGGCCATTGTCTTTCTGGGCACGATCCTGAGTCCGCTTACACTCACACCGTTGCTCGTTTATCTGGCGAGGTAGCAAAATGTCCATTCCACGCAAACCTATTCTCAGGTGGGTCGCGATCCTTCTGGTCGTGGCGATAAGCTCATCGCCCGCGCGGCAGGTTCACGGTCAGGAGGGACTCGTGGTGGAAAATGCCACGGTGGCAGTGGACTATGGAAAGACGATCACCTTCCAGGCGCAGATCAAGACCCCGCTTCCGATCGAACAAGTCTCCATCCTTTTTCGCGGCATCAATGAAGAAGTGACACGCGTCGAAACTGTTCAGGTCGCGGAAGACGGTTCAGTCAGTTTCACTTACGATGCATCCTTGAACGTCCTGCCTCCGTTTGGATTGGTCGTGTTCTGGTTCCAGGCCACATTGACCGACAACAAAACGTATACAAGTTCGCCGATCGCATTCTCATACAACGACAATCGTTTTCCCTGGCGCGAGACCAGCCGCGAGAATGTGAGCGTGCATTGGTACGCAGGCGACGATGCCTTCGGCGCGGCCGCGCTCGATGCTGCAGGTGCCGGCATGACAGCCATTAATGAAGTCATGCCGGTTTCGCTTGAGGACCCGCTGCATATTTATATTTATTCGAATGTGAACGACTTGCGCGGCACGCTGGAGCTGGGCGGCGAGCAATGGGCCGGCGGTCATGCGAACCCCGAGCTTGGCGTGGTACTGGTTGCGATCGCACCCGGTGCAGGCCAGTCGATTGAAATGGAAACAGAGATCCCACACGAACTTGCCCACGTGATGATGTATCGCGCGCTTGGTGACGGATATGCAAGCCAGCCTGCATGGCTGGTGGAGGGTTTCGCTTCCACGATGGAGCTTTACCCAAATGTGGAATACAAACTGGTTTTGGACGATGCGAGCCAAAAAGATAATCTGCTTTCTTTCGAGGAGTTGTGCGCGTCCTTCCCCGCCGACGCAGGCAACGCCTTTCTGGCCTATGCCCAGTCCCAATCATTTGTTAACTACCTGCGGACCGCACACGGCAACTCCGGCATTGCCCGCCTGATGGAGCTATATCGTGATGGACTGAGTTGCGACCTCGGTGTGAGCAAGGCATTCGGCGTATCATTGGAGCAGTTGGACAAGCGCTGGCGTGAAACAGCGCTCGGGCAAAACGTTGCCGGTGTGGCCGCCCGTAATCTGATACCGTTCATCTTGTTAATGGCATTGGTGTTGATCGTGCCTTTATGGGGCGCCG
Source organism: uncultured Anaerolineaceae bacterium (assembly GCA_964549865.1). Lineage (GTDB taxonomy): Bacteria > Chloroflexota > Anaerolineae > Anaerolineales > Villigracilaceae > Villigracilis. The sequence continues at coordinate 9,928 of CAZJYB010000120.1, forward strand.
TGGACATGATCCTGATGAGGAGGAAACGTGGACAACAACCCAAATGAGGTCGTACGCGCCCATCTCTGGGTGAAGGGACGCGTGCAGGGCGTAGCCTTCCGCGCCCACGTGGAATATAACGCGTTGCATATGGGCGCGCTGGGCTGGGTGCGCAACGTGGGGCAGGATACGCTGGAAGCCGTGGCTGAAGGACCGCGTGAACTGGTTGAACGCTTTATCGAGATGGTACGGCAGGGACCGCGCCTGGCGCGCGTGGATGAATTAAAAGTGGAATGGGAAACCGTAACCGGGGAATTTACGGGGTTTATCGTGAAACATAATATTTAGAGCAGATCAGGCAAAACCCAAACCTCTTTCCTTTAACGAGGCCCATTTTCCCTGTCCGATCACCAGATGGTCGAGCACATCGACATCCAATAACTTTCCTGCCTGCACGATAGCACGTGTCACCGCCACGTCGTCCGGGCTGGGGGTTGGGTCACCACTGGGATGGTTGTGAACGACAATGATCGCCGAGGCGTTCTTGCGAACGGCCTCTTTAAAAACCTCCCCCACGCGCACCTGTGACGAATTGACCGAGCCTTTGTACACCTCCACGATCTCCAGTACGCGATTCCTTCTATCCAGCAACATGACCCGCAAATGTTCCTGCTCCAAAGCGGACATTTCGTATTGAACCAGTGCAGCCGCATCTGCAGGGCTGTTGATCGACGGTCGTTCTTCGGGAGATTCCAGGGTAAGCCTTCTGCCCAGCTCGATCGCAGCTTTTATCTGCGAGGCCTTGGCTTCCCCAACTCCATGCTGATTCAAGAGTTCCTCGAATGGCGCGCGATGTAAACCGCTTAATCCGCCAAACTTGGTCAGCAAGCGCTGCCCAACATCCACAGCGTTCTCACCGGAGACGCCCACGCGCAGCAGGATGGCGATCAACTCGGCATTGGTCAACGCCTGCGGGCCGAGGGCTTCCAACCTTTCGCGTGGGCGGTCTGATTCGTGCAGATCGGCAATACGATACGTGGGTTTGGAGGGTGATTCGGTCATGATATTTTCCATTTATCGGGTTTTAATAATTTTACAGCAAATAGAGCAGCTTGAATGAGCAATTTATCCACGAGCCTATGAATTGCTTAAGTTTTATGACCTTGTTATTGACATTCCAAAACGCCTCAGGTAGAATACTCTGCACTTTGATATTGGGCCTGTAGCGCAGTTGGGAGCGCGTCTCAATCGCACTGAGAAGGTCAGGGGTTCGAATCCCCTCAGGTCCACTAAAAAGTGATTGATACGAACAGGGGCCCATAGCGCAGTTGGGAGCGCGTCTCAATGGCATTGAGAAGGTCGAGGGTTCGAATCCCTCTGGGTCCACTAGCTTTTTAGCAATTAGCCCGACCAAATCGCTAACAGCAAAAAGCCAATAACTAAACAGTCATGGCAGGAGTAGTAGGTCATCCCGTCAGCGAGAAGGGAATATAGTGGAAGCCCTTCATCAGTATCCACGGGAATACATGACACTGACCGAACTCGCCTGTTTTCTCGCAAGAGAGACCTGGATGGTGAACGCGAAAATCGCGGGTAGTCGTCCACGGGAAAGCCCGTTACAGCTTTCGAGAGGCGTTTGCAGGTTGAAATCTGTAAATGCAATTCGGGGTGGTACCACGGAGGAATTCCTTCGTCCCTGAGCGGATGAAGGAATTTTTGTTTAATTTATCGATGAAATAACATACCATAAGATGAGGTAACAATGGCCACAACAAAGAAAAAAGATAAAAAGAAAAAGGCAACCCCGAAAAAGAGGGCTGCCAAAAAGGCTGTGAAGGCGGGAAAACCCGCTGCCAAGAAAACAACCAGGGTCGTCGCGAAGAAAAAGGCGACCAAGCCTGCCCCCAGGAAGGCTGTCTCAAAAGCAAAGGTCACAAAACCTGTTGTTACTCCACGCGCGCCCCGCAAACCCACACGAAACGAAAAGCTGCTGATCGAGGGTATCGAATCGGTCAAGAAGATGGCCATCATTGTACCGCCGATCCCGGGCAGGGAAATTGTACCGGTCGAGCCGCAGCCGTCAAAAGCGATCGTCCCTGTAGATGAAGCGGATAACGCCATCGTTCCGCTACCGGAAGCGACACAGGAGATCGTCCCTGCGCAGGAGGAGGAAAGCCCGCATGACGACAAATCCTACAACCCGCGCACGATGGAAAAGAAATGGCAGGAGAAATGGGAAGCAGACAAGCTCTACCGCGCGGTGATCGATAACGCCAAACCCAAACACTACGCGTTGACGATGCTGCCCTATACCTCCGGTGATCTGCACTTCGGACACTGGTATCCCATGGCGCCGTCGGACGCGCGCGCGCGTTACAAGCGTATGAACGGATACAACGTATTGTTCCCCATCGGTTTCGATGCGTTCGGCCTGCCGGCGGAGAATGCAGCCATCAAACACGGCGTTCATCCCAAGGAATGGACGTTCAAGAACGTGGACCGTATGCGCGGGCAGTTAAAGTCGATGGGCGCGATGTTCGATTGGGAGCGCGAGGCCATTTCCGCAGACCCCGGTTATTACAAATGGACGGAATGGTTCTTCATCAAGCTGTTCAAGGCCGGGCTGGCGTATCGAAAAATGTCTGCAGTGGATTGGTGCCCCTCCTGCAATACTACATTGGCGCGCGAGCAGGTCATCGGCGATAACCGCGTCTGTGAACGATGCGGCACGCCGGTCATCAAGAAGGACCTGGAACAATGGTTCTTCCGCTCCACGAAATATGCCGATGAGCTGTTGAATTTCGATGAACTGGACTGGCCCGAACGCGTCAAGACCGCGCAAACGAATTGGATCGGAAGAAGCGAAGGTGCCGAGGTCAATTTTCGTTTGGATTGGGAATCGGCCGCCGGGGCTTTGGGGATCCAGGAGAAAGGCATCGGCACAGATGATGCCCCCCCGGCCCAGGAACTGGTGTTGATCCCGGTCTTCACCACGCGACCCGATACTTTGTGGGGTGCAACCTTCATGGTCTTTTCACCGGAGCATCCATTGGTGGATAAGATCACCACATCAGAACACCGCGCTGCGGTGGAGGAATACAAGGCGCAGGCCGCGCGTCAATCGGACATTGAGCGTGAAGCCGTCGATAAGGAAAAGACCGGCGTGTTCACCGGCGCGTACGCCATCAACCCGGTCAACAAGGCGCGCGTCCCGATCTGGATCGCGGATTATGTCTTGATGTCTTATGGCACCGGCGCGATCATGGCCGTGCCTGCGCACGATGAACGCGATTTCGCATTCGCCGTCAAATATGAACTGCCCATCGTTCCGGTGATCAAGCCCGAGGTCCCGAGTGAAACGGAAGAAGTGGAAATGGAAGCCGCCTACATAGGACCCGGCG
>CAZJYB010000121.1:0-13254 GCA_964549865.1 uncultured Anaerolineaceae bacterium
GAGGTGACTGCGCGCCATCCCGCGCGTTGACACAGGTCCACGGCTTCGATGGTCTCCGTCAGGGATCCAATTTGATTTACTTTCACGAGCAGGGCGTTCGCAGCATTTTCCTTGATCGCTTTTCGTACGCGCTCCGGGTTTGTAACGAGCAGATCATCTCCCACAAGCTGGCATTGATCGCCGATCTTCTGGACGATCAGCTTCCACGAATCCCAATCGTCCTGCGCGAGGCCGTCCTCGATGGAAACAATCGGATAGTCTTTTGCCCATTTGACCCAGAATTCAACCATTTGCTCGCCTGTGAGTTCCTTGCCTTCCTTGCGAAGGTTATATTTCTTTGTCTTCTCGTCGTAGAACTCGGACGCAGCCGGATCAAGGGCGAGCGCAATATCCTTGCCGCGACCTGCCTGGAAGCCGGCTTTTTCCACTGCCGCAAGAATGACCTCTATGGCCTCGCCGTTTGACTTGAGCGCCGGGGCGTAACCACCCTCATCGCCGACGAGCGTACTGTATCCTTTGTCCTTCAAAACGGATTTGAGCGCGTGATAGATTTCGGCGCCCCAGCGCACGCCTTCTGAAAATGACGCCGCGCCGAAAGGCATCACCATGAATTCCTGCATATCCGTGCTTTGCCAGCCCGCATGTGCGCCGCCGTTCATAATGTTCATCATGGGGACCGGCAGAACATGTGCGTACACGCCGCCCAGATAACGATATAAGGGCATTCCAAATGAATTGGCCGCTGCTTTTGCAACTGCCAGGCTTACTCCTAAAATTGCGTTTGCACCCAACTTGGCTTTATTCGGTGTGCCATCCATGGTCAGTAATTCGGCATCGATCGCCCGTTGTTCAGAGGCATCCCAGCCAAAGAACGCATCTGCGATCACACCATTGACGTTGGCCACCGCCTTCGATACGCCTTTCCCGGCGAAGCGCTTCTTGTCGCCATCGCGCATTTCCAGCGCTTCATGCTCGCCTGTGGAGGCGCCTGAAGGGACCGCTGCGCGTCCCCACGAGCCATCCATGAGGACCACTTCCACTTCCACAGTCGGGTTGCCGCGTGAATCTAGGATTTCCAGCGCGGAAATGCTTTCAATTGTTGTGTCCATTTTGAACTCCTGGGGTTAAGTTTAATATGTCATTGCGAGGCGTTCTTTGCCGACACTTGCGCCGCACTGCGTTTGTTGCAGTGCAGGTGAGCAATCCCACTAGTAACACGAGACTGCTTCGCGGGTTACTGGTTTACAGAGAGAATTCTTAAGTCGCTCGCACATCGTCCCCAAACGGGGAGTGACATGAAATAAGTATAATCCCGTTTTATCCGGAGCAGCCGTTGAGCATACAGCAGGAATTGGATCCGCGCGACCGCAAAAAATATTATCTGGAAGAAACGCCTGCGCGTCGATTCTTGATCTGGCTTGTGCGTAACTTTTTCCGTACAGTCATGGTGATCAAAGTTGATGGGTCGGAAAATTTCCCATTGGATGGGGCCGTGATCGTCGCGGCAAACCACGTGAATAACCTGGATGTCTTTCCGATGCAGCTTTCCTTGCCGCGCGCCATCTGTTTCATGGGCAAGGCGGAATTATTTCACACACCTCTCGATCCCATTCTGCGTATTTTGTGTGCTTTCCCGGTCTATCGCGCTGAAAAGGATGAATGGTCGGTTCTTCATGCTGCCAAAGTCCTTGCTCATGGACAAACGCTCGGTATGTTTCCCGAGGGGAAGCGCTCCAAAGGTAAGGGACTTGGTGTTGCCAAAACAGGCACGGCCCGGCTGGCTATCGAGGCGAACTGCCCAATCGTGCCGATGACCGTGGTCGGCGCCGATCATTTTTTCAAAGGATTTCCTCGCCGCGCCCGCGTGACCGTGAACCTGCTCCCGCCCATTTTGCCGAAGCCCGGCGAAACGCCTCTCGCGCTCACCGACCGGCTGATGTTCACCCTCGCAGCCGGTTTGCCCGCAGATATGCGCGGGGTATATGCGGAAGTTCCAAAAGGATTTGGGGGATAATTATTTCCTTGCCTTTTCCTTCGCCGCTTTAAGCAGACCCACAAACAAAGGATGCGGCTTCATGGGCCGCGACAGGAACTCAGGATGGAATTGACTCGCCACCATATAGGGATGGTCTTCCAGCTCCACGATCTCAACGAGTTTTCCATCGGGGGACACGCCGGAGAAGACCATGCCGTGTTCCGCGAATGATTCACGATATGCATTGTTGAACTCGAAGCGATGACGATGCCGCTCGTCCACACGCGCCACTCCATAAGCCGCCGCGGCCTTCGTCCCTTTTTGGAGCAGGCACGGGTACAGTCCGAGGCGCATGGTTCCGCCCAGGTCTGTGATCGATCGCTGGTCGAGCATTAAGTCGATCACCGGGTGTTCCGTGCCTCGGTCGAATTCCGAAGAGTTTGCATCCTCAAGGTCGAGCGCGTGGCGTGCAAAGTCAATGCACATCACCTGCATACCCAGGCATAATCCGAGATAAGGGACTTTGTTCTCGCGTGCATAACGTGCTGCCATTACTTTGCCTTCTATGCCGCGCGAACCAAACCCGCCGGGGACGAGGACTGCGTCCGCTTTCTTTACAATGTCCCAACCCTTTTCCTTTTCAAGGTCCGCGGAATGCACCCAGCCAATTTCAACTTCAACACTGTTGGCCAGCGCGGCATGTTTAAGAGCTTCCCGCACCGACATATACGCATCCTGCAATTCAACGTATTTACCGACCAAGGCAACTTTCACTGTTGGTTTTGGCTTGCGGACTTCCTCCACAAGTTTTTTCCATGGGCGCATGTTTGGCTTGCGCGTTGCCTTCAAGCCAAGTTTGTTGACCACCAATTCACCCACGCCAAGTTTTTCCAGCAGAAGAGGGATCTCGTAAAGCACATCGGCAGTGGCCATCGGGATGACCGAGTCTTTTTCCACATCGCAGAACAGCGCAATCTTTTCACACAGGCTTTTATCCACGGGTTGGTCTGCGCGCGCAATGATGATGTTCGGTGAAATACCGATCGAGCGCAGCGCCGCCACGGAATGTTGTGTGGGTTTTGTTTTCATTTCGCCTGTCGCGCCGATGGTGGGCAGCCACGTGACATGCACGAACAGACAATTCTCGCGGCCCACTTCGTTTCGCAATTGACGTAACGCTTCAAGGAATGGCTGCGACTCGATATCGCCAACCGTTCCGCCCACTTCGAGGATGATGATCTCAGCGCCTGTTTCCTTCGATACCAGGCCCACACGGCGTTTGATCTCGTTTGTGATGTGCGGGATCACTTGAATGGTTCCACCAAGATAATCGCCGCGGCGTTCATTTGCGATGGTCTCCGCGTAGACTTGCCCGGTCGTGAAATTGCTGACCCTGGTCAGGCGGTTGTCGATGAATCTTTCGTAGTGACCCAGATCGAGGTCCGTTTCTGCGCCGTCGTCGAGTACATACACCTCGCCGTGTTGATAGGGAGACATGGTGCCCGGATCGACATTGATATACGGATCCAGTTTTTGCACAGCCACCTTGAAGCCGCGCTCCTTGAGAAGTAGTCCCAACGCGGCCGCGGTGACACCCTTGCCAACAGATGAAACCACACCGCCGGTAAAAAATAGATATTTAGTAGTCATAGTTACCTCACAATAATATTGACGTCGTTGCGAGGAGACGCTTTGCGGCGACGAAGCAATCTCGTTTATGTACGGAGATTGCTTCGGGCCTGCAGCCTTCGCAATGACGTTGGATGAACAAAGAGAATGGGAGGGCGTTTAAGCCCTCCCATTCTTGGGTTGCGTACTGTTTGGGGTCGAGGATTCTTTTACGCTTCATCCGACCAGCTTCACCAGGTCTTCGGCTGCCCGGCGCATTTCCAAAAAGATCATACCGAGCTTTGCATCCTGCCGCGCCATGGCGGTTAATACCGCTTCATCACCGATGGAGGTTAACACGATCGCGCCTTTATTCCCTTTGATGTACACCTGTTCGAGCGCGCCACGCCCAAGTTCGCCTGAAATGCGTTCACCCAGCGAAAGCATGGCCGCAGACATGGCTGAAACGCGGTCTTCCTCCACGCCTTGTTGCAGAGCAGATGCCATGATCAAGCCATCCACTGAAACGACAGCGGAGGCTTCGATGTCTGGAGCGGAGGCCTGCATGTTGCGCAAGCGATCCACCATCTGATCTGAGCGGGATTTTGCCATAACGCGATCTCCTAATTAAAAAGCGGAATCCCCCAAAATTGCTGGGGCGTAACCGCCATTCATTACAACTCTCCGAGTTTACCAGAAAATGAAACATTCGAGAATTGTGCACACATATCAAATCAGTAAACCGGCAATATTTGACCGGCTCAATCCTTCATGTTAAACTTATCGATTGCCATGCTTCGATCCCTTCTGCTTCTCTTTCTGCTTTTTCAGGACCCGGCTGCTTCGATCGCATCTCCTCAAACGGGCGCGATCGTGCGCGGGCAGGTGGAGATCCTCGGGACGATGAATGTGGCGAATTTTGCTTCTGCAGAATTCGCCTTCGGCTACATCGTCCCCGAAGGGGGTGCCTGGTTCACCATCCAGACATTCCCTCAGCCCAAAGTGGATTCTCCTCTCGTCGTCTGGGACACCACCTCGGTGACCGACGGCGATTACAACCTGCGCCTGCGTGTTTACATGCAAGACGGTTCGCTTCAAGATGTGGTTGTGACTGGTCTAAAGATCCGCAACGACTCTCCGGAGCCAACTGCAACACCCGTTGAATTTGCGCAACCGACATCTCTTTCTGCCATCTCAACGGATATTCCTGCCACACCAACGTTATCGTTTACTCAACCTACCGCCTTGCCATCCAACCCGGCGGCGTTGACGGTGCCTCTCGTCTATTCCACGTTTGGCCGCGGCGCGTTGATCGCGCTGGTTTTATTCGTGGTCTTTTCATTCTTATTGCGCGTACGTAAAGACTAGCACCTGACACCTGATACCTAGAACCCGATACCTAATATGACACCTGAAAACTCCTACATTCTTATCGGTCTCGGTAACCCCGGCCGCGAATATAACAATACTCGCCACAATATCGGCTTCATGCTGATCGACCGGCTTTGTGTCCGCCTGAACGCGCGCGGCATGAAATTGCAATCGAAAGCCATTGTCATTTCCGCGAATTACGAAGACCGCAAACTGATCCTTGCCAAGCCACAGACGTATATGAACCTCTCCGGCCAATCCGTGCAGGGACTCCTGCATTTCTACAAAATCCCCATTGAGAACCTGCTGGTCGCGCACGATGATCTTGACCTTCCGTTTGGCACGATCCGCATTCGCCCTGCTGGTGGCCCCGGCGGCCAGCGCGGCATGGCGTCGACCATCGAGAAGCTTGGTACCAAGGACTTCCCGCGCCTGCGTTTGGGAATTGGCCGCCCGCCCGGCCGCATGGACCCGAAGGATTACGTCCTGCAGGATTTCTCGAAGGACGATATGAAACTCCTGCCAGAAGTATTGGACCGCGCCGCAGATGCCGCACTTGAATTTGTAACCAAAGGCTTGAACGCCGCGATGAATAAATATAACGGGTCTGTTGAATCGTAGCAGCATGGTCTCGAAGTATCCCAGCCCAGGGCGACCACGAGGGTCGCCCCTACAAATAATATGCAATCACTTTTAAACGATTTTCGTTCTTTACCTCAATATCAGCAACTGCTGATCCAAATCAACGATGGCAAATCGCTCTCCGGGCTAGGTTTGCCTCGTTCTGCGCGCCTGCCCATCCTTGCCGCGCTGCAGGCAGATCTGGATCGTCCGATCCTGTTCATTACAGACCGCTCTGACCATGCGCTTGCTCTTTTCGATGAACTGGGCTTCTGGCTGAAATCGCCGCGCTTCTTATTTGCAGAACCCAATCCTTTATTTTATGAGGATGCCGCCTGGGGCGTGGCCACGCGCCGTGCACGCTTGCAAACCCTTACTGCACTCGCCGCATATCATTTGCCATTTGTTGAAAAACCCAAAACACCGCCCGTGATCGTCGCTTCGGCGCGTTCGTTGATGACACGTACTTTGCCGCGACGTGATTATCTCAAAGCCTGCAAGAAACTTTCCACCGGCCAAACCATACAGCCGGATACTCTTATTCGCGAATGGGCGCGCGTGGGATATCAGCGTGCCAATACCGTACTGGAGCCCGGTCAATTTTCCCATCGCGGCGGTCTGCTGGACGTCTGGCCTCCCACAGAATTGAATCCTGTGCGTCTCGATTTCTTCGGCGATGAGATCGAGACCATTCGCCAATTCGACCCTGCCTCTCAACGCACGATCGAAAAACTTGATGTCATTCTAATCACACCCGCACGCGAATATTTACAGCCTGAAGCCGGCGGCTATGCCGAAGATTTAACAGAGTTTCACATCCCGCTTTTACATCCCCAGCCCGCGTCGCTGCTGGATTATCTTCCACCAAAGGCATTGATCCTGATCGACGATCTCAGCCTCATAGAAACCATGGCAAATGAAGTGGAGGAACAAGCTGTCAAGTTCCGGCAGGAAAGCATCGAAGAAGGGACTCTTTCTCCTGAATTCCCGGTCCCTTATTTGCCCTGGTCTGACTTGAACGACGCGATCCATGATATGGCCTGCATTGAGCTTGGGTATTCCATGGAGATCATCGAGAGCGAAGCAAGCGCTGATCTTGCCTCTCATTTCGGTCACGACGAACGCTTTGGTGGAAGGCTTAAGCCTTTTATCGATTATCTTGCTGGGATCGTGGAAAAGGCTGAACGAGTCTTTATTGTTTCGCGCCAGACCCCGCGCCTGCGCGAGCTGTGGAATGAGCACTATCCTGATTCCCTGGTTGAAAACCTTGAGTTTATTGAAGCCTCTCTTTCAGAGGGCTTTACCTTAACTCCGCACGCTCCCGCCGCCGGGGAAAGTGCCCCACAAGGGTACGGCGCCTCAAGCAACATACACCTGATCACCGATTCTGAAGTCTTTGGCTGGGAGAGGCCCCAGCCGCGTATCCGCCAGAAGCAGGTTGCCGAGACGCCCGAATCGATCTATGCGGATCTGCAAGCCGGCGATTTCGTTGTCCATATCGATCACGGTATTGGGCGATTCGCCGGTCTTATTCAGCGGCACATGGATGGCCACGAACGTGAATATCTTGCTGTTGAATATGATGGCGGTGACACACTCTATGTCCCTGTGCATCAGGCAGATCGTCTCACGCGCTATGTCGGTGCGGATGGGGGAGGGCCCTCGCTTGATCGTCTCGGTGGCCAAACCTGGTCCGAGACCAAGTCGCGGGTTAAAGAAGCGGTTCAGAAAGTTGCGGAAGACTTGTTGGACCTGTATGCGCGGCGTCAGGTAGTGGAGGGATTTTCCTTCTCGCCGGATATTCCCTGGCAAAAGGAACTTGAAGACAGCTTCCCTTATGTTGAAACCGATGACCAGAAACGCGCGCTCATCGATATCAAGCGCGATATGGAACGTGCCCGTCCCATGGATCGCCTGTTATGCGGTGATGTCGGTTATGGCAAGACGGAGGTCGCTTTGCGCGCCGCGTTCAAGGCTGTGATGGACAGCCGGCAGGTCGCCGTGCTTGTGCCTACAACAGTTCTGGCGCAGCAACACTTTGAAACGTTTTCCCAACGGCTGGCAGCCTTTCCGGTAAAGGTGGAGATGCTTTCACGTTTCCGTACACCGCGTGAACAGACGGAGATCCTGCATAAACTGGCACTCGGCGAGATCGATATCGTCATTGGCACGCATCGTTTGATCTCTGCCGATGTGCAGTTCAAGGACCTTGGGCTCGCGATCATCGATGAGGAACAACGTTTTGGCGTGACGCACAAGGAACATCTTAAAAAACTCCGCACAGAAGTGGATGTGCTTACGCTGACCGCCACGCCGATCCCGCGCACGCTTTACATGGCGTTGACCGGCGTGCGCGATATATCCAACTTGAATACACCCCCGGAAGAGCGTTTACCCATTGTCACCCACGTTGGGCCGTATTCTCCGCGCCTGGTGAGACAATCCATCTTGCGCGAGCTCGAGCGCGGCGGGCAGATCTTCTACGTTCATAACCGCGTGAATACCATCGACGCCATGAAGGCGCATCTCAACAAGCTGGTGCCCGAAGCGCGCGTGGATGTGGGCCATGGACAGATGCCGGAAGGACAACTGGCGCGCGTGATGCACAGCTTCAATACGGGCGAGATCGACGTTCTGCTTTCCACGACGATCATTGAATCGGGCCTGGATATTCCCAATGCCAACACGCTGATCGTTGACCGCGCGGATACTTTTGGCCTGGCGCAGCTTTATCAATTACGCGGGCGTGTGGGGCGCGGCGCCATGCGCGCATATGCATACTTCTTCCGCCACAAAAAATTAACGCCAACGTTGGAGGGCCAGCAGCGCCTTGAAGTGATCGCGGAGAATACACAGCTCGGCGCGGGATATTCGATCGCCATGCGTGACCTTGAGATCCGCGGCGCTGGAGAATTGCTTGGGACGCGCCAGCATGGATACATCCAATCTGTGGGCTTTCATCTTTATACAAGAATGCTGGCCGACGCGGTCCGCAGGCTGCGCCGGCTTGCCGGTGAACATTTGAAAATGGACACCTCTCAGGTGGAAAATGCGTTCTCTGCATTCAGCCTGCCCATTTCGATGCCTGTGAATGTGGATCTGCCGCTTGCAGTGGGTATCCCTGCAGATTACATCCCGGACCAGGATCTGCGATTACGCCTGTATCGCCGTATCGCGGATCTGCGGGATGAAACAGAATTGGATGCGCTTGGTTCTGAATTCCGTGATCGTTTCGGGGCGTTGCCTGAAATGGTGCAGAACCTGCTTTATCAAATGCGCGTGAAACTGCGCGCTGAAAAAGCAGGACTGACTTCGGTGAACATGGAATCGTCAGGGCAGATCCTGCTCAAATACGCCGCGCCAGTTGAAGGGTCCGATGCGAAGCGCCTGCCGGATATGGGTCATGGCGTGCGAGGTGGAAAATCCGCTTATTGGGTGACGGTCTCGAAGGAGGAAGTCTGGACTGTAAAGCTGCTGGATGTACTAGGCCGATTGGGTGATAAATCCCTGGCCTTTTGACCGGGTTTTAAACAACAGAGTTATATAAGTGAGGTTAGGCACCGTCCCGCAGGTTTGTTCAAAAAACAGGCATGAATTACGGCAACCTGCGGGACGTTCTACGTAAGGTGAGTTATATAAGGATAAATTTGATGAAGAGAAAAATAGTATTCGTTTTGCTTGCTTTGGTTTTGCTGCTGGCGGCCTGCATCCCTTCACAGGAACAGATCGACCAGATCCTTTCCTCTGTTGAACAGACCGCAACTCCCAATATGGATGAGATCGTTCAGGCTACGTTTCAGGCTTTAACTGCGCAGACTCCAGCTACTGGGAGCATCTCTGGAAAACTTTCCTATCCTTCTGAAGGAATTCCACCCCTGCTTGTGGTTGCTTTTAATATTCAATCCGGCCAATCTTATTCGGTGAGCACCGTGCAAAATCAAGCGACCTACCAGATCGATAATCTGCCAGCCGGTTCATATCATGTCTTTGCCTATACCCTGCCGGACGGTGGATTGATCGGCGCGTACGACCAGTTTTATCTGTGCGGTTTGCAACAGGGATGTTCTGATTTTTCGCTGGTCGATGTGCAGGTTGCAGCCGGTGCGGTGACCCAGAATGTGGATCCCGGTGATTGGTATGGCGATGCCACGCAGTACCCGCCCTTCCCGATCGCAAATGCACCTCAAAATGGTGGAACGGATGTGATCCCCACATTTACGCCGGCCGGAGGGTTATCCGGCAGCATTGTTGGCCAGTTAAGCTATCCCTCTGAGGCGATCCCTGCCATGGCGGTTGTTGCTTATGTTGCTGGTGGTTCGCCGTTGGACTATTACTACATCGTCACCACTGCAGGCGCGAGCAATTATCAGATCGATAACCTGCCGCCCGGGAATTATCAAGTTGTGGCTTATACGCTTGGCGGCGGCGGCTTCCCTTCGGGTCTTGCAGGCGGATATTCACAAGCCGTTCCATGCGGGCTTTCGGTTGATTGCACTGACCACAGTTTGATCGTTGTACAGGTGCTTGGAGGGCAGGGAAGCTCGGGAGTCAACCCCGGCGATTGGTACGCGCCGGATGGGACTTTCCCCGCATACCCGCTTCCTTAATGGACCTGGAACCTGACTCTGTTTCGATAAAACGATCATCCCCTGACAGATTGCATAGTCTGGGGATGATCGTTTACTGAAAATTCACACACTTTAAATCTTCTTTTAAGTTTTTTATGGTCGCATCTCTTTGTTGTGATGTTGGCGCATTTGCGGCGAGTCTATCCAGTGCGCTGCACAGGCTGGGTTCCAAACCAGCCGTAATGCGACTTGCAGATCTGGTCAATAACTTGACCTGCTCCCAGTCCTCAATGTGGCCATACCCTTCGATAAAAGGAATATACTCAAAACCGTTGTCTGCTCGTTCGCCTGTGGACTGTGCTTCGTCCCATAAACGTACAATTTCATTCCATTGGCTGTACTGACGCGCGAGATCGGCCTTTTCGAAGAAATAACACCAGCCTTTGTTGTTCTGTTTTCCATAAATACTTTCAGGGAGTATGGGTTCCCTGCCTTCGGTTTGATCGATCAAGCTGATATCTGAGCCCGTACCAAGCTGACGCATATCCTCGCTAACCAGACGGAGGTTGATATCCTGTGGTTGCAAAATCGACAGACATCTTCTTAGTTCGGGGTTGTAGGATAGCAGGAGCATTTGCCGGCTATTTCCTTTGAAATCCATCGTTAATTTGCCGTCCTCCAACGGGATCCCCTCGAGAAAATCCTTCACGTTTGGGTTGGTGTAATAGAATGGGAAATACCATAAGGGAGGCGTGTCAATGTCTCCAGGCTGGTAGGCTGTGATCATGGCCAGCGAGACTGCGTACTGTCCCATAAAACCGAGAACTTCTTCATCTGTAACAATGGCTGTTCCGGGCTGAATCACTGGTGCGCGCCAGAGCAGTTGCTGGTAAAGCCGTTCCTGCTTTTCCCATGAATAGGCGAACTCTCTTCGTTGGTCAGGTGCATTGAAATTGCCAGCGCAACGCAGATGGAGATGACCACGATCTTTTTTTGTTGTCGATCAAACGATCAACGATCACGGCAACGATCAACGCCGTGCCGAGTGTGGCGCCAATTCCAAAGCGGGATCCAGCAAATTGATTTTTGTGCGTAACGATGTCCTGTCCAATGATCCAAATCGGCAGCATGCCGAGGATGAGCAGGAGAAGTCCCAATATGAAAGGCTGCGCGAGCCAGTTAATATTGTCTTCACTCTCTTTTATTTGCTTCAAATAAAAGAACGTAATAATAAAGGCAAGTATGGATGCAAAGATCACGAACCAGTTAAAAATGGAACCGAACGCAAATAATTCAGGCACAAACGTTCGATACCAGCTTGTAAAGGTGATAATGATCGAGTCTTGCAATGCGGTACGTATTAAATATGAAAGCGTTGGTAACGGATCGTTGAGCAAGGCGAACAAGATCTTCGGCTCGTTGCGGTCACCGATCGGCGGGGGAGTGTATAAGAACAGCCTCCAGATCACGTACGCAGCGAGTGCGGTAAGATACGGAACCCAATGAGCAATTACTTTTGTCATATCTTGGCGGAAACCTGGATCTGGCCGGCTTAGAACCCAATAGAGAATAAATGGGCGGATCATGACCACGAAATATTCGCTGGTAAAAAGATGCACGGCTTCGAGAAGGACGGCGAATATCGTCAGAGGGATTCGATACTTTGGTTCGATTGCATTGCGGACCATGATCAGCAGGCTGGCCGCAAAGAATAAATATCCCGCCCAATACAATATTGAATTGACCGCGTAAGACTGGATCAAAAAGAATGGGTGAACAATAAATATGAATATTGCGAACGTAACCTGCCTTGTGTGGTTGGGCCAGATACGGTGAAACAAATGCCATAAAAAGGTTGCAGTCAGCCAGCGGAGGATGAGCGCTGCAAGATGCCACATGACAGGCTTGAAGCCCAATAAATTGAACATGCCAATGTAAAGCCATGTTGCGTTTGGGCGGCTGTCGTAATACAATTCCTGTGCCAAACTCGGGATGCCTTTGTTAAATGCGTAAAAAATATATGGCCAATCGTCCTGGTAGTATCCAAGCCGATTGGCGAGCAGGCCGAAGCCGATGAATGCAACGGCCAGAAATCCGATGGGTGTATATTTTCCTTGAATGAAATTCGCTGCAAGTAGGATTGGATCGTTTTCATAACGCCGCAATTATACTTTCACTTCCGAAACCTCCTTAACCTCGAGCCTGTACCTGCTTAACTGGCCTTTCCCTCGACTTTGGAGTAAAATAGAACACGCATTCTATCAGCCCTTATAGAGAAAGAAACATGGATTTCAAACTTCAAGCCCCCTTTATTCCGATGGGCGACCAGCCCGAAGCCATTCGCGGACTTGTGGATGGCGTGCGAAAAGGCAACAAACACCAGGTATTGCTCGGTGCAACCGGCACAGGCAAGACCTTTACCATCGCGTCTGTGATCCAGGAGTTGCAAAAGCCTGCGTTGATCATGGCGCATAACAAGACCCTGGCCGCGCAGTTGTATGCCGAGTTCAAGGAATTCTTCCCCGAGAACTCGGTCTCTTATTTTGTTTCCTACTACGATTACTATCAGCCTGAGGCATACGTCCCGCGGCACGATTTGTACATTGAGAAAGAGACGGAGATCAACGAAGAGATCGAGCGCATGCGCCTCGCCGCGACGACCGCGCTTGTTACCCGGCGCGATGTCATTATCGTGGCCTCGGTATCCTGCATTTATGGGCTGGGCAACCCTGAAGAATTCAATAAAGGATCAGTGACCCTGAAAGTGGGAGAGTTGTATCGCAGGAATGCGCTGCTCAGGCGCTTGATCGAATCACAGTATCAGCGCAATGACATGGAGTTACGGTCGGGTACCTTCCGCGTGCGCGGCGACACCCTGGAGATCATCCCCGCCTATGAAGATAAACGCGGATATCGCATCACATTCTTTGGCGATGAGGTAGAACGGATCATGCAATTCAGCCCTGTTTCGGGCGAGATCTTTGACGAACCGAAGGAAATTTCCATCTTCCCTGCCAAGCAATATTTAACCGATGCAGAAAAGACGAAGGAAGCTATCACAGATATCGAAGCGGAATTAGAGGAACGGCTCGCGCAGTTCAAAGAAGCAGG
>CAZJYB010000122.1:0-13029 GCA_964549865.1 uncultured Anaerolineaceae bacterium
TTATCTATAAGGGGCAGGTGATAAGCGCTCCCTTGCGTCTTGATTTGCTCGTCGGGCAAAAAGTTATTGTCGAGTGTAAGGCCTTGGTTACACATAATCCTATTTTTAAGTCTCAGGTTTTAACGTATCTTCGCCTCACGAACCTAAAACTTGGGCCGGTCATCAATTTTGGACAAAGACTCGTCAAGCACGGAATCCATCGTGTAGTAAACGGCCTATAGTTGAAAAACTTGGCGTCTCCGCGTCTCACCTGCACTGCACCGAACGCAGTGATGGTGCAAGTGTTGCGTTAAGATTCGAAGTTAAAAAAACACGCCTCAAATCATGATGCGTGTTTTTGATTTATAAAATGAAGTTGTTTACGACAATATGACCTGTCCGCAATATTCGCATTTATCCATGCCCAATTCCAGCGTGCCGCCGCAGTTGGGGCACTGGAAGGTTTCTACTTTAATGGGATATCCGGCGGCTTTATAGGCGGCCTCGTTTTCAGCCAGGTCGCCGCGCAGGCGTTTGAGACGCGCGAGATAGGAGTCGCCGGTCATCTCACCGGATTTGCGCAAACGTTCCACGTCTGCGATATTTTCCTTAAGCATGCGTCGTTCAGCCTGAAGAGATTCCTTGCTTTTGTCCTGGAATGAGACCTTCATCTCCGGCTTCATCGGGATGGAGGCCAGGATCGCCGCGATCACGAGGATCATTGCAGAGACCACCAGGCCAACGATCAGCGGCGTGTATTGGAACCCGGGGATCGAATTGAAATTGACCTGGTTCACCTGAATTTCGTTCATGTCGGCCACCACAACATAACGTTCATTTCCAAGTTTGCCGATGTCAATGCGGGTGATGCCGCTTGTATGGTCCGGTAGGTTGTTGCGCGCGCCACTTGCCGTAAAGATGGCAACATTGCCCGCGTCGTCGCCGACCACCGCCTCTTGTTTGCCGTCATCATCGATATCGAGGCCCGAGATCTCCGTGACTTTATCCGATAACGATCCTTTCCATAATTGTGTAGCGCTTGTACCGTCGAAGGAGAAAGCCCATACACCGCCGTCTTTTCCACCGGCGACGATCTCGCGTGAGGATGGATCGCCATCCAGTTCAACCTCGCGGACTTCACTAATGGCCTGCCCGAGTTGTTTATCGAATAGGGTACTTCCGTCCACGGCGCTGTAAATAATGAACGCGCCATACTCACCTCCGGTAATGACCTCGCTATCCCCGTCGCCGTTCAGGTCGAAGGCGCGCATGCGGCGCAATGTCTCCTGGCTGTTGTAGAAGATCTGCCCTCCGTTTTCATCCAATACGGAAACAACACCGTTGTTGGTCGCGGCAGCCACGTGGGTTTGTCCGTTGATCTTTGCATCGTCCATGCCGCGGATCTCAGCAACGCCGAGCGATGAGTTCCAGCGCGGCGCGCCGTCCAGTCCCAAAGAGAGCAGCCTGCCTGCATTGTCGCCAAGCACGATCTGAGGTCCGGATGGGAAGCGGATGACTGCCACGCGCGAGGGGAATCCGATGTCCAATCCCTCGGCTAATGTGTTTTGTGTCCCCTTGCTGATCACATCGACAGACATGCCGTTGTTGCCCACATAATAGACAACGATATCCTCCACACCGTCACCATCCACGTCGCCAAGGGTGGTCTTGGACGAAGAGTAAGGGAAGCTCCACAGCATCCCGCCGCTGCCATCATATACGGCCACGTAGCTTGTATTTTGAATGAACAGCTCATCCTGCCCATCGCCGGTGAAGTCCAGGATCTTCATGCTCTCGGCGGTGGAAAAGGGCTGGGTCCATACAACAGCACTGCTGAATTTTTCGGCGGTCACCTGACCACTAAATGCGAACACGGCTGAGACAGCCATGATCAAGCAGATCAGGACGAACGCAACAACAAAAGGAATGACTTTACGGCTCATGAGGCGGCCTTTCTTTGCAGGAGGGAATATGCAGATTTCAAGAAACCCAGGATGTGTTCCTGTTCGATTTCTTCGAAGGGGGAGTTGGCGACGATATTGATCATGCCGCCTTCGGTATTTAGCGCGGCGACGGTATATTTGCCCACGTTCAGCCCTTGTTTGAACTTGGGAGTGGACACGATCTTGTACACTTCGGGATTCACCACAATGCGCACCTTAAGTTCCTGCTCGGTGCCCTTGAACTTTTCGGGCTTCATCTTCAGCTTGCCGCTGATTCGGCTGCGCTTCCAGTACGATTTTCGATTTTTGGTTTTCTGGATCGCCGACACACGCAAGACGTTGCCATCATACAGTTTTGCTTTTAATGAAAGCCATTGATCGCGAAAATATTGTGTGGTGCGGTCCTGTGTGTCCTTTGCCTCGCGCGCCACTTTGGTTGGCAGCATGTGGCCCGTCAGGTCGAGATGACCCAGAAAGGTGGAACCCGGCTTGAGGTCGTCGCGCAGCGTGTGGATGATCTCCTTCGCGCCTTTGTATCTGGGAGAAAAATCATGTGAGTCGCTTCTTCGCAGACTGCGTGCCATGATGAACGCCGCGATCCATAGCAAAAGCCCTCCCCCTGTAAAAACCAGGGAAAAATAACCGAACAGGATCAGGATCAGGTCGATCGCCGCCAGGCCCACGCCAACGAAGAAGATCAACATGGGAACCCAACGCCATTTATCTCCCGCCGTTTCGGTCTTCTGTACCTCAGCTACAAATTTGTCCATGCCCAGCATGATGGAATTTGGTTTATCTGCAATGGAAACGTAGACCGGCGTGTAATCCTTTTTCATCCTGGCATTCAACGGCGCCGTTTTTTTGCGGGCCGTATTAAGCAGATAAAGGAAGAGCGCTAGTACGATGACGCCGACAACGGCAAAGACGCATAAAAATTCCATGTACTCCTCCGACTGACTTATAATTCGAGCGATGACCAGAACTCTTTACACAGCCTTCGATATTGTACCAAGCCCAAAGGGGGCGTCAACTCATATTCTGCACAATTTACGCGGGTTGGTCAATAGGAACTTTGATGCACGCCTGCTGACGCCCAGCGACGGGGTTTTGCCTTTGGAAGACAGCATTGAGGGCGCGCAAGTTACCCGCATTGCACAGGATCTCACACAGAATTTTCTCGCGCGCGCGATCCATTTTGGAAAGGCTGTCCTCAATCACCTGACGCTTCACCCGGATTACAGGGTCGTTCATTACCGCAACATTTGGGATGGGCTTGCGATCGCGCAGAATAAAAAACGATTTGGCTATAAAACACTGTTCGAGGTGAACGGATTACCCTCCATTGAACTCAAATATCATTATCCGGGGCTCGCTGCAGAGTTGCTGGCAAAAATAAAGGAACAGGAGATCGCAACCCTGCACTTAAGCGACGCGATCATCTGCCCTTCGAACGTGACCCGCGATTACATCGCCTCGCTCGGGCTTAACCGAAAACTGGTGACTGTCATCCCGAACGGGGTCAGCCCTTCAGATTTTTCCCCATCCCCTTTGCCGGCGCGCGAAGGCCATGTTCCCATATTGCTTTATATCGGTACGCTTGCCGATTGGCAGGGACTGGATATCGTCATAAAGTCATTACCCACGATATTAGAACAGCAAGCTGTTAGTCTTCATATCGTTGGCCGTGGACGTTCGCGACAGAGAAAGATGCTTGCAAAGCAGATCCGCAAGCTGGGGCTCGAGCAGCACGTCGTTGTTCAGTCCGCGGTGCCGCATCATGAGATCCCCGCATTGATCGCTAAAGCGGATATTTGCGTGGCTCCGCTCGGACTCAATGATCGAAATGTGACTCAGGGCGCGTGCCCGATCAAAGTGTTGGAATACATGGCAGCGGCGCGTCCGTTGCTGGCCTCGAATATGCCTATCGTGCGCGAATTGGTCCGCGAAGACGTGGACGCATTATTATTTTCCCCGAACGACCCCGAAGATCTGGCGCGGCAGGCCCTCGCGTTATTGAACGATCTTGAATTATCCAAACGAATAGCCCGGTCTGCATCCGAACGTGCCTTGACCAAATTCACCTGGCATGAATCGCAAAAGAAATTGGTAAAAGTGTACGAAAAATTGTTGAGTGTCGCAAATTAAGTTTTGTCCTGCAATGATGGAAAGACATTTGCGACCGCATCAGGGATCGCGCGTGGGCTGCCTGTCCTGACGTCCACAAATACCCAGTCTGTTTCACCTTTGACGAGCATCTTCCCGTCTGATTTTCGTGTGAACTCATATTTACGCAGCGAACGCACGCGGCGCATGTTTTCGACCCACGTTATGATCTCGATCTCTTCGTCCTCGAATGCAGGGAGTAGATATTCGATCTTATGCTCGCGCACCACCCATGTGGATTCGGGTCCCTGTGCTTCAATTCCGCCAATGGATGAATAATGTTCGACGGCAATGTCCTGCATCCATTGCACGTAAGCCACGTTGTTCACGTGGCCGTTCTCGTCGATCGATTCTTTTGGGATCGTGATGGTTTTTGTGTAAGCTGGGGAGATGGGCATTCGCCAAGTTTACTTCGTTTGGTCCGCATTACGCCACCACCAGAACGTGAGCGCGAGGCCGATCAAGCTTGTAAGAAGCACCAGTACATAACTATGAGTTCCAAGCTGTTCTGAACGCGGTCCCACAACCCCGCTGAACAATGCGGGGACAGACCACGGGAACCAATCGCCCCAGCCTGTCGCGGCGATGATCTGCGAGAAGAATATCGTAAGCACAGCCCAGCCAAGCGGAGGCAGATAGCCGCGTCCCATGCTGGCGATGAAGGCTACGGGTGTCATCAGCAACAGGGTCATGGCGGCGGTGGCGAAGACATCCAAAAAGGCCCGCCAGGCAAGTGTGGCTGTCCAGCCGGGGATATCGATCATGCTGCCAACCACGAGACCAACTACATAAACCCATAATGTCGTGCCAAAGACCCAGGCACTGATCACGATCAGTTTTGCAGAGACGATCTTTTCGCGCGAGACAGGCAAGGCCATTAATTCCTTTGCAGTGCGGTCAGAAAACTCGCGCCCGAAGACCCAGATTGTCACAATGGAGAAGACAATGGTCCCGCCAACGGCAATCGCCTGCGTGAGTACACCAAAAAAGGTGGTCCAGTCAGCTGTGCTCATCGCCAGTTGCGCCTTGACGCTGAGCAGGCCCATCTCTCTGGCGCGTTGGGGGTCTTTCATGATGAACATGAAAAGCCCGTCCATGAGGGGCGCGAGCGTGAAACCGATAGTGGCGAGCAATGGCACTTTCGAGCGCCGTGCTTTCAGGCTTTCCATCCACAGGGCCGGGATCAATGAGTTCATCAATTTCCTCCCGTCAGACGAAGAAAATAATCCTCGAGATCTTCGTGTTCAACTGCCAGGCGTGTCGGCCGGATACCCGCATTGGCAAGGATGCGCGCGACCTCGTCCGGGTTCTCGATCGCATATTCATTTTCGATCAGGATCGTTTCATCCTGGATAACGGGTTTGAACCCGGCGCTCTGCAGGCTGATATGCGCGCCTTCAAGATTGCGCGCTTTCACTTCGAGTCGTTTCTCACGCATTAATTCAAGTTCGTCTGCACTCAACTCTTTGATCATCTGTCCCTTGTGGATGATGCCAATGCGCGTGGCGAGGCGATTTACTTCTGTGAGGATATGGCTGGACATGAAGACCGTCACGCCTTTTTCGAGCGCCAACTTTGCCAGCAGCTCACGGATCTCCACGACACCGGCGGGGTCGAGTCCGTTGGCGGGTTCGTCGAGGATCAGCAGCTGGGGCTGATGCAATAAGGCGCGCGCCAGCCCGAGGCGTTGGAGATTGCCCGTCGAAAGCGTGCCAGCTTTTCGGTCCGCATAAGAAGCGAGTGCAAGTTGGTCCATTACATTCGTGACGACATTTGCATCTGATAGACCATGCAAGCGCCGCGCAATTTCCAGATTTTCGCGAACGGTTAATTCAGGATAAGCCGAAGGTGACTCCACGAGATGGCCGACTTTGCTCCACGGACCGCGTCCATTCGTGCTCAATGCCTGCCCCAGGACTTTGACATCTCCGGCGCTCGGGCGGATCATCCCCAATAGCGCGCGGATGGTGGTTGTTTTGCCGGCGCCGTTGAGACCGAGAAAACCATAGATCTCGCCGATGCCGACGCGCAGGTCAACCGAATCGACCGCGAGCACATCGCCGAATCGTTTGGTTAATTGGTGGGTTTCGATCGCGAAGCCGGCCATTACTCTATATCCCAAATTAAATCCGCCCCTCAACAAGGGGCGGTTGAATATTACATTCTTATTCCCCTATATTCAGCAGGGTGTTTATTCTTTGCGGGAGCTCGTCCTGGTCGAGGGGCTTCGCAATATAGTCGTTGGCCCCGGCCGCATAGGCGATCGCCTTGCTGTCATAATCATCCGAGGCGGTGATGATCAGGATCGGCGTATTGACGAAGTTTGAATTTGAACGGATCATCCTGCACAGTTCAAACCCGTTCGGCTGCGGCATCATCAGGTCGAGAATGAAGAAATCGGGCTTCATGGACTCTGCCACTTCCATGGCCTGCGTGCTGTCATTGACGACGGCCGTGTCGAAGCCTGCCAGGGAAAGGATCTTATCCAACAGGGTGGTGACCTGCGCGTCATCGTCCACGATCAAGATTTTAGCCATAGTCATTATTCCTGACGGTCGGGTGATATTTTCCTTGCATGGATTTTACCTCTCAGTACGATCCTGCGCCATACGCCTGAGCAGATTTCCCGGTCAGTTTTTCTATGATCGTTCTAAGGTCGTTGGGCTGATAGGGCTTGGTGAGATAGTCACTGGCGCCGGCGCCGAAGGCTACAACCTTGCTGTCGTTATCGCTCAGGGCAGTCAGAATGATGATCGGGGTATCGCTGAATTTTGGATTTTCACGCAGCAGCCTGCATAACTTAAATCCGTCGAGCACCGGCATCATCAGGTCGAGCAGGAAGAGGTCCGGTTCAAGAGTGTCCGCCAGTTTAATAACGGTGGTACTGTCGTTTACGCAAGTGGGTTCGTAACCATCCAGCCTGAGGAAGTTCTCCAGCAGGGCGGTTGCATCCATATCGTCGTCCACGATCATGATCTTCGTCATAATAATTCCTCGTTTGTTTCAGTAATTGGACAGTATTATACTCTTTGGGGGATTGAAACTTGATTTCTGCTTGTTATACTGACAGACGAATAAACTTGTCCTGCGCTTTTCTCGTGTAAAAGTTTGGAGACCATTATGCGCGCGAAAACGGTCGTCATCTGGCTGGCTTTTATCATGATCCTCCTGGCTCTTTTGCTGGGTGGTTTGTGGTATGGGCGCCTGCGAATCGCGGATGGAAAAGCATCGGATCCTTCCTACGGTTTGATCGCTTCGCCGTTGAACGGTGATATCGTACTTGGCGGTAACCCCGTTTATGTGCATGCAAGTTTCCTGCTCTCGCATCGCGATCTGGCAGGCCCGCAGTTGTATGTGGACGGGGTAAAGTTTGTATTGGATGAAGAGACCCAGACTCGTGCCGGCCAGGTGGTTCCGAAATGTTCGTCCAGTGATGCTCAATTCTGTGGCCTGATCGACGCGCGCATGTTGTGGATTCCGTTGGATGCGGGGATGCACACCTTATCTGTGTGTATCCCTTCTGACGATTCGCAAGGCTCAGGATGGATCGTGTGCACGGATGAAGTACACGTCATGGTGGCAGATTTGAAGGCTCCACCTGAAACTGGCGCTGCATATCTGCCACAGCCGGGAGACACACTCGAGTCCATCGCGGGAAAATTCGGGCTTCCGCCTGTGCTGGTGGCGGCGGCCAACCCGGGCATCGAACCGATCGCTGAGTTGCCCGGCGAGATCCCTGTGAACGTTCCATTGGTCGAATCGCCCGATAACCCGGGTTCCCCGTGGAAAGTTGACCAGGTCACCATGACCATTGACGTGGCGGTGGACAGGGCCTATTGCTATTATTCGCTCGGAGAAAACTATTGGTCGCGCATGCCCCTTGGAGATCAGACCTTTGTGTATCCTTCAAGTGGTCGTCTGGATCTGACGGCAGAGTTTCGCTCACTTGCAATTCCTACAAGCGGGGATTCACTGATGTTGGACTGTTGGGGCTGGAGCGGCGCGGCGCTTGTCCCTTTGGGTTCCGGAAAAACCACCATTGAACCAGCGTCAACGATGGTCCAACTGCGAGGCGATCATTTTGTTTTAGATGTAGTTCTCGAGAGCATTCCCCCTGAGTATGAGCCGCGCGATCTAAAAATGATCATCCTGCCTCCGCAAGGCCTTACCAGCACCAATAAGTTGGATGTGTGCATCGACCATTTCCCACCTGCCGATTTCTTTTTTGGACCGTTTGCCTGCAAAACCGCGGTTGAGAACGGTGACATTATTTTGATCTGGGAGTGGCTGCTGCCGATCTTTCCACCTGAAGACCCAACGCTCGCTTATCTTACGAAGATCGACGGGTATCATGTCTATGTGGTGAACAGCATGGGAACGCCATCCCTGATCGCAACGGTTTCTCTTCAAGACAAGAAGACACTAATCCTGCCCAGGACGTGGAGCGGATCGAAAAAGTTTGTAGTGCGTGCTTATGCAGGGCCGCTCGAGTCGGCGAACAGTAACCTGTACACGCTGGGTGAAACAACCAGCGGCGTGGCAACCGTGACCATTCCGCTGGCATATGGCTACACTGGCGGGCAACAAAAATACAAAACAAGTGGCTTTTGCACTACAGGTACTGGCGCTGAAATTAATATCGGGGGGAGCCAGCTTGCGGCCGGTTTTCGCCATGATGAGGTGGAAGATTCTTGTGTGGAATATAACTGGGAATATTCCCGGGCGCAATTCGGGTTTGATCTCGCGGCTGTCAAGGGGCCGCTATCTTCTGCGAAACTGTCTTATCGCCAGGATTTCACAACAAGTCCCGGCCAATCGTGTGCTCGTGAGTTGCGAGTGGTTACAACAACGAGCGCTGTGGATCTGAAGGACCTGTCTTCCGATCCCCATACACTGCTCTCAAGTTATGGATACGCGGGATCGACTTTCAATGTGGATGTAACGGATGCAGTGCGCGACTGGATGCTGGGAATACCAAATGCCGGCTTCCTGTTTATAGGTCGTGACGAGAGTCTGCCTG
Organism: uncultured Anaerolineaceae bacterium; assembly: GCA_964549865.1. Lineage (GTDB taxonomy): Bacteria > Chloroflexota > Anaerolineae > Anaerolineales > Villigracilaceae > Villigracilis. The sequence continues at coordinate 9,106 of CAZJYB010000122.1, forward strand.
GCGATGATTGTGGAGGTTTATTTGAAGCAGGCTGTATAGGAGGTGGTTCCGATTCGTGCTGGTCGCGTTATGGCGATGTCAAACTGACTGTCACGTACTTCACACCATGATAGGCGACTTATGAAAAAATATCTCATCTCCCTGCTTTTTGTATTTCTGACCGCCTGCAATCTCAACTTGCAATACCGAAGTGTTCCTCAAGCCTGGATCGATGCCCCTCTGAATGGCATGGTCCTGCCGCTGGCTGCTTATGATATCGTCGCGCACGCCAGTGACCCTACGGGTATATCTCAGATCGAGGTCAGTGTCGACGGTTCGGTCGTTGGGATGATTCCCGGGTCCGGTGTTTTATTTACTGGTACTCAGGCGTGGACTCCACCCGCGCCGGGCGAGTATATGATCCGCGCGCGCGGAATGAATTCAGGCGGGGATTGGAGCGAGTATGCGGAAGCAAAGATCACGGTCCAGGGCGAAGTGGTTTCGACCCTGCCTCCTGTGACTGCCACGCTGACTTCAACTCCGACTTCCGCGCTCACTGCTACACCATCCATTCCGACGCTTATATTGAACAAGAATGGGAATTGCCGTCGCGGCCCGGGTCAGGTCTACGAGGTGCTCACTTCGTTGCTGGCAGGGCAGCAGGTGCCGATCGTTGGCAGGAATGAAGATGAAACATGGTGGTTTGTGCGCATCCCGACCGGTGAGTTGTGCTGGATTTCCAGGGTGACAGGGGACGCCCAGGGCAATACAAGCATCGTGCCTGTTGAGTCCGCTCCGCCCACGCCTCAACAAGCCTGCCTCGTGTACGACCCGAATCAACAACCCGTTTGCACATTGCCTTGCCCGCCCAATGCCCAACCGGGTGACGCGTGTACACCTTGATTAGAAAAAAACGTCCCGAAGGTTTTAAACCTTCGGGACGTTGCGATAATGTCCGCTTATTTCTCAAACGGATATTTAAGCCCGATCTGCGCTCGAATGGAATCCATCAATTCCATATTTGCCAATGTATCGGCGTGACTCATCCCGGGGCTTTCCAGTAACCCGGCGTGGATGCAGCGCATGGCTTCCTCGGTTTGATACTCGAACCCGCCGGCGCGCAGCGGCTTTTCAACCGTTAACTCTTGACCATCTGTTACCAAAGTTGCCTTGGTCGTGGCCCAGAACGCGGGGTGGATGCGGATATATCCCTTGCTTCCATAAATCAAAAAGTCGTTGACGTGGTTACTCATAAAACTGCTGTGAAATTGTGAGATCACGTCATTGTCGTACTTCATCAGGACTGTTGTTAATTCGTCCACCTTGGTCTTCCCGATGTGTGCCATCGCAACTGCGGACTTCGGTTGCTTCTTCATGATCCATTGCGATATCGCGATCGGGTAGACCCCCATATCGAGTAACGTTCCTCCAGCCAGTTCGGGATTTTGCCAGCGGTCATCAGCCTCCTTTGGCGCATTGAAACCAAAACTGCTGACCATCAGGCTGATCTCGCCGATAGCCTTGTCGTCCAACCACTTACGGATTACAGGATAGATCGGCAGATAGCGTGACCACAGCGCCTCCATCAGAAAGACTTTCTTCTCTTTAGAGAGCTTGATCAACTCTCTTGCTTCAGCCGCGTTGACCGTCAAGGGCTTTTCACACAGCGCGGGTTTTCCAGCATTAAGAGATAGCTTGATATTCTCGAAATGAAAGCGGTGCGGGGTGGCGATATACACACCGTCCACCTCCGGGTCATTGACGAGTGCTTCATACGAGTTGTAGGTCTTCGCGCCGCCGTATTGATCGGCGAATTCTTTCGCGCGCTCGATTTTTGAGCTAGCGACTGCATACAGGCTGGCATCATCGATCACTTTTAACCCGGCCGCAAACTCATGCGCAATGCGGCCGGGACCTAAAATTCCCCAATTGAATTTTTTATTTGGCATCGTTATCTCCAGTGAATTGCGAAATGTTGATTACATTGGGTATTACTCAAAACTAGTGAAAGTAAATGGTATTGAAAGCGCGCCAGGCAATAACATAGTAATAATTTGTATGTCCCATTGTGAGGATAAGCAAACTCTATTATGCCGGAACTGAGGGATTTCTATAGAATCTGGGAGAGGCGTTGACAAATACGGGGATCCGTCTGGGAGTATAAACTCTGAGCCGTTGTAATTTGGGGCTGCAGGTGGAACCAAAATAAAACATAAATGTAAAAAATAAGGATGGAATATCTTATTTCCCACGTTCTCAATTCGCACTTCATAGTGAGGTCGTTCTAGTTTTCTTAGAAGCTTGAGACGACGGGCTGTATCTGATCTTGGCGTCTCATAAGTTAATATGGTTCGTTTATATATCGGCGAAAATACGTCATGACTTTGTAAACTTAGGCTAAACCAGAAATACGACTCCTCTCCTGCTTTACGGAGACGACCGCCATGTAAATGATCGGCAGATACGGTGGTAGTCAAATGCCATTGTTCCCTATACGGCTCGGCGGAAAAATGATCTAAGTAAAACTTCTCCTTCTTGGCAGTTGATCCTTGTTTGGTCAATTCAACCCAATCGAGTTGATAATTTAATCCCGGGAAAAATAATACGCGATCATGTTCAGTATGAACAAATACACCAAGCCATCTCTGAGAAGGAGAATTAATGTTTGCATCTATAAAATTTAGAAAACAAAAGACATGTGCCTTATGCGGTCTGCCATTTCCTAGCAGGGAGGAAAATGCGCGTGAAACACAATTGATTGGATTTGTATCAATACCGTCTAGGCCAATTGAAATTGGTACTTCTAGTTGAGTGTGATGCATGAGTAACCCCAGGTGTTAATTGATTATCTTTCTCGCCAAAATCAAATATCTGCATAAATCTCAAGGATATTTCCTTCAGGATCCTTGAACAACAAGGTTCGGTGTCCATAATCCGTATCGCGGGGCGGGTCGAGAATCTCGACCTGCATTAAGACCAGCTCGCCATGACACAACGCGACTTCTTCCGGGGTTACTCGGAATGCAAGCTGGACACCCGCTGAATCGGGAAGTTTTGCGCCATCATAAGATCGTCCGCGTTTACGCAGTGTAAGCAATACATCTCCGACCTGCATCTCGATCCAGTCGCCCTGTTCACTATGGATCGGGAAGCCCAGGATCTTATGATAGAAATTTTTCATTTTAGCCGTGTCGTCACACAGCAGGATGACGTAGTCGAGATTGCGAATGTGGGTCAGCATATGATGTGTTTCACTCTGCCGAATGATTTACTGGCATCCGTCTGCACAACGCCATGTTTCTCCATCCCATTCCCATGTGTCCGGGAGAATTGCGTTTGGGCTATTTGCTCCGCCGGTCATCAGGACCACTCCACGCGCCGCGTCGAATGCCATGGCAGCATGTGCTCGCGCAGGCGGGCCTGAGACATCCAGGCGCGTCCATTGAGCTCCATCCCAAAGCCAGGTGTCGTTTAAGACCGTCACGCTTTTATCTATTTCTGCGCCTCCAAAGAGCAGCACCTGATTAGAAGTGGACACAAAGATCGCACGCGCGCCATCGCGTGGGGAAGGTCCTCGCGATGTAATTTGTTTCCAGGCCCTTCCATCCCATGTCCAGGTATCTCCAAACGTTGTAAATGCCTGGCCGTCGAATGCATGTCCGCCAAAAAGCATCACATTTTGACGCGCCGTATCATAAACAAAACCGGCCGGGAAGCGCGCGCTTGGACCTTCGGCAGAAAATTTGGTCCATTGAACGCCATCCCATTCCCAAATATCATTCATCATCCTGCCTCGTTGAGCGCCGCCAAACAAAACCACTCTTTCGCGGTCACTGTCGTATGTCATTCCTGCTGCTTCGCGCGGGCCGGGTCCTTCAACCGCGAATCGCGTCCAGGTCTCTCCGTCCCATTCCCACGTGTCTGTGTAATCCTGCTCTGCAGTCA
>CAZJYB010000123.1:0-12999 GCA_964549865.1 uncultured Anaerolineaceae bacterium
CACGCCGTGGAAGGAACGACAAAAACTCGCCTATGATATCGGCACGGTTTTCGGTCAAAGACCGCAACTATGGTATCACCTGCCCGCCATCGATACATTTACATTGTTTGGGAAAATTTACGAGCTGGATGACCGTGAGACGAAAAAACGCATCGACTTTCTCTCTGAAGCATTCGAGATCCAGGACCTGCTGGAAATACCGGTGCGGAAACTTTCCCTCGGCCAGCGCATGAGATGCGAAGTAGCCGCCTCGCTCCTGCACCGCCCGAAACTGCTCCTGCTCGACGAGCCGTCCATTGGCCTGGACGTGGTCGCAAAACAGAACATCCGCGACGCCATCCGCCGCATGAATGCAGAGGAAGGCGTTGGTGTGTTGTTGACTTCACACGACGCCGGCGACCTGGAGGCATTATGCAAGCGCGTGATCATCGTCAACCACGGACAGATCGTTTACGAAGACAAAGTGTCCAACTTGAAGCGTAAGTTCCTCACCACAAAAATGGTGGAGGTGCGTTATGCTCGGGAAGTCTCGAAGGACTTTTCGGTCAATGGTGTTGAGATCTTAAAAGTGGGTCATTATGGCGTGAAATTGAAATTTGACACGGCGAAAACAGCGGTAGACTCGGTGCTCGCTCATATTTCAGGAGCCGGTGATATCGTCGATATCACCATCTCAGACCCTCCACTCGAGGAAGTGATCGCGAAAATCTATGAACAGGCGCGCGAGGAGCAACGTGGATAAACAATTCTGGTTCGACATTCGCGATAATCAATATGCGGTTCCTGAAGGGGGATCCGTCCCCGAGTTGACGGAGGAACTTTTTTCCTACATCGGCAGTCTGGATCCCGAGTTGCGCGACGCGATCGGGTACGAGACCTTCGCGAACTGGCTGGATAAAAGGCAATACACACCCGAGCAACTCCATGGTTATATCATGCGCCTTGTGATCAACCTGCAGGACGGACTCGGCGAGCGCGATACCGACGGCGTTTTTCTCAGGGCCTTTTCCGTATTATTCCTCGCAGAGATCATTCATACGGATAACAAAAGGATCATCCTGGAAAGGGACGACGTCTTCAGTATTTTCAATAAATCGCTGACTTATCTCGCAGAAGAACAGGACCCGCGCGGATATGTCCCTGAAAAGGGCTGGGCACACGCCCTCGCCCACACGGCAGACCTGCTCTCGGTGCTTGTGGCCAATCGCTTTCTCACACGTGTTGAGTTGGAACAGATCCTCAACGCCGTCGCAGACAAGATCACAACACCCGTCGATTGGATCTACGCCTACGGTGAGGACGACCGGCTGGTAAGGGTCGTTATCGCGGCCAATCAACGTCAACTGCTGGACGAATTCTTCATGAAGCAATGGCTGCATTCGTTTACCGCCCCAAGAAAACACAAGTGGAAAGGCTCTTTTGAATCCCTGCCAGCGCACAACGCATATTTCAACACGCGCAACCTGCTGAGAAGCCTGCACTTGCAGGTCATGCAAAATGAAAAACTGTTCAATCGCGATTATCTTGCAAACGAGATCCTGTCGACCACGCTGGCATTGAGGCAGTTCTAGATCCAATCTATTACTTTTCTTTGGCTACGCGCAAATGAAAACGTTCGGAAAATACTGGTCCATCTTTCAGATCACGCTCATCAACTCACTTGCCTATCCCGGTGAGTTGGTCGGCCGCAGTTTGATGATCATCCCTTTCATGTGGATCTTCTACCAGCTGTGGAAAGTCACGTACAGCGCAGCCGGCGCAGATGTGATTGGCGGGCTCAGCCTGCGTGATACCATGTGGTATCTCATGCTGGCAGAGACCATCGAATTGGGCCGTCCCCCGCTCGCACGCACCATGTCTGAAAATGTAAAAGACGGCTCGATCGCGTACATCCTCAACAAACCGTACGATTTCCTGCTCTATCAATTCAGCACATCCATGGGCGAAACGATCTTCCGCGCCATTGTGAATGCGCTCTTCGGCAGCCTCACAGTCTGGTTCCTGGTTGGTGCACCGGACCAGCCCGAGGGATTCATCATTGCTTTGCCGGCAATTATCGGCGCGTGGACTTTGCACTTCTGTATCAACGCCATGATCGGTTTGTCTGCTTTCGTGGTGGAGGACGTCTCTGCCTTTACCTGGATCTATCAAAAACTCTCCTTTGTTTTGGGCGGCATGTTGATCCCCCTGGATTTTTATCCGCAATGGCTGCAGGTTATTGCGAAGTCCCTGCCTTTTGCGAGCGCGATCTATGGTCCATCAAGGCTGTTCGTGACACCGAGTGTCGAGTTATTTATCAACGTGCTGAGCTTGCAGCTTGTGTGGATCCTGGTGTTGAGTCTGCTGCTCGTCATCGTTTATCGCCGCGGGCTGATGCAATTAACGGTGAACGGTGGCTGAAATGAAAGAAGTTAAATTCCTGTTTGCCATCTGGAAGGCAAATTTACAATCTGCGATGGAATATCGCATCTCCTTTCTTACACAGATGTTCGGCATGATCCTGAACAACTTCATGTATTTCGCGATCTGGATCATTTTCTTCGACCGTTTCAAGGATGTGCGCGGCTGGGGCGTGAATGACATGTACGTCACCTTCGGTGTGCTGGCCAGCGCCTTTGGCCTAGTGAGCGTCTTCTTTGGCAACGCCTTCATGCTCAGCGAGGTCATTTCCAAGGGCCGCCTCGATTATTATCTTTCGATGCCGCGGCCCGTTCTGCTCCACACGGTTGCAAGCCGCATGATCTCCAGCGGAGTTGGGGATTTTATCTACGGATTTTTGAGCTATGGGCTTTCCGGGTATTTCACATGGGATGGACTTGCTCGCTACGTTCTCGCGATCCTGTTAGCTGCCACCGTTTTCGCGGCATTCCTCATCCTGACGCAGAGTCTGGCGTTCTGGTTCGGCACGATGTCCAACTTCAGCAACCTCGTGCTCAACGCCATGCTGACCTTCGGCATCTACCCGATCACACTCTTTGATAGTTATGCCAAGCTGATCCTGTTCACTATCATCCCCGCTGCCTTGATCGGAGCTGTGCCAGCGGAGTTCGTCCGTGAATTCACCTGGCAGACGTTGGGCCAGCTACTTTTCGGTGCAGCGGCATTTCTGGGGCTTGCAATTCTGGTCTTTCGCCTGGGATTGCGCCGCTACGAAAGTGGCAGCGCCATCCAAACAGAGGTGTAATTCGGCACCGGCAGCACGTTGAAGCCTTAAATTTTTCTGGTATAATCTCCGCCCGTGACTGGTCCTGCCCTACGGTTTAGGCTGTGGGCACGGAGACCTGCGAAGTGCGGTGTACTTGCCGCCAAAATCTAGCAGAAAGGAAGCATACGTCATGCCGCTCGCGAAAGAAATCAAGACCAAGGCGATCGAGGATTTTCATCGCCACGAAAAAGACACCGGTTCGCCGGAAGTGCAAATTGCCATCATCACCAACCGCATCACCCAGTTGACTGCGCATTTGCAGAACAACAAGCAGGATCAATCCTGTCGTCGTGGATTGCTCAAACTGGTTGGTCAACGCCGCCGATTGCTCACGTACTTGCGCACAAGCAATTACAAGAACTATCTGGCCGTAACCGATCGTTTGCAGCTCCGCCGCAAGTAAATATTGAACGTCACCCCGTAGGGGCACGATATATCGTGCCCCTACATTTTGGTCCGCTGTCAGGAATTGAATAGCGCTTGTAACGTAGTGACGATTTTAATCGTCAAAAGCGAATGAATTCGCCACTACAGATTGCCGTCGCTCTTCAGTCCCTGACCATGGCGGAAAATAATTGTGCGGGCGGGGTGACCCCGCCCCAACAGGAGACAATTTATGAAACCCGAAGCAAAACGTTACTCAACCACTGTTGGGTCGCGCACCTTCACTTTTGAGACCGGCAAACTCGCCGGCCTGGCTGGTGGCGCGGTCACTTTCGGCGTCGGTGATTCCCTCGTATTTGCCGCAGCCACCATGGGCGGTGTACGCGAAGGCATTGACTTCTTCCCTTTGCAAGTGGAATATGAAGAACGAATGTATGCCGGAGGCAAGATCCCCGGTTCGTTCTTCCGCCGCGAAGGCCGCGCCTCCACGGATTCGATTCTCACTGCGCGCCTCACAGACCGCCCCCTGCGCCCCCTCTTTCAGGATGGCATGCGCAATGAGGTACAGGTCATCATGTACTCATTTTCAGCCGATGGCATTAATCCGCTGGATATCCTCGCGATCAACGCCGCCTCAGCCGCGATCGTGATCTCAGACATCCCATGGGGCGGACCCGTTGGCGCGGTTCGCATTGGACGCGTGAACGGCGAGTTCGTTGTCAACCCGACCTTCGAGGAAATGGATGCCTCCGACCTGGACCTCCGGCTGGCTGGCACCAAAGACGCGATCCTCATGGTGGAATGTGGAGCGAATGAAGTCCCCGAGGAAGTGATGGCCGAAGCGCTGGACCTCGGGCACAAATCCATCCAGCCGCTGGTTGAAATACAGCTCAAGATGGCCGCTGAAGTTGGCAAGGCGAAACGTGAGGTCAAGCTTCACCTGCCGGACGCGGAAGTGAAGAAAAAAGTTTTCGATCGCGTCAGCAAACCCATGAATGACCTGCTCGAGAAACCGCTTAGCAAGAACGATTTCTATTCGGGCATGACCGAAATAAAAACAGCGGCCGAAGCCGAGTTGTGCTTCGTACCGGAAGGTGCCAACCCACTGGACTACATCCCGGTCAACTCTTTCCGCGAGGCGTTCGAACTTGCTGAACAGGCCATTGTGCGCGAACGCATCCTGGGGTTGGGGAAACGCCCGGATGGACGCGGCCCGACGGATATCCGCCCGATCTGGTGCGAAGTGAACGTATCGCCCCGTGCACATGGAACAGGATTGTTCACACGCGGCGAGACCCAGATCCTGTCTTTTGCGACCCTTGCCACTTTGGGCGAGGCGCAGGAACTCGATAACCTTTCACCCAACAAGACCAAACGGTATTTACATCACTACAACTTCCCTCCGTTCAGTACGGGCGAAGCCAAACCCCTTCGTGGGCAGAGCAGGCGCGAGGTCGGGCATGGAGCATTGGCCGAGCGTGCGCTCGAGCCGGTCATCCCAGCAGAAGAGACGTTCCCCTACACCATCCGCATTGTTTCCGAGGCATTGTCCTCGAACGGCTCCACATCAATGGGTTCCGTCTGCGGATCGACCCTTGCCTTAATGGATGCCGGCGTGCCGATCAAGGCGCCTGTCGCGGGCGTTGCAATGGGGCTGATCACCGACGAAACCGGTCGCTATAAAATTCTTACCGACATTCAAGGCACCGAAGATCATCTCGGCGATATGGACTTCAAGGTTGCTGGCACCGCTGCCGGGATCACCGCTTTGCAAATGGATATCAAGATCAGCGGCTTGAGCGCCAAAATGATGAAGGAAGCGCTGACACAGGCATATACCGCGCGCATGTTCATCATGGAAAAGATGCTGGCTGTACTGCCAACATCACGCGCAGATCTGAAGCCGCACGCGCCGCGCATTATCACTGTGAAGATCCCAGTGGACAAGATCGGCGCGCTGATCGGCCCCGGCGGAAAGAACATCCGCGCCTTGCAGGAAGAATACAAAGTCAAGATCGACATCGAGGAAGACGGCACTGTCTATATCGCCTCGACCGGCGGAGAAGGCGCAAAGAGCGTACAGGAACGTATTGAAGCGCTCGGTGAATCTGCAGTGGTGGGGAATATCTACACCGGCAAGGTCGTGCGCATCGAACCATTCGGCGCGTTCGTAAATATCATGCCGGGCATAGACGGACTCGTGCACATTTCGCAACTGGCCAGTGAGCGGGTAAACACTGTGGAAGACGTCTGTCAACTTGGCGATGAACTGACCGTCATGGTCACAGACATTGACCCCGCGGGCAAGATCCGCTTGTCACGTCAGGCTGTGCTCGAAGGCTGGTCTGCCGAAGAAGCACGCGAAAAAGATAAAGGTGGTCGCTCTGGCGGCAGTAGTGGAAGTCGCGGCGGACCGCGAACTGGTGGCAGTGGTGACCGCGGCGGTTATCGCGGCGGGGGCGGAGACCGTGGCGGAAATCGCAGTGGCGGAGATAGAAATCGAAAATAAAGGACCCAAAGCGGACGAAGATATCTTCGTCCGCTTTTCCTTCTTAGGCTGATGCTATGATCGTATGGACTGTATAAGCGATAGCTGGGTGGCTCTTCGCGACAATTTCATGACCAGGTCGTAAGTAAATTATGCAAACTGAAGAAGAATATGAAAAGCTGTTAGAGGATAGCGAGACGCTTCCCCCACGCACTGAACGCGAGCTTCGAAAAAGACTGATCGCCCGCATAACAAAGCGCAGAATGCTATGGTTGCTCGCGATCTTGAGCGTCTCCACTGCAGGTGTAAGATTCGGGATCGGCAAAAATATCTGGCCGCTCTGGTTGGTCGAGTCTCAAACCCTAATTGGAGGCATCCTTTTGTTTACGCTCGTCTTCCTCCTTTTGTTGTCGCCGATCATCGTGGAATATGAAAGAGATCCGCGGCCATTCTCAGGCTCCAAGGTACCCTGGTATCTGCATTGGCGCGGGTGACCGAAGTGGTTATCGCCGCGGCGGAGATCGAAACCGAAGATAAGCAAAGGAAGAAGGGCGAGGTTTATCTCGTCCACTTTTTGTTTCATTTTAGAAATGGGCTTATACTACGCTGAATTCGTTATGCATAAATACTTTTGCTTTTCTTATGGAGAAGAATCATGAACAACTCAACGAAACCCGGTCGAAAACCCCGCAAGATCGTATCGATCGTTGCTGGGAATTTAATTCAACTCAGCGGAATAGCTTTGGGAACTGTGCTGCTATGCCTCAGTACACAACCTGCCGGCCCGCGCGTGATCGAGATGATCGCAGGCTACCTGCTGATCTACTTTAGCACGCATTCGTTATCCCACTACGTGGTTGGACGGCTGGCTGGTATTAAATTCACCCATTACTCGGTGGGCGGGTCATCTCACGCATCCAATTTTCCACCGGTAATGCGGCAGATCTTCGAACGTTTGCCCTTCTTTGCAGCACATGCCGACCCGGCCTCGCTAAAGGCTGCCTCTCCCACCGCCAGGGCACTCATGTACAGCGCAGGCCTCGTGGGAACGGTTGTATTCAGTACGCTCGCCACGCTGTACACGTATTACGCAGATGTGCCAGGCGCATCGATCCTGTTGATCTTCAATATCTTCTGGCAGATCGGCACGATCATTACAGAGGCGCGTCCGGGTGGCGATATCGCAAAGGCAAGGTTGGCGCTGCGATCTTAATAACGATCTATTTGTCTTCCATGACAACCTGAAAATAATCCGTGACGGGTGATGTACTACTCCGCGATGTGATCGAGAGTGACCTCCCCATTTTCCTCGAGCAGCAACTCGACCCCGAAGCCAATCAAATGGCAGCCTTCCCGGCGCGGGAGCGGGAGGCGTTCATGGCGCACTGGAGGAAGATCATGGGCGATGAAACTGTCATCTTGAAAACCATCCTGTTTGACGGTCATGTGGCCGGTAATTTAGTGAGTTGGAGTGCACCTGGTGAACGCGAAGTCGGTTACTGGCTCGGAAAGGAACACTGGGGCAAGGGCATTGCGACAAAAGCGCTTGCTGCATTTTTGGGACATATAAATGAGCGTCCACTCTATGCTCATGTGGCGAAGCATAATATGGGTTCGCGCAGGGCCCTGGAAAAGTGCGGGTTCAAGATGCATGGCGAGGACAAGGTCGCAGATATTGAAGAATTCATTTTGAAATTAGATTAGATATTAAAACAGGGTACAAAGGAAAATTCATGGGAAAATTTCACGAAAGTATTTCAGACGAACACAAAGATTTTATCGAAAAACAGCACATGTTCTTCGTCAGCACCGCCCCACTCAGCGCGGAGGGTCACATTAATCTTTCACCCAAGGGGCTAGATTGCTTCCGCGTCCTTTCACCAAACCGCGTGGCATACATGGACCTGATCAGCAGTGGGAATGAGACCTCCGCTCACACACTGGAGAATGGACGCGTCACCATCATGTTCTGCGCCTTTGAGGGAAATCCGAACATTCTACGCTTATATGGAAAAGGATATACCGTGTTGCCCGGTAACTCAGAGTGGGAATCCATGAGTGCCCAATTTACAATATATCCCAGCACCAGGCAGTTGATCGTGGCGGATATTTCAAAGGTACAAACTTCGTGCGGGTTCGGTGTCTCTCTCTACGAATACGTCGGCGAGCGCGACCATCACTTCAAGTGGGCCGAGCAACGAGGGCAAGCCGGCCTCGAGACCTATCAACACGAAAAGAATCTGCGCAGCCTGGATGGATTACCAACACCTCTGGGGATGAAAGAAAATCATAACCCGAACACCTGACAAAACAGGATATTTCCAATGAATAAATTTCTTGCGAATCGATGGATACAGGTGGGCACTGCCCTCTTCGTGCTTGGATCCTGTCCTCTGTTTACTATTATTCTTCTTGCAGAAATTGGATTGTGGCCCGACCCAAACCCGAATCCGATCGGCCCCGGGCTTTTATTTTTCTTTACATTCTGGCCGTCTATGATCTGCCTGGCGATCGGCGTTTTTCAGGCATGGCGAAAGTAAACTCATTTCAACGCCTCTCGCGTGACGTTGTGCCTGGAACCGCCTCGAATAAGCTTCTCAAAACCGAAAGGATCTTGTTATCAAATTTGAATACTTTTTTTGCATGGTAGGGCCTTATAATCGTGAAAATTCAAGCACTTATCGTTGAAACAAGGATGGCCAATTATGCGTACTCTTTTCGTTTTTACACTCGCGCTTGTTTTTGCTTTTTTGGGTCTAGCCTCTTTTTCAGGATCGGCAGGTGCTGGGAACCACACCCAGGGTGATATCCTGGCACAGGGAAGATATATCGCCACCGTCGCAGGATGTACTTCCTGCCATACGCCCGATAAAGCCGAGTACCAAAACCCCCAAACCCTCACCATCGATCAGATCAAGACGCTGGCCTTTGATGGAAACGACGCGCTCGATGTCGATAAATTCCTCGCGGGCGGACGGGCCTTCCCTCTCGGCCCGGCGGGTGTGGTGTTCTCGCGCAATGTTACACCGGATGAAACCACCGGCATCGGCACATGGACAGACGAACAGGTCAAGATCGCCATGAGAACCGGGTTGGACATAAAAGGCCAGACCCTGTTCCCGGTAATGCCTTATCACGTTTACAACACCATGGCAGATTCAGATGTGGATGCGGTTGTTGCCTTCATACGTTCCGTGAACGCCATAAGTAATACAGTTCCCGAGAAAACCGTGAATACGCAGGGAATGCCCACATTACCATATCAGCAGGGCTTCGTCGCACCGGATCCAGCCGACAAGGCGGCCCGCGGCGCCTATCTCGTCAACAGCGTAACCGGATGCACAGATTGTCATACGCCAGTGGACCCGGCTACCGGCGCCCCTCTCATGGACAAATACCTTGCAGGCAGGCAGCCCTATGAAGGACCATGGGGAATTGTATACGGCGGCAATATCACGCCGGATGCCGAAACCGGCATTGGCGACTGGAGCGAGGAAGATATCAAACGCGCGCTGGTATCAGGCGTGGCCAAGGATGGTCGGCGTTTGATCCTCATGCCATGGTACGCGTACGCTGCTCTTACCCCGCAAGATGTGGATGCGATCGTTTTCTATCTCAGGAATGGGCTGCCCGCGGTCAATAATGAAATTCCCGCCGCAGCCTTGAATCCGGATTTCGTCGTAATGGCGCCGGAAGCATTAGCCACTGAAGAATCCGAAAACATATTCACCTCTCCCATGGTGGTGGTTGGGGCGGGCGTGCTCGTTATCCTGGTCACCACCGGCGGCTTGCTTTGGTTCCGGCGCCGGATCGGCTAGTCCAAGTCTTATGCACGCAATCCAAAGATTAATCAACGAAAAATATCTAAATATCCAGGCAAAACTGGTGTTTCCGCTTGCGGCCACCATCCTTGTGCTTGTGGTCATTCTTTCTCCTTTAACAAACCTGATCATCAACGGACGCATTGAAAAGGAAGCCGATCGCAGGCTTGGCGAGATCGCAGACTCGGTTGGCGCCTTGATCGAAAATTCAGAAACCCTGGCCCGCAACAATGCCACACTTCTTGCGAATCAAGCAAAGGTGACCGGTGTGTTCCTGGGAAATACCTCGGCAGATTCATTGCCAGCGATCAAGGAGGATCTCGGGCTTCAGGAACTTTCGCTTTACACATCCGACTTCAAACCCGGCGATCAACCCCTGTTTTATGGCGGCCCAAATGTGGCCCGCCGACTGCAAGTCAGCGAGAGCGCCATTCGCATACGCGAAAATCTGATCATGGAGGCCTTGAACAGCGAAAACCCGGTCAGTGATGTCGCGATCGCATCACAGGGTTCTCAGGTGATCGGTGCGGCGCCTGTATATAACCCGCAGACGAATCAACTTGTCGGTATGGTACTGACCGCATTTTACATGGACGAGGCGTATATCGAAAACATCAGCCAGATCATCGACACCGATATCGCCATTGTCAGGGACAATTCCACGATCATCTCCACGATCGACGAAGCCACGGGGTATGAAAAGTTGATCAACGAAGGCTGGTTACAGAGTGCCGCACTACCGGCGGCGAACGTGAATTACAGCGATGGCACTGAATACCGTCTGCTTGGTCACCCGCTCACAGTTTCCGGCAATCAACAGGGTTCGGTGCTGGTCGCGCAGCCCATTGACGAACTGTTCAGTCTTAGCCAGGGTATTCAACTCATTCTTTTCACAGTGACCGGTGTATTTGCGATCACCGCGCTTTGGTTCTGGATCGCAGCCTTTCTTACCTTTACCCGTCCGCTTGTTCAGCTCACAGAGGCAACCAGCAATATCAGCCAGGGTGATCTCAACCAGCAGGTGAATATTTCCTACCTTGTATTCAAGGATGAGATCACGCTTCTTAGCGAAAATTTCAACTCGATGACCAATCACTTGAATGAGTTGTACACCAGCCTCGAGGAAAGAGTCGAACATAGGACGGAGGAACTGGCCGAGGCGAGGGATGAGGCGGTGGCGGCGAACAAGTCCAAGTCGGAGTTCGTATCCGTCGTCTCGCACGAGCTCAAACTACCGATGACCTCCATTAAAGGATACAGCGACCTGATGCTTACCGGGGCCACCGGCGCATTGAATGAAAACCAGACCAATTTCCTGACCACGATCCGTAACAATGTCAATCGAATGGCCACACTTGTTTCAGATCTGGCTGATATCTCCCGCATTGAAAGCGGGAACCTGCGCCTTGAACCCAGAGCCGTGCCTGTTTGGGATGTGGTCGACGAAGTGGTTACATTGACAAAGACACAGGTGGAACAAAAGGGACAACGCCTCACGGTGGATATCTCAGACGAGCTGCCAAAAGTATGGTGTGACCGCAATCGTCTTGCACAGATCCTGACGAACCTGATCAGCAATGCGAACAAATACACACCCGAAGGCGGCGTGATCAAGATACAGGCTCACCAGGTGGACGGCATGATCCAGATCAATATACAGGACAACGGCCTAGGCATGACGCCCGAAGATCAGCAAAAACTTTTCAGCAATTTTTTCCGTTCTTCAGACGACAAAGTGCGCGAGGCGCCGGGCACCGGGCTTGGCCTGAGCATCACAAAGAATTTGATCGAACTGCAGGGAGGCAGGATCTGGTTTGAAAGCGAATTCAGGAAAGGGACAACGTTCTACTTAACGTTGCCTATTCAGAAAGTATCATGATTCCACAATCGACCTGTTATTTAAACAGGTCGATTTTATGACCGCAAATGAAACTCATAAGAACCCTTGAATTTCTGGCCGTTTTAACAGTCATCTCAATGATCATTGAGATGACTGTTGCTCGGCCCGATGCTCCCGTACTCAGGCGCGCAGCCCTTCAAACGAAGCAGGAAAGCTTCCTCCAAAACCACCCGGCGCCCGCCGTGGAAGCTCCCGCACGGATCAGCTTGATGTTTACTGGTGATATCAACCTGGGTCGCTGTGTGGCCAAGGAATCCATCATCGCCGGCGACTTCACACACCCGTTTCGATTTGTCGCAGAAAAATTGCGTTCCGCAGATATTACCATCGGCAGTTTGGATGGCACGATTTCAGACGAATCATATCCCATGTCCTGCCCGGATAGCACCAATTTGATCGGTCCCGAGAACATGGTACAGGGCCTGCAGTTTGCCGGGTTTGATGTGATAAGCGTGGCCACCAACCATAGCAAGGATTGTGGTGAAAAAGGATTCAACTGCAAAGATCAGTCTTTTCTGGATACGATGGGCAACCTCTCAACAGCAGGTATAGAACCAGTTGGTGGAGGCGAAAACCTGTATACATCGCGTCTGCCGGTGATATTGGAAAGACAGGGCGTACGCTTTGCTTTTTTGGCCGTCAATCAAATTGACAAACGGGTCTGGGCCACCGAGAATAATCCCGGCACCGCCCCCCTTTCCCCCGAAATGATCGAACAAATAAAGAGCGACATTGCCTCTGCCAGAAAGGTGGCAGATGTGGTCGTTGTTTTACCGCAGTGGGGAATAGAATATGCCTCCCAGCCGGAAGCCATACAACGAATGTGGGCCCAGGAATTTCTGGATGCAGGCGCCTCACTGGTCATTGGCAACGGCCCGCACATTGTCCAGCCGGTGGAGGTCTTTCCGAACGGCGTCACCTATTATGCGCTTGGGAATTTTGTATTCGATCAGGGTCAAAACCACCGACGTGAGGGGGTTGTGGTGGAGGTCATATTTAACGGTGCACAGCTTGAAAGCTGGGAATTAGACCCTATTTCGATAAACTACTATACCTATCAGCCAGTATGGGCCGAAGGACCTGAAGCCGAGAAGATCCTGAAACGTGCAACTCCCATTAGCCAGTAAATAGACATTATCGGAAATAACACACAAGCACCGTCCCGAAGGTTTATTTCGAGTAATTTAAGCTTCTGACAACA
>CAZJYB010000124.1:0-12757 GCA_964549865.1 uncultured Anaerolineaceae bacterium
ATCAGGAAGGTGGCCGTGCCGCTTCCCCAACATTCGCCAAGGTTCGGGCACATCGCTTCTTCGCAGACAGTATGTAATTCCTTCGAACGCATCAACGACAAGACGCGTTCGTAGGTTTCGCCGGAAGGCGCGCGCACCTTGATCCATTCCGGGCGGCGCAACGGGCGCGAATCTGTTTCGGGTTTGACTCTATCTCTCGTAGCTGTAGCAGGCATAAGGTCCTTTTTTCGTACTGCGAGATTTATCTCGCATTGCGACATGAATGTCGCAGTACATTATTTTATCTTTTTGACCCTTAATCGTAAACCACGAACTTCGACAACTTCCACACGGTCGCCCTTACCGATCGGGTCCGAGTCTGTGGATCTTTCCGCGCTCCATAGTTCGGATTCCACCTGGACCTGTCCCGCCTCGCCTTCGAACGTTCGGGCTGATCCTGTTTTCCCGATCAGTGACTCGGCCCCAGTCTGGATCGGCCTATCCTGCGCGCGTAAGGCCAGCAAAAGGATGCCGAAGAATATCAGGCCGATGAAAATACCCATACCAATGACAAGCGGAACCGATACCTGCTGGAACTCCGGCGTGCCCGGCGAGTTGAATAACACAAGCGCACCGACAATGAAGGATGCAACACCCGCGACGGTCAGCGCGCCATGTGTGGGCGCTTTTATATCGAGAATGAACAGGACGAATGCAATAATAAAGAAGAGGATCCCAAACCAGTTGACCGGCAATACCCCCATGCCATAGGTCGCGAGCGTGAGACAGACCGCGCCGATGAATCCCGCGATCCAACCTCCTGGGCTGGATATTTCGATCAGGACAGCCTGCACACCAATGGCAAGCAACAGGAATGAGATATTTGGGTCTGTGAGCAAGAGCAGGAAATGCTCGATAAAACTCATCTCCAGCGGTTCAGTACGAACATCCTCGGTGTTGAGTGTTCGCTCTCCATCTTTTGTG
Organism: uncultured Anaerolineaceae bacterium; assembly: GCA_964549865.1. GTDB lineage: Bacteria > Chloroflexota > Anaerolineae > Anaerolineales > Villigracilaceae > Villigracilis. Next base: position 964 of record CAZJYB010000124.1, read on the forward strand.
CGGACGGTAAATCCGTTCAGGTGTTGAAGCAGGTCTTCCGTATCATCCGCAACAAAATCGATAAACCCCGCATCGAGCGCTTCATCTGCAGTAACGGCTTTGGCTTCATCGATCATGGCTTCAGCCAGTTCAACTGCTTCCGCTCCACGGCGGTTTACAAGCGTGCGCGCCTTGGCTTTAAGGATCTCTTTTACTTTTGATTCGAGGGTTGATGAAATGTTTTCGCCGCTGCTTTCGATGGGACTGGCCGCGCCAATGGCCGCGCGCGGCGCCATGGCCGAGGCATGGCCTGCCATGGTGATCAACGCGCCCGCGCTTCCGGCGATGGCGTCATTGGGCGAAACATAGATGACCACCGGCACTTCACTATCGCCGATCACCTGGATCATTTCGAGCATGGTATCCACGCTGCCGCCGGGGGTATTCAATTCAACGATGAGCACTTCCGCATTTTCGCGCTCGGCAGTTTCAATGCCGCGCTTGAAATATTCCAACATGGGCGGCATGATCGGGCCGTCAGCCGTCATGACAATCGCAAGCGGGTCGCTTGATTGCGCGAAAACAGCGTGGAACAAGGTGAAGATCGTGAGCGAAAGAAGCAGAACGCGAAGGTGTTTCATACGTTGGATTATACCCTTCACGGGCATGCATAACGCCACAGCAAAGACGGCCCCCGCTTGTGCTTATTGCATTGCCAGATAGATCGTGCGAATGCTCAGCAGAATGATCAGAATTCCCACAATGATCATTAAAGTCTTGACGGGAAGTTTTTGCGAGAGACTTGCCGCAATGGGGGCGGCGATCGCCCCACCAATAAGCAAGCCTAAAATGATCTTCCAATACTGTCCAAAACTCAGGGCAAATATGAATAGAATGGACTGTGCCAAAGCAACGAAAAATTCAGAGAAATTCACTGAACCGATCGTCATGCGCGGATTCTTTCCGCGCGCCACCAACGACGAGGTAACTACCGGACCCCAACCCCCGCCGCCGATTGCATCGCAAAACCCACCGAATAAACCGAGCAGGCTGGTGCGCGGGCCGTGATATTCATCCGGTTTATGACGCGGCTTCATCGTAAATGCCTTATAGATGATGATCCCGCCCATCACCAGAAGATAGGCCGCGATATAGGGCTTGATGATATTTCCATCGATCGAGGTGAGTATATAAGCCCCTACCACGCCACCGATCACGCCAGGCAGCAGCAAGCGACGCACCAGTTTCCAATCTACATTGCCAAGCTTCCAGTGTGAAAAACCGGAAATGCCGGTCGTTACAACTTCAGCCATATGCACGCTGGCAGAGGCAGCTGCGGGGGGAATGCCCAGACTAAGTAAAAACGTATTCGAACTGACGCCATATGCCATCCCCAACGCACCGTCTATCATTTGCGCTACAAAACCCACCAGAACAAATACCAGGATATTGACGTCCATGAAAATGTATCCTTCTCGAATTAAGATTTCAACTTTCTCGATTGTGTCATTCTCGGGAGAGTCTCTACAATCAAGAAGAACACAATGGTGTTCAACGGACGGGATTATACCCTTCACGGGCATGCATAACGCCAAAGCAAATGGCGGCCGGCCGCCTTGTTGTTTAGAGAGCGTCTGAAAAGTCTGGTTTTTACCACAAAGGCACATCGTTCATGCCGCGAACAACGGCGGCACGAACGGTGTGGTGAGGTTTTCAGGCACTTACTTAGAATCAGTTACACACTATTTTTCTTTTCGGCGAAGAAGTTCAGTACCCACCACAAGGATCAGGGATATCAGGCCCAGCACCAGGGCCGCGCTGTACGCGCCGACGTGCTGACGCTCGTCGAGAGAACGGAAAATGAAAAGCGTGGCAGTTTCGGTGCGTCCCTGCACCCCGCCTCCCACCACCAGCACTGCGCCAAACTCACCCAAAGCGCGCGCAAAAGTGAGGATAACACCGTAAATGAATCCCCAACGCAAGGCGGGGAAAGTCACACGCCAAAACGTTTGCCAACCGCTGGCACCCAAAGTCGCTGCCGCATGTTCCTGCTCGACGCCAAATGCTTCCAGCACGGGGATAAGCTCGCGCGCCATAAATGGCAGGGTTACAAACATGGTAGCCAGGATCATGCCCGGTACGGCAAAGGCCACTTTTATTTCGAGCACATCAAGCACTGGCGCCAGTAGACCATTACGACCGAAGAGCAGGAGCAGCATATACCCCACCACCACCGGCGATACGGCGAAAGGCAAGTCTATAAGGGCATTCAACAACCTATGCCCTGGGAAGCGGTATCGCACCAATACCCAGGCGAGCGCGGTACCAAACACTGCGTGGACCACGACTGTGATCAAAGCGATAAACACTGTCAGCCGAAAAGCAGAAAATACAGCCTCCTCGCTCAAGGCTGTAATGATCGCGCCGACCCCCTCGGCAAAGGCACCTGTAACCAACCCTGCAAGCGGCGCGATGATCAATACTCCTACATAAACGATCACGATCCCGATCAGCAATCGCCGGCGCCAGATGTCAATTGGCCGGGAAATACGTCCGGGGCGCGAAGGTGTAGTACGCCCGCGGGGTGAAAACTTTGGCGCAGTTGTCATGCCGTACCCGCCTTTTGCCCGCGCCGCCTAAGCCAGTCAACACACAGGATCAATACAAATGCCAGCGAAAGCATTACGATGGACATGGCGCTCGCTCCCTGCCTGTTGGCTGATTCAACCTGGCCGAGAACGTATACGGCCGCGGTCTGGGAACGCAAGGGAATGTTGCCGGCCACGATCACGATGGCCCCAAATTCGCCGATCGCCCGGGCAAAACTGAGCAATGCGCCACTGGCGATGGATAACCACAAAGCTGGCAAAGTGACGCGCCAGAAGATCGTTGCCGAGCCGGCCCCGAGGGTTGCAGCGGCTTCCTCCGATTCACGATCCAGGCTCTCCAATACGGGTTGAACCGCACGCACCACAAACGGAAAGTTAATAAACAGAAGTGCAAGAATAATGCCCGGTGGAGCAAAGATGATACGCCAGTCAAATTGTTCCTGGAACCAGCCGCCAATAAAAGTTTGTGGGCCGTAAAGCACCACCAGCATTACACCTGTTACCAGGGTTGGAATAGCCAGGGGAAGATCCACGATCGCGTTGAGGAACGATTTGCCGGGGAAACTGTAGCGCACCAAAACGTAGGCGGTCAGGGTTCCCATGACCGCATTGATCACAGCCATCAGCGCCGAGGTCCAGAGCGTTAACTTGAGAGCGCCCCAGGCGATCGGCAGTGAAACGGATTGCCACAGTGTGACCAGCCCATCCTGCAAGCCGTCCCGAAAGATAACGGCCATCGGGATCAACAGCATCACTGTAATGTAGGTGAACGCGGCGGACTGCACTCCCCACCGGCCCCAGGGGGCGCGGCGGGGAGTGTCCGGGATCGTCAATGGAGGAGTGGTATTCGTCATTTTGTCTGGACGTCGATGATGGCCTGGGTGTAGATACCTGTATCGCCAAAGTACTTCGCGCCTGCTTCACCCCAACCACCAAACTGCTCATCAATCGTGAACAAATCAGTTACGGCAGGATACAGGTCTGTGGTCGCTGCAATTACATCCGCGTCAAGTGCGCGCAGGCCATGTTTGGCAAAAATTTCCTGGGCTTCTTTGGTAGAGAGGAACTGGACGAATGCTTCAGCTACTTCGCGCGTCCCATGCGCGTCCACATGTGTGTCCACGATAGCGGCGGGATTCTCGATCAGGATCGTGGAGCTGGGGATGATCAACTTATAATCCTGCCCGGCTTGCTGCCCAACAAGGACCTCGTTCTCGTAGGTGATCGCCACATCGCCCACACCGGCTTCAAAGTTTGTGATGCTGTCACGCGCGCTCTTGTCAAACACGAGCACATTTGCAAGCACAGACTTGAGGAACTCTGTAGCGGCAGCTTCATCATTGGCAGGTACGCCATCTACATGACCGCGCAATGCAGCACCGTACAGTGCCAGAATGTTCCACTGCGCGCCGCCGCTGGTCGCGGGGTCGGGCGTTAAAATCTCGAGGCCGGGTTGTGCCAGATCCGCCCAATCCTGAATACCCTTGGGATTTCCGCTGCGAACAGCAAAGGTCACAATGGATGTACTTACCATGCCGCTGTAAAGCGGGGTATGCCAGTCATGCGTAATCAAACCGGCGTCGGCGATTTGCTTGATGTCGTTGTCAAGTGAGAGCGCCACAATATCGGCTTCAAACCCTTCAACAACAGCTCGTGATTGTGCACCCGAACCCAGATAGGATTCTTCAAAGATTACCTCTTGATCGTGTTGTTCCTTCCACTGGGCAGCAAATAGCAGGATCAATTCGCCGTATGCTTCACGCGGTGTTGTATAAGCCCCAAGGATCAACTGGACTGAGGACTGGGGTTCCAGGGCAGAGCTTTCAGCAGCCTCGCCCGCGGGTCCTGCGCATGCGACGATCAGACTCGCCGCAACGATAAGTAATAGAAGCTTCATTAATTTTGCGTTCATGGATTTATATCCCTATTTTATGATTATGGAATTATGTCCTCCACGATATTGATGCGGCCATCGCTCCTTCGGATTGGATGAGTGTTTCCCGCAACATAACGTGAATGGATGATCAATACCGGATGCGTAGTCATGTCTTGCACGATCTGACCGACCACTCCTTCCAGTGATACTTCGCCTCTTCGATTCGTTAAGGGTGCTCCCAATACGAGCAGGTCGTGTTCACCTGCCTGTACCTGGTTTATGATTTCGTCGTGCGCATTGCCGGTGCGAATTACAACCTGTGCCGGTACGCCCAGGACGTCCAGTGTTCGGACGCCATTTGACAGGAATCGCTGGGCGCGATTGTGTAGTTCGTCTTGATTCCCGGACGGAGGAATGACAGAGAGCAGCGTTGCCTGCGCTCCCAGGTGTCGCAAAAATCGTCCTGCAAAGAGCACATCCTCTTTACCGGGTTCACCGCTTGTCACGCAAACCAGCGCATGTGCAGGTTCAGGATGAGCTTCAGGCACAAGCAGCAGGTGTTGACTGCCTGATTGCAAGATGCTCTCTGCCAGCGCGATACTGTTCGATGGCGACTCTTTGTCAAATCCCAACATCACCAGATCGTAATGTTGGCGTTCCAATTCCTTGGCAATTGCCACATCAGGCTTGCCGGCGGTTGCCCGTCCTTCCACCTGCGCAAGTCCACTTCCCAGTTTGTCTTTCACTTCCTGTAAATATGATTGTTGAACATCAAGATCTAAGCCGTAAGTTAATATGGTCACGTGGGCATGAGCCAGGCGGGCGATCTGACCACCCAAACTCAGGGCTGCCTGTGCCGACTCTGAACCGTCTGTGAGGATCAGGAAACTCAGCCCAGGGTGGATGAGCGTTTGAATGCGGCGGACTCCAACTTTGACTTTAACACCGGGCTCCAGAGGAAAACGACGCGCCACATCCTGTGTGCGGGTGGCTTCGATCAATACAGCATCATCGCCAAAAGCCACAGGTGGAGAAATGGGACGTACGCCCGAAATAGGAGGCAAACGCAGCCTCAGCCGTTCGAAAGAACCGGAGAAAGTGCTTTCTTCCACCTCTCCCTGGCCCAGTTGTGGAGAGTCCAATGCTTCATCGAGTTTGGCAAGGGTAACGTCTTCCGGTCGAAATAAAACCTGAACGCGTTGTGATGCTTGATTAATTTGTTTGGCCTCTGAGTCGAGTGGGAAGTAGAGTGGACCCACCTTGACACCGTCCGTTGTCGATTCTCCAACCAGTAAATTAGTCGTTCCGAGAAAAGTGGCCACAAATTCGGTTTGTGGATGCTGGTAAAGCTCATGGGGGGTGCCTACTTCCAGCAATCTGCCGAAGTTCATAACGCCCAATCGATCAGCCAATTCAAAAGCCTCTTCCTGATCGTGGGTCACAAAAATGGTTGTAATGCCCAATTCAGTCTGGATCTGTCGCAGGGCGCGACGCAATTCCACACGTATCTTGGCGTCCAATGCGCCAAATGGCTCGTCCAGCAATAGCACTTCAGGCTTGTGAGCGAGAGCGCGCGCCAACGCCACGCGTTGTTGCTGTCCGCCGGAGAGCTGTGATGGAAGACGCCCGCCCAAGCCTGCCAACCCGACGATCTCCAGGAGTTCATCCCGGCGCTTCTGACGTTGGGCGGAGGAAACTTTACGAACTCTCAAGGCAAATTCGATGTTATCGGCCACAGACATATGTTTGAACAAGGCATAATGCTGAAAGACAAAACCCACGTCGCGCTGCTGAGGGGTGGCTGAGGTAACGTCACGGCCGTGCAAGATCACACGTCCTTCGTCAACCGTGTTAAGGCCCGCGATCATTCGCAAGACAGTGCTCTTTCCGCTGCCGCTTGGCCCAATTAACACAAAGAATTCCCCGTTTGCAATCTCTAATGAAACCCGATTAACAACCGAGTGGCCTTCATAGCGTTTTGTAAGTTGATCCAGGACGATCGACATGTTTTCCTTTGTTCAGTCGTTCAGTATTTTGCAGGAGATCTGTGGATGGCATTCCCGATAACGAGCTGTCAGCCAGCAAGAGATGGCCTGGCAGATTGTGTTATTTATGCTCTTGCGCTCTTTGTAGTTTCATTATAATAGTACAAAGACAGGCGGGGCAATGGTTAAGTTGATCCTATCTTTCCAGGCAGCTCCCTTCATAGCACATAAAGTCTATAGTTTTAGTAGGCTTTTAGGGCAAAGAAAACCGCGCTCCCCAGGCGCTTTTTATTGATCGTTATTTCTTCGCCAACCCAAGCTTCTTGCGGACGACGTTTTGCCGTTTGGTCACATCAGCCAGGCTGGTGTTATCCAGAATATCGGCAATGGCATTGCGCACATCACTCATTGCAAGGCGCAAGCCACAGGTTTCCTCGTCCGGGCAACCGCACGGCTCATAGGCCATCTGGCTCACACAATTGATCGGAGCCACAGGTCCATCCAAAACACGGAAGATCTGTCCGAGGGTGATATCTTTTGGCGTCCTGGCCAGGTAATACCCGCCGCCGATGCCCATTTTGCTGTGCAGCATGCCGGCGTTCTTGAGGGTGAGTAAAATTTGCTCAAGGAACTTGGCCGAGATCTGTTCGCGTTGCGAGATCTCTTTGATCTGCACCACACGCAGGGCCTCGCTTTTTTCAGCGGGTTCCGCCAGCATGATCATCGCCCGTAAACCGTATTCACCGCGTTTGGAGAGTCGCATGATTGCCTTTCATACCCTAAAGTATACTAACCTTATAGGCTATGTGGGCAAGATTGTATTTCAGCGGCTGAATTTTGTCAATGGATTCGGCACCATGAATTGGGTCTAAAAAGGCGCTGAAGAAAGGCACCCAAATGGAACCTGTCAATGCTACAATTGGAAAAATCATTCCTGATCTTTGAAATGGAATTAAAAATGAAACGATCCATCATCCTGCTCACACTTGCTTTTTCCCTGCTTCTGGCAGCCTGCAGCTGGAATGCAGCGCCAGACGGGACTGAAACCCCGGCTGTTACACCCACTGCGGATCTCTGTTCCCTCGAGAACCTGCCGCGTGAGGCGGCCAGGGTCAACAAGTTGATGCGCGAGTTCGATGATTACTCGGCGCTTGCATCCAACACACCGCAGAATCAATTGGTGGTTGTTATTCCGGAAATGCAGCGTATCCTGCGCGATGCGGAAGACCTGGTCGTGCCGGCTTGCACGCAAACCCTCAAGGACCTGCAAACAGCTCATATGGATATGGTTGTACAAACCCTGATCTTTTTATATGGTCATCCAATATCTCCGACCTCACCTGATGCGGCAGTTGTTAATGTCATCAATGCAGGTATTACCCAGGCGCGTGAACTGCATGCAAAATACGATATTGAACTGGCACATTTGCTCGGGATAACCCCTGTGCCACAACCAACCTCCCCGCCGGTAATACCCATAACCCCTGAGGCCACCCCAATTGCCCAGGCTGCCGCGGTGACGAACCCCGGCCCCAATGGAGTCAACCTGCGCTCCTCACCCAGTTTGGACGCACCCGAATCGGGAATACTGGATGCTTTGGCTTCCACCACCGCACTTGGCAGGTCTGCCGACGATCAATGGATCCAGGTGGAGATCCCCGGGCAGCCCGGTCAGACTGCATGGGTATTTGCATCACTTGTACAACTCTCGGTTCCCATAACGCAACTGCCTGTCGTCAATCAATAAGCTGCAAATAAAAAATCACCCCGTCGAAATCGGGGTGATTTTTTATACATACGAGCATATTCCTGTCTTATAATCCATCATCCTCATGTAAAATGGATCTTCGATGTCACAATCCCTTCCGCCACCCCTTACCTCCCTGGCAGATGAACTGCTTGCAGCAGGCTGCATCAAATTCGGGGAGTTCACTTTAAAATCCGGGTTGAAATCCCCGATCTATATTGACCTGAGACGGATCATCTCATACCCGAAACTGCTCGAACAGATCGGCGCGGCATATCTGCCCCTGATAAAGGACCTGAAATTCGACCGCCTTGCCGGCCTGCCTTACGCGGCCATCCCGATCGCGACGGCAGTGTCCTTGCAAGGCAACTATCCCATGATCTATCCGCGCAAGGAAGTGAAGACCTACGGAACAAAGGCCGAGATCGAAGGCGAATATCACGCTGGGGAAACCGCTCTTGTGATCGACGACCTCGCCACAACAGGCGGTTCAAAGTTCGAGGCCATCGAAAAACTGACCAGCGCCGGATTGAAAGTAAAAGATGTGGTTGTGTTGGTGGACCGGCAATCCGGCGCAAAGGAGTCACTTGAACAGGCGGGATATTCCATGCACGCGGTGTTGACCATCACGCAGTTGCTGGATCATTGGGAAAAGACAGGGAAAGTGGAAAAAGATAAGATTGAGGAGACGAGAAAGTTCTTAAAGCAATAGGAAAGTATCGCGATGAGCTGGAAAATATTGGAAACACAAGCTCCTGAGATCGCCGCCTTTGGAAAAACGCGCCTGAACGATAAAGTCGCTTATCTCGCGACGATCCGCAAGGATGGTTCGCCGCGAGTTCATCCGTTCACCCCGATCATCGGTGAGGGTCACTTTTTCGCGTTCATGGAACCCACCTCGCCAAAAGGACACGATATCCAGCGCGATGCCCGTTTTGCCATCCATTGTTCCGTGGCAGACACCAGCGGAGAGAGCGGCGAGTTCATCGTTACCGGAAAGGCAAAACAGATCGAGGATGCGAACTTGCGTGCCTTGGCGACAAAACTCTCTTCGTATGCGCCCGCGGAAAGATATGTCCTGTTCGAATTTGACATTGAAAGTGCTGTATTGACGGAATACAAAAATGGGCATCCCGTTCGCAGCCGCTGGAAAATTGCTGAAGATAAATAAGGAGATGTTATGTCTAAAAAACATACCTTCACAGCCACCATCCAAAACGCGGGCGGGGCGGCGCGTTCGTCGAGGTCCCTTTCGATGTGGAAAAGGCCTTTGGCTCGAAGCGGCCCAAGTTCAAGGCCATGATCGAGGGAGTTCCGTATCGCGGCACATTGGTACGTATGGGAACCGAATGTCACATATTCCCAGTTTTAAAAGAAATCCGCGAGCGGGCAGGCAAGACCTTTGGCGATAAGATCAAAATTACCGTGGAAGCGGATACCGAACCGCGCGTGGTCGAGATCCCCAAAGACCTGCTGAAGGAATTCAAAAAGAATAAAGAAGCCAAAGCCTTCTTTGACAAGCTGACCTACACCCATCAAAAGGAATATGTGATGTGGATCGAAGAAGCCAAAAGGGAAGAGACACGCCAGAACAGGATCGCGAAAATAATTGAAATGCTAAACAAGGGAAAACGCGGAAAATAAATATCGTTGGTCGAGTGGGCGGCGAGGTCTCGACACAGACTTCGTCCACTCGACCATCGCCGCCGTATCGAGACCATGTATCAAATCCTTCGTCCCCTTCTCTTTCGCATGGAAACCGAGCGCTCCCATGCGCTCACGTTGAATCTACTGCGCATCGCCGGAAATACCCCCCCGATCCGATGGCTGCTTTCACAAATCTACAAGGCTCCTGAAAAACCTGCCCACGCGTTCGGGTTGACCTTTAAAAATCCAGTGGGGCTCGCCGCGGGCTACGATAAGGACGGCCTGGCCATACGCGGGATCGCCGCGTTGGGATTCGGCCACATCGAGATCGGAACGGTCACACCCAGGCCTCAACCCGGCAACCCATCTCCACGCATCTTCCGCCTTTTGGAGGATGAAGCTGTCATCAACCGCCTGGGGTTCCCTTCGCGCGGTTCCGAGTTCCTGCAAATGCAATTGAATCCGTCGTTGCAGATCAATCTTGTGGAACGTATTATCGGTTTCGCCCGGCGCAAACATAAATTCAAAAAGATCACATCCTCCATTCTCGGGGTCAATCTTGGAAAGAACAAGGATACGCCCAACGAAGAAGCCGTATTGGATTATCTTGCATTGCTGCAAAACTTCGCGGGATATGCAGATTACCTGACGGTCAATATCAGTTCGCCAAATACCGCAGGGCTGCGCGATCTACAAAGGCGCGACGCGTTGGAAAGTCTGCTCACACAGCTGCATCAACAACGCCTGCTCGAACAAAAAGGACTCCAGCGGCGCGTGCCGATCCTCGTCAAACTCGCGCCCGACCTGACGGAAGCAGAACTGGACGACGCGGTCGATTCGATCCTGCGCACAAAAATGGACGGGATCATCGTCACGAACACAACCCTTTCGCGTGACGGGTTGAAGTCCACCCACCAGGGTGAATCAGGCGGGTTAAGTGGAAGACCGCTCGGGGCGAGGAGCGAGGCGGTTCTTTATCAGACTTTAAAACGTGTAAACGGGGAGATCCCGATCGTGAGCGTGGGCGGCATCCTGAACGCTGAAGATGCAAAACGCAGGCTGGGCATGGGCGCGGCCCTTGTCCAAATTTATACGGGGATGATCTATCACGGCCCGGGGTTGGCGAAAGAGATCGTGAAGTCGTTGTAAGTTGAAAAACGTCCCGAAGGTTTATTTTGGATAATTTAAGCTTCTGATAACAACCTTCACCCTCACCTGCGAGCCTCAAACGGCGAGCCTCAAACGGCGAGCCTCAAACGGCGAGCCTCAAACGGCGAGTGCAACAAACGCACGAAGTCCCCGCAGCGTAGTGAGAGTGCGGCGCAAGTGTCGGGTACTTCGCGGGACGGTGCTTGTATATCACACTTACAAAATACCTTTCAAAATTCTAATGAATTTCTGAAACGACTTATCGCTTGAGTTGTGGTATATTCCCGCCTAGGTAACCAATATGGACGACAAAATCACGATCATCGAAGGTCCGCCCCCCGTTTTCGAGCACGTCAACGACGGTTGGGCCATGGGCTTGAACGAAAGCCCGAATATCTCTGTGCCCGCGCTTACGCGCCTGCGCACATTTAATGGCCCGGCACTGGTGCAGCGCTGTTACAACGCCTGGCATAACAAGGCATCCATCCATTTGCATTATCGCAACGACATGGGTCTCGAACAGACTGCGCCCATCCTTGCGGCACGCAACGTGGAAACCCCGGAAGGACACGTCCTGCTTTTGTGGGTTTATCTCGACGACGAAAAGGTGGAATACGAAATGGATGCAGAGGACGACGACCAGAACGACGAATTTCCGGACGAATAAAGGATAAGCAACGGTCACGTAGTCGTGACCGTTGCTTTTTTAAACGGATGCCCACGCTTCTTTCTTCCACTTCGACTGCGCTCAGTACAAGCCTCGAATCTGGTTCGCTTATTCTGACGCTTAACCGCCCCGAGC
>CAZJYB010000125.1:0-12702 GCA_964549865.1 uncultured Anaerolineaceae bacterium
CGCAAAAGCCCTGCTCTCCTTTTATTGCATGGGGCTTGGACAGAGCAGCGTGGGCACGGCCAAGAATCAGGCGTTGATCGATTTACATCTGTTGCTGGGGCAAATAGGCAAGCCGGGCGCAGGTCCTTTTTCTTTAACGGGACAGCCCAATGCGATGGGCGGACGCGAACTGGGCGGGCTTTCGCAGTTGCTGCCCGGTTATCGCCTGATAGAAAACGAGGAGCAGCGCCGTGAGGTGGAACGGTTGTGGAATATCCCCGAGGGCAGCATCCATCCCCAGGCCGGGCTGACCGCTGTGGAAATCTTTCAGGGCTTGGAATCCGGGCGTATTAAAGCCATCTGGATCGTCTGCAACAATCCCATGGTCAGCCTACCCAACCTGGAGCGCGCGAAAAAAGCGCTGGCGAAAGCTGAACTGGTCATCGTCCAGGATTGCTTTGAGACTGAAACCACCCGCATGGCGGATGTGGTTTTGCCCGCTGCTCAGTGGATCGAAAAGAGCGGCACGATGACCAATAGCGAACGCCGCGTCACGCGTACCTTGCAGCTGGCCCTCCCGCCCGGCGAGGCGAAACCCGACTGGTGGATTTTCAGCCGCATGGCTTTGGCCCTCGGTTATGACGGCTTCGATTATGAGGGTATTGAGCCGATCTGGGACGAATACCGCACGCTGACGGTTGGTACACCCTGTGACCAGTTCGGCATCACGAACAAACGCCTGGAAACCGAAGCGATCCAGTGGCCCTGTCCCTATGAAGACCACCCCGGCACGCCGCGCCGTTATCTTGACCAGCACTTTGCCACACCCGATGGGCGTGCGCGCTTTATTGCTTGCAAGCACAACATGCCGCAGGAGCGCCCGTCTGAAACCTACCCTTTGACGCTCACGACCGGCCGGCTGGCTTCGCAGTGGCATACGATGACGCGCACCGGCAAGATCCAGCGTCTTGCCAACCAGGCAGTTGTTCCTTATGCCGAAATTCACCCGGATGATGCTGCCTCCCGGAATATTGTCGACGGGGAGCCGATCCATGTATCCAGTGCGCGCGGCAAAGTTACCGTCGCCGCTAAAATCAGCAAAAACCTTGCTCCCGGCGTGGTCTTCATGCCTTTTCATTGGGGCGACCTGTACGCGCCCGGCAACGCTGCCAACCAGCTCACCAATGATGCGATCGACCCCATTTCAAAAGAACCGGAATATAAAGCCTGCGCTGTTGCGATAGGGAAAGCAGTTTAGCCGATATGGAGCTCAGCGTCTCATTGCAAAAGCACCTTGAACAATCGGCTTCCCTGCATAGGCGCTTATGCCCGCGCCAGGTTTTAGGCGTGCGCATGGCGCGTTATGCTTGCATTCAGTTGCGAATTGACCCTGCGCTTCAGCACAAAAAGATTTTCGTTTACATGGAAAACGGGCATTGCATTGCCGATGGCGTGATCGTGGTGACACATGCCAGCCCAACCAATCAGCTCATGCAGTTGCTGCCGTATGGCAAGATGGCTGCCACTTTCGTAAACCTGGATAGCGGGCAAGCCTTGCGGGTTCGTGAACATCCCGCCTGCCGTGAAACTGCCATTGCCATGCTGCCGGATGCACCTTCTGTCTGGAAAGCGCAGTTGGATGCCTATCAGATCATGCCCGATGACCTGTTGTTATCCTGGCAGCCGGTTGAATTGCGGGCATCGCCGCCACTGCCTGCGGGGAAACATAAAACCGCCTGCGATGAGTGTGGGGATTACGTCCACGAGTACCATGAAGTCGAAGTCAACGATAGGGTCTTGTGCAAACCCTGCGCCGCCTTCGCCGATTCCCCATTCGCTTAGCTTCCATGGTTCGCGAGCAGTTGTAGCGCGAGCAGGATGAAGCACAATTGCGCAGCACGTGTGCCCGTCAGGGTATTCCCGCCTGTCCAGCCGCTCGCCCTCGCGAAGCATCCTGTAAGGGCGCACACGAAGTGTGACGGGGTGCATTATCCTGGCGTTCGCCCAGTAAAGTGCTGGCGCTTGTCCAGTACGCTTTGTTAGCCGACTTCTGAAATTAAGTATTTACACCCCCTCAAGGTCCGTATCCTGCTTGTGCAATTTGAACTGTCCATACCGGATACCCGCGTGAGCTTGAAGCAGCTACAGCAATAAAATATCCACGATAATTGTCCCAATAGACTGCGGCAGGTGCTTCTCGCGAGGGTTCCATAGTTACATTCATTCCAAACCTAAGTAAAATGATATTCCAATCTGAAGTTGAAAAATTCTCATCAGACAAGCCATCAAGCACCTGAAATACCCTTGCGATTCTATTAGAATCATATGCGATAAACACATCATATTTGTCAATCCGATAATCTCTGTATTCTCCACCGGATAATTTGTCACCGGGATCAGTGATTGGATTTCTTTCCGTTGTTTCCCCAAGAATTGACTCTACTTCGCTAACGGATTTTCCTAATATGCTCGTAACATCAATAATTGGTGTTGGGATAGCACTGGGTGTTGGTTGAGATGTAGGAGACGGAGTTACTTCTGGTGTATTGGTGTATTGAACACGCAAAGTTGCGGTCGCTTCCTCTGATGTAGGCGTAAAGGCACGGCTTGGATTTGATGAGACTATAACGTTACCCAACATCGTTATCCCAATAAATCCAATGCAACACAACGCCGGCATGGCAATAAGTATCAACAAGATCACCACACATGGGTTCGGAGATTTTGTCTTTTCCATGCTTCTATCCTTTTTTAGGCGGCTAACTCGCGGATATACGGACGGTATGATCTCTTTTCGACAGACCGCATAAAATCCTGAACAGCGGTTTAGGCGGTGAAAGATTAGAAGTGCTGACGCTTTTTACCGCGCTTTCGGCATTTCCGCCTTAGTGCTGTGCGTGCTTTGCCAATTCTTGCATGCTCGCCACGTACTTCGGCCAATCGTGAAGCGTCGCAGGATCGAAGTCTGCGCCGTTTGGCCAAACCAAGGTGTGCACCTCGGGATCGATTTCCACCTTGTTGAAAAGTTTCTCATCTTGCAAGGGCTCGTATAACGCACCATTCAGTACCGATCGAAAGTTAATAATTTGACTCTTCCCATCGTCAAACGTAACGCGCAAAGTATATGGCCCCTGAATCTCAAAGCTTACAACCCGATAAATTGGATGTTCCATATTGTTACTCCAGAATTCTACTAGCGGAGCGGCGCAATGCTTAGAGGCAAATTGCCGGACTGCAATCGCTCCCAGTTTTCCAACAGCTCGCCGCGATGCAATTCAGCCCACGCCTCTACAAGGCGTCGCTCCCTTGTCGAAAGGCCGCCACCGATAATCTCGAGCGGCTCAATGCTGAATACCGCAGTATCGTTTTGATAATAAGCATGAAAGTGCGGCTGATGATGTGGGGCACCAGGTTCAGCGTACATGCGGATAATGATACCGAAGAAGCGACTAAGCTCAGGCATAAGAGTTGGAATGATTTTACATCAAATCGCCCCAAGTTTTGCAGGCGGTTGCCCAACTAATGTTTATGCGGTCTGTATAATCTCTTTTGGGCAGACCGTGTAACACTCTTACAAAACCCTGCTCTAGGCGGCGTCCCCGCCGCCGAGGAAAGTGCCCCACAAGGGTACGGCGGCTTGATCAGGCCGAATTAAATAGGGCCTTGACCGCGAAGCGCGCAGAAAAATGCAGATTATTTCCTTTAGATCAGCGTTTTCAGCGTCTAATTGAAAGCGTTAGAAGCACGAACGCTTTTTACCGCGCCTTGGGCATTTCCGCCTTTTTATTGAATGTATTCCAAGCGTTGGTGTGCAGGAATTTCTTTCGAGCTGGGACCTTTTCCACGCGTTTGAGCCATTCGGCTTCGGCCGCGATGCTTTCACTGAAGCATCGCGCGGTAAAATCGGCGCGCTGTTCGGGGGCGGCGTTGTTCAGCTGCAAAGCGCCTTGCACGAACTTTGCCTCCAGCTCGTCGCGTTCGTTGGAATAGGTCTTGATGCGTTCAGCGTAATTAAGCAGGGTGGCGCGATGCAGGCGTTCGTGAGTCCAATATAGGGATGCTGAGTCTGCTGTTGATGTGGGAACGGCTCCCAGATCAAGAGAAGAGGCGGTGTCCATCCAGATCGGTTTGAAGATGCTTGTGCAGGGGCCGGATGTGCCGGTGGCGAAAACCAGCGTGTTGCGCGGATCCAGGTAAACGACCATCGAGGCGGTACTCTGGCTGACGCGTATGGGGCCGAAGCCGGCATGCATACACACATCCACTCCGGTAATGCCGGCTTGCGGGTCGAAGTCTTCATCCTGATGATGGCGTAGTGTTTTCATCATCGATTCGACGGTGACCTCGCCTTTTTGTTCATCGAGTCCGACATAGGTTGTTTCGCGGCGGTCGCGGCCCTTGCCAAAACTGGTGAAAAGAAAATCCGAATAATCGCGGGCGTAATCGAAATTTTGTGCAGATTTGCTGAACCCTTTCTGCACGGCGAACTCAACCAGGTCGTGCGAGGCCATGTCCCACTGGTCCTTGATCGTCAGGCAATTGGAAATGGAGTACACCTCCTTTACCTGTCGGGCCGCCCATTGCTTATCCACAGTTTCCAGGACCCAGGCATCGTCTGCGTTAGCCAGGATGAAACTGTTGTGATAATAAAGTTCTTCTCCCTGGGTGCAGTTGCCGCCCTGGCCGAATTGTTCCAAGAGGTCGATGATGATCTGCACGCCCTCGCGCGGAGTGATGGCGCGTTCGAGCGCGGCACGCAGCATATCCATGCCGAGCAGGGCCGGTTTTTTGTTTGCCGGAATTTTGGAGAAGATGGCTTCATTACCGATGACCAGGCCGTGGTCGTTGACGCCCATCTCTGCGCCCCACATCCAGAACGGTTTGGAGAGCAGGATCGCGTGCGTGCGTTGCGCCTGCGGGATCTCGATGTAGGTGCATTTGACATGGCTGTTGGCCGGATATGCAGCAGCCGGGAAATAAGCGATATGCTGACCTTCGTTCGGCGGGCGGTCTGAATTTTTGCCGAAGACGGCGACTCCGTTGGAGGTGGCGAGCTTTGTGGCGATGAGTGTGTCACACATGGATTGTTGTCCTTACTTTTGCATGGTTGGCGTAGTATAGCATAACTGATTCTAAATGCACTGAATCAAACCGGCCGCCTGCATGGTTCGAGGCGGCCGGTTTGATTGTCGCGTTGCAGTTTACGATCAGGATTTGAGTTTGCTTTTTCTGTTCCTAGTATTACAGCACAAGGTTGCTTCCTGCGCCGGGGACGGCGCGGGAATTCCTTCGCAAAACGCCGCCGGGGACGGCGGCTTGAGCCTGACTTTGCGTTGTAATACTAGTTGCACGATGGGCTGGTCTGCGTACTGCAGGTCCCATTCCACTCATTGTTGGTCTCGTCGGTTTCGGCGAAAGCATCCGCAGTGTCCACTCTTACTTTAACCACGTCGTTTGGATTAAAGAGCGAATTTGAAAGTGTTTTTCCGGAATAGAACGCAGCACTGCCGGATGGCAGGGTGGCGGTTTTCGTGGTCGCGGAACCTCCGTTCACCCAAACTTTGTATTGGAAACTTCCGCTCAGGGAGCTCACCGGGTCCACAGCGACGCGTACGACGATCTCACCGCTGGTGGAGAGGAATACATCCTGGATGACAATATCCCCAAACGCGATCGGGAACAGCGGAAACACCGGGTCGATAATTATCAAGCCAAACGTAGGCGTAGGACTTGGGGGCAGCGGCGTGTTCGTAGGTGTGTCGGTTGGAATGATCGGCGTCGGCGGTGCAGCGATCACCGGCAGTGTATTCGGGATGCAGGTTGCGGTCGTGACGCTTCCTGCGATCCATGCGTAACCGCCATTGCCGGCCGCAAATTCAATGTACCACCAGGTGCCCTCCGAGTTTTTGCCTGCGACGGTTGCAGATGCCCCTTGAGGAAGCACCCCGAGGATGTTATATACCTGTCCCGGTCCACCGCGCACGTTTGCATCCGTATTGGTGGTGAGAGTGGGGCTACATGCCTCCGTCACAGCGGCGATGGTCGCTGTGGGGGTTTCAGATTCCAATGCGAGGGGTGTGAAAGTGGGCGAGGCATCTTCAGTAGGCACGCCGCTCGGCAGATTACAGGCCGTGATCGCTACGCCGATCACAAGTAATAAGGAAGCGATTCTTTTGTTCCTGGTCATGGCTCTCTCCTTTGGCAAATTAGCCGACTCGATATCGAGTCGGCTAATTCTACATCAAGCTGAAGCTTTCTTCTATTTATCAGGACAAATATGATCTCCCTGTATTTTTGTCAGCAGCCAAACCCAATGCAGGGTATTGTGAAGATCGGAAAGACGAAAATCGGTGTCGGTGTTGGAGTGTTGATGAAAAAGATGCCAGGATCGATTAAGATACCAGGGTCGAAGACAAATGTGAGCCCAGGAACTGGTGTAGCTGATGGCGCCCCTGGCACTGGTGTATTTGAGGGTACGCCAGTGGGAATAACGGGTGCTGGCGGGGCGGCGATCACTGCGAGTGCAGCTGGAATACACGTTGCAGTCGTTACACTTCCTGCGATCCAGGCATAGCCGCCGGGGCCAGCGGCGAATTGGATATACCACCATGTGCCTTCAGAATTCTTGCCGGCCACCTGCGCCGTGCCACCCAGTGGAATGACTCCGAGGATGTTGTATACCTGGCCCGGTC
This sequence comes from uncultured Anaerolineaceae bacterium, assembly GCA_964549865.1. Classification (GTDB taxonomy): domain Bacteria; phylum Chloroflexota; class Anaerolineae; order Anaerolineales; family Villigracilaceae; genus Villigracilis. The sequence goes on from CAZJYB010000125.1 coordinate 6,672, forward strand.
CACCGCGCACGTTTGCATCTGTGTTCGTGGTGATTATTGGGCTGCAGTTTGCGATGGGTGCGGCGGCGGGAGTTGGCGTGGGACTTGCGCCATCCAGTGCGATCGGTGTAAAAGTAGGGGAGGCTTCGCCGATAGGTAACCCGGTAGGTACACCGCTCGGCAGATTGCAGGCTGCCAGCGCCAGACAGATAACGAACAATAAAGACACAAACCTATTCTTGCTCATGGGTTTCTCCTCGAATAAATAAATCGAATGCTTGTGTCCATCATTATAGGCCGGCCGTGGATTAGCGCAATCCTACTTTACTCCCTCTTTCGGTATGGTATATCACTCCTATCTTTTGTCCACTTGCTGATGAGCATTTTCACACGGATCCTTAGGCGCGCATCCGCATTGGCCAGCGCCCAGGCCGATTTGACGGTCTCAAACGCCTCGTCTTCCAACTTTTCAAAGCCCTCCCATTCGGTATCCATGAATTCCTTCATTTCGGAGGGTGTATCCCAATAATAGAAAAATGGAAATTCGGTTTCCTGCTCTTTCGCGAACCAGCCGCGTGACTCGGCTTCGCGCATGGCATTGGACGCAGCTTCGTCGTCCGCGATGGCAACAGGCAGATCGGTGAGACGTCCCGCCTCCACCGTGCCGGAAGCTGCCGCGACCTCAACCGGCCAGCGCGCCTCGAGGGGGCGGATATCGATCAAGACCCCCTTTGGTCCCAGTATTCTATGAATCTCATCCAGAGCATGGACCATGCTCTCATGTTCGATGCATCAGAGCGACCAGGACAGGATCGCGATGTCGAATGTTTCGTGTGCAAAGGGAATGTTTCGCGCACTGGCGCCGCTGAAATGGACCTGTGTACGCAGGTCGACGGGTGAATCTGCGCGGGCCACGCGCAAAGCAGTTTGGTCTGAATCGATCCCCACGGTCAGGGTTGAGGCGGACGCATATTTCCAGGTCAGCCGCCCCTCACCACATCCAACTTCGAGGACGCGTTTATTTTTGAAATCCCCGAATTTATGCAGGTATTTTACCTCGTTGCCTTCCGGGTCTTTTTGCAAGGTCATTTGCTGAGCTTTTTCATGGTCTGTACCGAATCGCTGACCAGTTCTTTCAAGAGCTTCTTATCCACATCCTCCAGTTTCTTGATATATAGACAACCCCTGCTTGTTGAGTGCTTGCCGAGTTTTTTCAACAGAGCTGCGTGCTTTTCGAAACCCGCGATGATGTAGATTGTGAGGTTCTGCTTGCGCGGGGAGAAGCCGGTCAGCATCCAGTCGCCTTCGCGGCCGCTTGCGCCCTTGTAGTGATAACTGCCGAAACCGACAATGCTCTCCCCCCACATCCTGGGCTCCTCTTTTGTGACCTGCTTCATCAGCTTCATGATCTCGATGCAATCTTTTCTTATTGTTTCATCCTCGATCGTATTCAGGAATTTCGTAACGCTTGCATCGTTGACTTTTGTTTTTAATTCAGTCATCATATCCTCTTTTCTCGAAATGGCCCGATCGCCGGCATTGCAAAATTCATTTAATGGACTTCTTTATGTCCTTCACCGATTCGTTCACCAGTTCCTTCAGGACCTGTATGTCGACATCCTTTAACTTCTTGATATATAAACAGCCCTTGCCGGTTGAAAATTTGCCGAGTTTTTTCAGTAAACCTGCCTGCTTTGGGAAGCCGCGCAGGGCATACAGTGTGAGGTTCTGCGCGCGGGGAAAAGCCAATCAGCGGCGCATCGCCTTCGCGGCCGCTTTCGTAAACATAATGATAAGTGCCGAAGCCAACGATGCTCGATCCCCACATCTTCGGCTGCTTTTTTGTGGCCTGTTTCATGATCTTTACGATCTCAAAACAGTCCTTGCGCCTTTCTTCATCCTTGATCTTGTTTAAAAAGTCTTCAACACTTGCATCGTTCTTCCTGGTTTTCATCTCCGCCATGAAAATCTCCCTTCATGAATTGAGTGGAATTATAGCCTATTTGTTCTAACGTGTAACCAGCACTTTTGCGCCGCGCATCTTTCCCGGTTTCATTTCGGTGGCAGTGTCAGTGCAAACTCCGCGCCTTCTTTGACCCATGCGCTTAATTGCTTATCCGTTTTGCAGCCTTCCGCCACAACGATCAACCAGCCTTTCATGGGCTTGCCGGTCAGATCAAATGGACGGGCGTGCGCGCGCTTCAACAATTCGGCATGTTTCTGCGGCGCAACACGGACGATCAGGTCGTTCTTGTTAACCCCGCAAGCCATGTTGCCGTTCAAAAGAAAACCAACACCGCCAAACATCTTCTTTTCGACAAAGACTTTCCCTTTTAACTGCGCATGGACGCGCTCTGCTAATTTAAGGTCGTATGCCATATTCTCACCCTGTGCCGAATTGACGGTCTCCGGCGTCGCCCAAGCCGGGCACAATGTAGCCGCGTTCATTCAGGTGATCGTCTATCTGGGCGAGATGGATGTCGATATCGGGATGCGCGCCCTGCATGGCTTTGATCCCTTCCGGCGCGCCGATCAGACCCACGAATTTGATCTTCTTCACACTCCAGCGTTTTAATATATCTGCAGTCGCTGTGGCAGAGCCGCCGGTTGCAAGCATCGGGTCGAGGATCAGGCAAAGTGAGACGCGCGGTTCGATCGGCAGCTTGTTGTAATATTCCACAGGCTGCAGAGTTTGTTCGTCGCGGTAAAGGCCAATGTGCCAGACCTCAGCGGAGGGCATGAGTTCCCAGATGCCCTCCACCATGCCGAGACCCGCACGCAGGATGGGGACGAGCCCGATCTTTTCTTTCAATTCGCGCGCCTTCGTTTTTTCCAGAGGCGTTTCTATTTCAATGGGCGTCGTTTGTAGATCGGCGGTGGCTTCATATGCGAGAAGTCCCGCAATCTCTCGAACGAGTTCGCGGAACTTCTTGGGTTCGGTGTTTTTATCACGCAGGCGGGACAGTTTGTGGGCGACAAGCGGATGTTTGGATTCGTAGACGTTGGACATGAGTTCCTCCGAATTAAGTTGCCTGATTATAGCCTTGTTGACCACGTTTGTCCTTGTTACTGATGTTTACGCACCGTCCCGAAGGTTTGATCGACTAAACAAGGTTTTTCAAGGAAACCTTCGGGACGTTCTGCGTAAGGTGAACTTCTTAATTGATTATTGCATGGGCATGTTCTTGCGTTAGAATCAACCCAGTCAGTTTTAAGGAGCCTGCGTGATGACAGAAGAATTCTCTTTCGGCGGCGAGATCGTTTGGAGACCCACCAGGGACGATATTGAACGCGCCAATCTGACCGCCTTCATGCATACGCACACAGTGAAGGACTTTGCCGCGCTGATGCAAAGATCCACTGACGATGTGGCGTGGTTCAGCGATGCAGTTCTGAAATATCTCGATATTCAATTCTATGAGCCATATTCCAATGTGATCGATCTTTCAGCTGGAATTCAATTTCCGAAATGGTGTGTGGATGGAAAAATGAACATCGTCCACAATTGTGTGGATAAATATGTCGCCACTGAGGCGCAGAGCCGCGGAGAGAAAAAGAAATCTCTGAGTCTCCGTGACTCCGTGGCTATATTGTGGGAAGGGGAAGAGGGTGTTACCCGGTCATTAACTTATACTGGGTTGTATAAAGAAGTCAATAAAGCTGCGAATGCCCTGCGTTCGCTCGGTCTCGGCAAAGGAGATGCCATTGGAATCTTTATGCCGATGACTCCCGAGATCGTGATTGCCCTGCTTGCCATCGCGAAGATCGGCGCCATCATTCTGCCCCTGTTCTCCGGGTATGGGGCCGGCGCGATCGTTTCGCGCCTGTCTGATGCAGATGCGAAGGCGCTCTTTGCGGCGGATGGCGCCTATCGTCGCGGCAAGGCGGTGGAAATGAAATCCGTTGCGGATGAGGCTGCGGAACAAGTTGGCTCGTTGAAGCATATGATCGTCTTGAAGAGAACGGGGCAAAATGTAAAGATGAAAGAGGGGAGAGACCATTGGTGGCACGATCTCATTACGCCTCAATCTGATTCTGCGGAAACCGAGAGCACCGCTGCCGAAGACCCGCTGATGCTGATTTACACCTCGGGTACCACCGGCAAACCGAAAGGCGCGCTCCACACCCATTGTGGTTTTCCCGTCAAAGCCGCGCAGGATATGGCTTTTGGTACAGACGTTCACGCGGGAGAGGTTATTTACTGGATGACCGATATGGGCTGGATGATGGGGCCATGGCTTGTGTTTGGGAGTCTCCTTCTTGGGGCCACGATGTTCCTATACGACGGCGCACCGGACTTCCCTGCGCCGGACCGGTTGTGGTCCCTGGTGGATCGGCATAAGATCAATCAGCTGGGGGTTTCTCCTACATTGATCCGTTCGTTGATCCCGCATGGCGAAGAACATTTTAAAAAACATGATCTTTCCTCATTGAGATGTTTTGCATCCACGGGCGAACCGTGGAACCCGCACCCGTGGATGTGGTTGTTCGAGAAGGTTGGGGAAAGCAAGATACCCATCATCAATTATTCCGGCGGGACAGAGATCTCCGGCGGCATCGTGATGGGGAATCCATTAATGCCATTGAAGCCATGCGCATTCTCTGCGCCATGCCCGGGCATGGCCGCGGATGTATTGGATGAAAATGGAAAATCGATTCGTAATGCGGTGGGCGAACTGGTTATCAAAGCGCCATGGATCGGAATGACGCGCGGCTTTTGGAAGGACAGGCAAAGATACCTGGATACGTACTGGTCCCGTTGGGAAAATATCTGGGTGCATGGCGATTTCGCCGCGGTGGACAATGACGGACTTTGGTACATCCTGGGCCGTTCGGATGATACGATCAAGATCGCGGGCAAACGGCTTGGCCCTGCAGAGGTGGAGTCGATTCTGGTGAGGCATGAGTCTGTGGTCGAAGCTGCAGCCATCGGCGTGCCGCACCAGGTCAAGGGGAGTGAACTGGTGCTTTTCGCAGTGCTCAGGCCCGGGGTCGAGGCAAGCGAGGCACTTCGTCGTCAATTAAGTGACATGGTCATTGCAGAGATGGGTAAGCCGCTTGCGCCCAGATCCATCCTGTTCGTATCCGATCTTCCCAAGACGCGTAATGCAAAAGTGATGCGCCGCATGATCCGCGCGGCATATCTGGGATTGGATCTGGGCGATACCTCTTCGTTGGTGAATGCGGGGGCGGTGGAGGAGATCAGGAAAGCAAAATAAGTTCACTGCTTGCCAGCATACAACTGCTGACTGAACAGTCAAACATTTCGGAGGATTAACCATGCCAGGTAATTGTTGTCAGATCACAGACAATACTTTTGGAGAGGAAGATGCCAGGGCAGACATGAAAAACTATCGCAAACGCGGCCCTGCAAATCAGACCATGCTGATTCTTGAAGCCGTGCGCTCTTTGGGACTGAAGGACGCGGTTCTCCTGGATATCGGCGGTGGAATTGGTACCATCCACCATGAGTTGCTGGGTGATACTGCCCATCAGGCCATCCATGTAGATGCCTCCTCTGCTTATTTGCATGCAGCCAAAGAGGAGGCCGCCCGCCGCGGGCACACCCAGCGCGTCCAGTTTATCCATGCTGATTTTACAGACGTGGCAGGTGAGCTGGCGCAGGCTGATATCGTAACGCTTGATCGCGTCGTATGCTGTTATCCCGACTTCCGCGGTCTGCTAAAGGCCGCAGCCGAGTGCAGCCGCGGCGCGCTGGCGATGACCTATCCGCGCGAGACCTGGTACCTGCAAATTGGATTCAGTCTCATCAACTTCTTTCAGCGTATCAGAAACGATCCTTTCCGCGCCTTTGTTCATCCAGTCACTGAAATGGAAGCGCTGCTCAACGAGCGGGGATTTGTGAAAACTTCTGTTCGCCGTCTTTTCGTTTGGGAAGCGGCGTTATATCGGCGCATGTGAACCCGGGCCGGTTGAGCAGACCTGGAAAGCAGACTGGAATATAATTAGCCCCAAATTTAACCTGGACGCAGATGAACGCTGATAAAAAGCAAAAATCAGCGTTTTCTGCGTTTTTCAGCGTCCCATTTTG
>CAZJYB010000126.1:0-12684 GCA_964549865.1 uncultured Anaerolineaceae bacterium
CCGCTCCTGGTGCCGCCGGCTGTGTGCCCGGGCAGTTAGATCTGACCTCTCCAGCGGCTGGCGCAGAGATCAAAGGAACCATTGATTTGATCGGCACGGTTAATATCGCGAACTTGGGCTTTTATAAATATGAGGTTGCTCCACAGGGAAGTGATACGTGGGCAACCATTTCTGCAGGGCGCACGACTGTTTCCAACAAATCGCTGGGCCTTTGGGATACCACAGCCCTGACACCTGGCGATTATCAATTGCGGCTTGTTGTTACAGATAACCAGGGAATCGCCTTACCGCCCTGTATCGTGCCCATACGTGTTGTGCCATTACAATGATCTGCCGGGGTCTCCATGACTGATATTCAACTTCGTCCAACGATCGCCACAGACCTTTCCCGTTTAATGGGCTTTGACCATTCCACAATAAGCGAGGCCGTCTGGCAGCTGGAGTTGCGCCGCGAGCCCGGCCAGATCAACGCTTCGTTTCGCGAGGTGCGGCTGCCTCGTTCCATTTCGGTGAACTACCCCCATGACCCTTATGCGCTTGCAGACGATTGGATCAGAAAATCCATGATGTATACCGCATATATGGGCCCGGATCCGGTGGGTTACATCAGCCTTTTGGAGCGCGGTACCGCTTCGGTTGTTTGGATAACTGATCTGGTGGTGCATGCAGAAAAAAGAAGACAGGGTGTGGCATCCACCTTGTTGACCGCCGCGCAGGACTGGGCGGTGTCGCGGGCGCATCGTCGGTTAATTGTGGAGTTGCAGTCTAAGAATCTGCCCGGCATCCGCCTCGTGCAGAAATTTGGGTATGATTTCTCCGGGTATAATGACCAGTATTATCTTACACAGGATGTGGCACTATTTTTTGCCAAGATTTTGAAGTGATGCCCTGTGGCAGGAATTTACCTCGTTGGAAGGGCCCGCATGATTAACGATTGGACCGAAAGTTTACTGGCGGGGATCCAGACGCTTAATCAGATCCTGACTGCCGGTATTGCGATTACGGCGTTTTCGCTTTTCCTTTACGCACTTTCATTTAATTTGCGCGACCGTGTGGCGAGATCGTTCGCCATCATCCTGCTTTGTGTGGTGGTGGTGTTCACCGCGGAAGCCTTGCAGGATAAATCATTAACGATTGAAACGATCGACCTGCTCCTGCGCTTGCAGTGGTTCGGGATTGTTTATTTGCCAGCGGCATACTTGCATCTTTCTGATGCCTTGCTTGTGACAGCGGGCCGGCCTTCGCGCGGCCGTAGAAGGATCGCTGTGCGCGGAATGTACGTGATCTCCACTTTTTTCCTTGCCTTGCTTGCATTTGGATATTTACTCGGGCCCATTGTTCCAGAGGGGAAGCCTGCTCCTCACCTTGAGCGTACTCCCTGGACCGAGGTCTTTACTCTTTTCTATGTGATTGCCATGGTGTGGGCCGGCATCAACTTTGCGCGCGCTTACAGCCGCATGTTAACCCGTTTGGGGCGCCGCCGCATGTTGTATTTGATGGCTGGCGCCACTGCGCCTGCCATTGGTTCATATCCTTATCTTTTGTTTGGGTATGCGCTTGCTGCAGATCACCCCTATTTATTTTGGGGTGTGGCAACGATCATTAATGCCGTGGTTGGCGCGCTGGTGATCGTAATGGCGTATTCTGTGGCGTTCTTTGGGGTTTCCTGGCCAGACCGTGTCATCAAAAGTCGTTTATTCAAATGGATCATGCGCGGACCCGTAACCGCCTCGGTTACCCTTGCTTTCATGACGGTCGTGCGCCGCGGGGGAGATTTTCTGGGTTCGCCGTATAACGCCTTTGTGCCTTTTACTGTTGTTGCCACTGTGTTATTAATGGAACACGCCATTACATTTGCCGCGCCCCTTTGGGAACGCTGGCTGTTTTTTGGAAGTGATCGCGGCGAGCTGCAACTGCTTCAAAATGTTGAAGAGCGCCTGCTTACACAGGGAGACTTGCAACAATTCCTGGAGGCTGTACTCGCTGCGGTTCGCGATCATTTGCAGTCACCGTCCGCCTTCGTCGCCGCGCTGGATGATGAAACCCTTTCCCCAATCGTGGTTGTGGGGAATCGCTCCATGCTCGATCAGGAGAGCCTGACCGAAGCTCTGGATAAAATGGACGGTTACTCCCGCCGCGAATTTCTCTGGGGCAATTTCTGGGTTCTGCCGTTGCATCAACGCAGGCGGGCCGAAATGGACCAGGATGAAACCCCTCCCTTGCTTGGCCTGTTGGGCGTGGCGCGGCCCGATAACAAACAATTCATGGAAAGCGACCAGCGCGAAGCCCTGTGGCTTCTGGCAGAACGTGCCGCATTGGCCCTGGAGGATCGTCAACTGCAACACCGTATTTTTCGTTCGTTGGAAGACTTGCAGCCTCAAGTGGAACTGATCCAGCGTATGCGCGCCGCCGGACGTTACGATACGCGTGCAGGCCTGCTTGAGGAGCCTTTGCCTCACGAGGCGGATCTCTTCAACTGGGTAAGAGATGCGCTCACGCATTACTGGGGTGGGCCCAAGCTGACCAATAATCCCTTGATCAAATTACAGGTGGTCCGTGAACTTCTGGAACAGGGCGATGGCAATGCGGCCAATGCCGTGCGTTCCCTGTTGCGCAAGGCAGTGGATCAAGTAAAACCCAAAGGCGAAAGAAAATTCACCTCCGAATGGATCCTGTACAATATTCTTGAAATGAAATTCATTGAAGGACGCAAGGTGCGCGATGTGGCTTCGCGACTTGCCGTGTCTGAAGCGGATCTGTATCGAAAACAGCGCGTGGCGATCGAAGTGGTCGCGAAAGCCATCCTCGATATGGAATTGAATTTGAATGAACAATAATGACGTCTAAACCTTCATCTCGCAAGAGACAATACGCGCAGGATGAACTGCCTTCTCAAAATGACTGGCTTGAAAGACTCGCGCGTTTCTACCTGCATTTTGGCCGCTTTTTACGCGATGCAGCGGGCGTGATTTTGCTTGCCTTTGCGTTGATGTCGCTGCTGGCAGTATGGGGTATTGCGAATGGCGCACTTCTCACCCCGTTTGCAAACATACTTTCCAAATGGTTTGGTTGGGGCAGTCTGATCGTCATCTTTGGGATCGGATACTTTGGATACTTTCTCCTGCGACGCGAGTCCACACAAATTCGCTGGGGTCAACTTCTTGGACTCGAACTCGCTGCTCTCCTGACCCTGGGCCTGCTCGCGGTCTTCGGAGGCAATAACCTGCTCCGCGCAGAGGCAGGTTGGGATGGCGGCCGCCTCGGTTGGGGTCTTGTTACTCTCTTGTGGAGATCCACAGGAGCAGTCTGGGGTTCACTCATCCTCTTTTTACTATGGACATTGGCCGTAATGACGGGTTTTGGTTTGTGGTCCAAGCTGGAAACATGGCTGCTGCATTTTGCAGGTGACCCCTCAACGGTATCGATGTCTACAGCTCCATTTGCCGGGGAAAACAGCGAAAAGCCGGTTGCAAGATCGAACACGGCTAAAAGGAGGACACAGCCTTCCCTGCCAGCGGAATTTCGCACTTCACTAAAGGCCCAAAATAAAAAAGAGGAGAAAGCTCTCAGGCCGGCTCCGCGTGGCGAGGATCTTCCGCCTTTGCATATCTTGCTGGCCGAATCCGCCGTGCGGGCAGATGAACGTACGATCAATCAAACGGCCGGCCTGATCATGAAGACGCTCGCAGAGTTTGGCATCCCGGCTACGGTGATCGGGTATCGTGTTGGCCCGGCGGTGACCCAGTTCGCAGTGCAGCCTGGCTTTATAAGGAAACCCGGCTCTGACGAAGAGGACGCGCAGCAGATGAAGGTGCGCGTGGCACAGATCGCTTCGCTGGAGAAAGATCTCACTTTGGCTTTGTCTGCTCAACGATTAAGGATCGAGGCGCCGGTTCCCGGGAAACCATATGTTGGTATCGAGGTCCCCAACTCGCAGAGTTCGCTGGTCCGCTTAAAGACCATTCTTGAATCGGAAGCGTTTCACAAGAATAGTGCCCCGCTTGCGCTCGCGATCGGGCGCGATGTTTCCGGTCATCCCGTTGTTGCAGACCTGGCGCGCATGCCGCATTTGTTGATCGCGGGGGCAACGGGTTCTGGAAAGTCCGTGTGTATCACATCGATCGCGGCATGCCTGGCCATGAACAACACGCCTGAAGACCTGCGCATGATCATGATCGATTCAAAAATGGTGGAGCTCATCCGCTACAATGGATTGCCTCATCTTTATGGAAAAGTGGAGACCAATATCGATCGTATCCTCGGCGTGCTTCGCTGGGTTGTCGTTGAAATGGAACACCGTTATCGGCTGCTTGAGTCTGTGCACGCGCGCGATCTGGATGCTTATAACCGCAAGATCGCGCGCAAGGTCGATGCCAAACTCCTGCCGCGCATCGTCGTTTTGATCGATGAACTTGCAGACCTGATGATGTCTGCTCCCGATCAAACGGAGCATAACCTTGTGCGCCTTGCACAAATGGCGCGTGCCACGGGTATTCATCTCATCGTTGCCACGCAACGCCCGTCCACCGATGTGGTCACCGGCCTGATCAAGGCGAACTTCCCGGCGCGCCTGGCTTTCGCGGTTGCCTCGGGCGTGGATAGCCGCGTCATTCTTGATTCGACAGGGGCAGATAGCCTGCTTGGCAAGGGTGACATGCTTTTCCTCAACCCTGAATCAGGAAATCCCATTCGCGCACAGGGTGTGATGATCACAGACATGGAGATCGAGCGCATCATTTCGCACTGGCAAAAGAATACAGATGTTCCCGTTAGTGATGCACCTCCGTGGGAACACCTCCTGCGCGAACCTGAGCAAGATGAAGACGAAGGGTTGATCGAACAGGCCATTTCTATTGTGCGCAGCAGTCAGCGCGCTTCGGCTTCCTTATTACAACGACGCTTGCGCATTGGGTATCCGCGGGCGGCGCGATTGCTCGATCAACTCGAGGACATGGGTGTGGTGGGGCCATCGCAGGGTGGCGGAAAAGAACGCGAAGTAATGGTGAGTGAAAACGAGGAATTTGATGAAGATGGGAATCAATAGTTGAACATGAAAAGTTTGAAAGGACTGGCCGCGTGAGTCAATCATTCAATTCACAACCCACATTTACGGATCGATTAAGAAGGACCTTTAAGGGAATCCTTGATCCCACCGGCGCCTTCCTGAACAGGTTGGGCCTTACCCCAAATGCCATCACTTTGCTTGGCCTGGTCGGTACAACGATTGGGGCCTGGTTCATCTCGCAAGGCAAAATGACCTCAGGTGGACTCATCCTCTTGACCTCCGTGCTTGTAGATGTACTGGACGGGACCATGGCGCGCCTGCGCGGCGAATCCAGTGATTTTGGCGCGTTCGTTGACTCGGTCAGTGACCGTTATGCCGAGTTCATCACTTTTGGCGGCCTGCTATATTATTTCCTTTCGCAGGCAGATTATGCTGGAGTGATGGTTACATTTGCCGCAACCGCCGGCTCGGTATTGGTCTCTTATGTGAAGGCACGCGCCGAGGGACTTGGTTTTGAGGCGAAAGTGGGTATCCTGACCCGCGTAGAGAGATATATTGTTCTCATTCCCTTATTGGTTTTCAACCAGCCTTTCATTGCATCGCTGGTGATCGCGCTTCTCGGCAACATCACTGCGCTTCAACGCGTTTTATATGTCCGCGTACAGGGACACGCCCGCGTGAAAGGGGAAAGAGACATCAAAGAGTACATTCAATAGCTTATGGATGGCATCCCTCTCGGCCCGATATTGCTGCGCTGGAACGGGCTTCTCATCATGCTCGGCCTGGCGTTGGGTGGCGTGCTTGCAACGCGCGAAGCAAAACGCCGCGGATACGATCCTGAGATCACCCTGGATCTGGTTCTGCCGTTGCTCATCTGGGGGACGATCGGTGCGCGTCTCTGGCATGTTTTCACCCCGCCTCTTTCCTCAGCCCAGCTTGGCCTGACGACGGGACATTATCTTACCCATCCACTGGATCTGCTTGCGATCTGGATCGGCGGCCTTGGTTTTCCCGGGGCGCTCATCGGCGGGGTACTTGGTTTATTCTTCTTCTGCCGTAAATACGAATTAAGTTTTGGCGCATGGGTCGATATCCTGGCTCCCGCGCTGGCCCTGGGACAGGCGGTCGGACGACTTGGAAATTATTTCAACCAGGAATTATATGGTCTGCCAACGCAGGTCTTGTGGAAGATCTTCATCGGCCCCGAGCACCGTTTGGCTGGTTACGAGTCTATCGAGTTCTATCATCCGTTATTCGCATATGAAATTATTCTGAGTTTGCTCAATTTATTCCTTTTGCTTTTTGTCTCGCGCCGTTTCAGGGAGCGTCTGAATGCTGGAGATCTGTTTTTGGTCTATCTAATTAATTACGGCCTTATTCGCTTTTGCCTTGAATTCCTGAGGCTGGATGTGGCCCAGGTCAATGGGATCAATAGCAATCAGGTTTTTGCAGCTGTTCTTTTGCTCATTTCTGCGGCAGTTTTATACCTGCGCAGCCGCTTTGCACAAAAATTGTAAGGTCTCTGTAGGATGAATCATGTAAGGCGGGGCATAAAATAAGAGACTGTATACTGGATGGTTGTTTGATAAAAAATGCCGAGGAAAATATGATCGAGACTCATGATTTGAGCAAGCAGTTTCACGATTTTTGGGCCGTGGATGGAGTAAACCTGAATGTGCAAGCCGGCCAGATTTTGGCTTTATTGGGGCAAAATGGTGCGGGCAAGACGACTACTGTTCGCATGTTAACCGCGTTGTTGCATCCTTCGCGTGGGTGGGCACGAGTGGCCGGCTACGATGTGGTGAAGAACGGACGCGATGTGCGCGCCTCCATTGGGGTGCTAACCGAGCATCACGGCCTTTATATGAGGATGACCGCACTGGAGTATTTGGAATTCTTTGGCCAGGTGTATGAGCTGAGCCCGCAGAGGCGTAAATCGCGCAGTGAACACTTGCTTGAATATTTTGGTCTGGCCGAAGCCGCGCACAGACGCATTGGCGAATATTCCAAGGGGATGCGTCAAAAACTTGCGTTAGCGCGTGCGATGATGCACGATCCCGGGGTCTTATTGCTGGATGAGCCCACCTCGGCCATGGACCCGGAATCCGCGCGCCTGGTGAGGGATGAGATCGAGCGCCTTAGATCTTCCCAGCGTACGGTAGTGATCTGTTCTCATAACCTTACTGAAGTGGAGGCATTGGCCGATCAGATCGCGATCATCTATCGCGGCAGGATCCTGATAAAAGGCACCCTGGACGAGTTAAAGACTGCCGTATTGGGCGCGCCCGAATATGAGGTCCGCTTCTCTGAAAGTTGGGACTCGAATCATTTGGAATTACCGTCCGGCGTGGAATTGCTTTCTCAGACAGCGACCAGCTTGAAGGTCCGCGTGGATCGTCCACAGGAATCCAATCCTTTAATTTTGAAGCGTTTGTCTGCACTGGCCGCGCCGGTGATGGCATTTCAGGAAGAGCCTCGCACCTTGGAACACGTCTATCTTAGAGTGATGTCCGAGGCGAAAGGATATACCAATGTTCATTAAGCTGAGGCTTGTCTGGATCGTGGCGCGTCGCGAGCTGCGCGACCAATTCCGCGATTGGCGCGTGTTGATGCCCATGCTTATCCTTGTGCTGTGCTTCCCGTTCCTAATGAATGAATTTGCAAAGCAAACCGTTAATTTTCTCAATCAATATAACGCCAACCTGATCCTGGATCGTTTGGTCCCGTTCTCGATCATGATCATTGGTTTCTTCCCCATCACGGTTTCCCTTGTGGTGGCATTGGAGTCGTTCGTGGGTGAGAAGGAGCGCGGGACGATCGAACCTCTGTTAAGCTCGCCGATGGAGAACTGGCAGTTGTATTTTGGAAAATTGCTGGTGGGAGTGATCACGCCGTTGGTTGCAAGCTATCTTTCGATCGGGCTTTACATGTGGTTGATCCTTGTGCGACAGGAATTGACAGTCCCGCCTTTTACGGTGATGCTGCAACTGCTCCTGCTTACCGGCGCACACGCATTCCTGATGGTCAGCGCAGCGATCGTTATATCGGTGCAATCGACTTCTGTAAAGGCCGCGAATTTGCTGGCGTCATTCATCGTGATTCCCGTGGCGATCCTGATGCAGGGTGAAGCTGTGATGCTGTTCTGGGGAAATGAAATGGTATTGTGGCTGGCTATCGCGGGCGTAATGATCATCGCCCTGTTATTGATCCGCGTGGGAATTGCACATTTTCATCGTGAGTATCTGTTGGGACGTGAAATTGATGTGATCAATATGGGCTGGATATGGCGTACCTTTCTGGATAATTTCTTTGGTGGCGCACGGTCGTTGCCTGTCTGGTACAAGTCGGTCCTTGGGCCCGCCTTGCGAAGGCTCATGCCTGCCACGCTGACGCTGCTTCTCATTGCGGGTGTCAGTATTTGGATGGGCTACGACTGGAGCATGAACAATGTCCCGCGCGCATTGGAGATGGCCACCCCTGAGCAAGTAGATAGATTTTCCCAGCAGTTGAATGAATTCCCAGATATGCGAACGTTCAGTGAGGGCCTTTCTGCGCCTTTTCTGTTCATGAATAATACGAGGGCGGTCTTTTTTATATTCCTGGCGGGATTGGCCTCGTTTAGTGTTCTGGGTGTACTTCTTTACATGGTGAACATAAGCCTGATCGGTGGGCTGTTCGGTGTGATCGAATTGCTTGGCTTCCAACCCTGGCCGCTGTTCCTGGCGGGTGTGTTGCCTCATGGTATTTTGGAACTCCCAGCTCTTTTAATTGGAAGTGCGGCGATGTTGTATTTTGGCGTTAGCATTGTGACACCGCAAGTGGGCAAATCGATGGGTGAGGTGATCATTGAGCTGCTCGCAGATTGGATGAAGACCTTCCTTGGATTGGTCGTTCCTCTGCTTGCGGTCGCCGCATTGATCGAGACCTATATCACGCCTGCGATCCTCTTGAATGTGATCAAATAATATGGAAGGTCATCTCGATTTCAGCAAAAAATTCCCCTGACTTATGCGCTCAAGTCGCCGTCCTTCGCGACACTTGCGCCGCACTGCGTTTGTTGCAGTGCAGGTGAGCATCCAAATGGGACGGCGGGGACGCCGCGCGAGCCAGCAAGCAAAACCTACCAGCCCGATATAAAAGGTTCCCATTCGCCATTGTCATTCAGATGACGCCCAAAAATATAAGCAGCGTTTGCAGGTGGTTCCTTGGGGGGATGTGTGAGGCGCATGTGTACCTCATGCACCTTCCTTCCGCCTTTACGATGGTTGCATGACGAACAGGCCGCCACTACATTCGTCCAGATATGCTGACCGCCCATGTGACGCGGGATGACATGATCGACGGTCAGGCTGCCCTCATGCCGGCCGCAATACTGGCAGGTATAATTGTCGCGGCGAAAGACTTCGCGACGCGTTAATTTCACATGAGGGCGCGGCCGATGTATCTGGATTTCGAGGCGGATGACCGAGGGACGGGGCAGCAATTGCGAGACCGTGCGGATATGCCCGCGGCCATTTGCGACCATATCGGCTTTGCCTGCAAGGATCAGGCCGATGGCCCTGCGAGTGGAACAAACATGGATTGGCTCAAAATTCGCATTGAGCACGAGAACGGGTTCGAACATAGGGTCTCCGTAATCTGCATGATTATACTGCCAGATTCTTTGCCGATCCAAGCCCAACCATGCAGCTGGAGCATTTGAAGTGAAAGTGTTGATCTCGGGCGGTATAGGTTTTGCGGGCCGCCATCTGACAAAATCCCTTCTCAAAGATTGGGTAAACGCGGTAAGATATTTGATAGAGAATGAGAACGCTCACGGACCGTATAATATTATTGCACCCACACGGACATCCAATGCAGAATTCAATCTTACATTGGCAGACGTAATACATCGTCCATATTGGTTTCGCATTCCCGCCTGCTTGATGAGGACCTTTTCGGGGCAGATGAGCGTCTTGATGCTTGAAGGCAGGTTTGCACAGCCCGGGCGGCTGCACCGAAGCCGGATACGAGTTTCAGTTTTCGGCGCCGCGCGAAGCGTTCCTTGATATCCACGGAAAATGACCAAAGGAGAAAATCCACAATGAAACGATCCATTATTTTGCTCAGCATCGTCCTGGCGGCCTGTGCGCCCAAGACGCCATCAGTCGTTTTGCCCGAGTTTCTGGCCCAACCAACTGCGTATATTGATCCCTCATATCCCACCGCGCAAGCTGCGATCAAATCACCAAACCAGACCGCCAATGGGATCGATGTACGCGTTGAAACAGCCTGGGTGGATGGCAAGAATGTGAATGCGAATGTGTGTTTCACCCTGCCGGACGCGTCGGACTGGTCCATCTATGCAGCCACCTTGAATTATGCCGGGGTGGCTTTGCAGGAATATGGGACGACATTATTGAGCGTTCAGGAATCGGCAAATGGACAGGCTGGTTCACGCTGTGATACCCTGACTTTTATTGTTCCGCCGGATGCAGATCTTGCCAACGCGACGATCGTGATCGATTCCGTCGGCACCACCCCGCGTGAAGGTGAGTATTGTTCGATGTATATGCCGAAGATACAACAAACGATCCTGGAGCGCGGCATCGGCATTATGCTTGATTGTGTGGACGTGAACGGCGCCATGACAATGCAGATCGTGAACATTCCGCCGGAGATGACCCAGGAGCAGGCCGAGCAGATCATATACAGCGATGAGTTCTATACGGTCAAGGGCCCGTGGAGCTTTTCGTTCGATTTGGCGCAGTAAAATTCCTGTTGTATAATTGCCAAATGTTTGATAAGAGTTTTTCAGCCAGGCATTACTATAGCCACCCGTAAATTTTCGCGGTGGTGTATTACGAACGCGCCCGCGAGCATCAGGGCGCGTTTTTGTTTGTCATTATTTCCTTTCAGAGGTTGTTATGAACATTGAAGAACAGGTCGAATTTTTGATGCAGGGCACGGATTATGGCGATGAAGAGCTTAAGAAGTCCATGACGGCTGAACTGCGCGACCGTCTGCAGCTTGCTCAAAAGCAGGGCAAGCCGCTGCGGGTATATTGTGGTTATGACCCCACCTCTACTGATCTACATTTGGGTCACACCATTACCATGCGAAAACTTCGCCAGTTCCAGGATATGGGACACGAAGTGACTTTTCTGATTGGCAGCTATACAGCGCTGGTAGGGGATCCCTCGGATAAGAACAAGGCGCGCCCGATCCTGACCGAGGAAAAGGTTGCTGAAAACGCGAAGACGTATGCCGAACAGGCTTACCGGGTTCTCGACAAGGAGAAGACGAAAATCCGTTACAACAGTGAATGGCTTTCTGAACTTTCACTTTTGGATTTGATCCGCCTCGGGCAAAATTTCACTGTTCAACAATTCCTTGCACGTGAGAATTTTTCAAATCGACTGGATAGAGGTGAGCCGATCTTCCTGCACGAGACTTTTTATGCGTTGATGCAGGGCTATGACGCGGTGGCCATGCAGACGGATGTTCAGATCGGTGGCACAGATCAATTGTTCAACATTATTGTTGCCGGCCGCAAGCTGCAGGAAGCGCTTGGGCAAAAGCCGCTGGTGGGTATCATCACGGGCATTCTGCCGGGCACAGATGGTGTGCAGCGGATGTCCAAATCCATCGGCAACATCGTGCCGATCAACAGCGGAGCCAATGACATGTTTGGGAAGTTGATGTCTGTACCGGACTCGGCCATGAGTTTGTACATGCGCCTCGCCACTCGTTGGAGCCCACAGCAGATCGAAAAGATCGAGAAAGACATGGCGTCCGGCGCATTGCATCCTCGCGACGCGAAGCTGCAGATGGCCGGCGAGATCGTAAGCATCTTTTATGGGGATATGGAAGCAAGATCTGCGCAGGAGAATTTCATCAAGACTTTCCAGCAAAAAGAGGTCCCGGATGATATTCCCGAATATTCATTGAAGGCGGGCCAGACTGTGATGGATGTGATCCTGGATGCGAAGCTTGCTTCCAGCAAAAGCGAAGCGCGCCGGCTGTTTGACCAGAAAGGGGTGCGCCTTGACGGGGAAACCGTTGAACGCGGGGATGTTCCATTTCCGCACCCCGGAGTTTTGCAGGTGGGGAAAAGACGATTTTTACAAGTAAAGTAAATAAATAACTCACTTTACGCAGTCACGCTCAGAGGCGGTCTACCCTGAAGGGTACGATGTGTGACCGCCGTAGTTTGCAGAGAAACCGCAGGGTCACACCGTTCGTGCCGCGTAGCACGGCGGCACGCCGGTGCGAGACGGCAGACCCTGCGGGAGCATAAAGGTGCGTAAGGTCACTCAATAACTCAAGTTGCTACCTTATCTATATGCCAGTTTAAACAGCAAAAAGCGAGTCTGAAATGACTCGCTTTTGTTGCAGAGGCGTCGAGGGGATTTGAACCCCTGATGAGGGTTTTGCAGACCCTTGCCTTACCACTTGGCCACGACGCCCTATATACAACGAGGATTGCTGACTGAACTTCTTTTCAATCTGCAATCCTCCATCGTTTGAGCGGGCGATGAGATTCGAACTCACGGCCTTCTCCTTGGCAAGGAGACGTTCTACCACTGAACTACGCCCGCATTTCTTGGCCTATTTTTCCTGGCCGAGAGTGCCGAGACCCAGGATCGAACTGGGGACACCGCGATTTTCAGTCGCGTGCTCTACCAACTGAGCTATCT
>CAZJYB010000127.1:0-12457 GCA_964549865.1 uncultured Anaerolineaceae bacterium
CAACGAACGCACGAAGTCCCCGTAGCGCAGCGTAGTGGGAGTGCGGCGCAAGTGTAGTGGGAGATGGTCTTGAGTTTTCGGATAGACTCTTAGCATCTCACGGCATATTCAGCACTTCGCGGATGGACGGGATCGCCCAATCGATGGTCTCCCTGTCGATCACCAACGGCGGGGCAAAACGGATCACATTATCGTGAGTCTCTTTCGCAAGGATGCCCTTGTTCTGCAAGGCCTCGCAGAAGCGACGCGCGCCCCTGGCTTGCGGCTTGAGCTCGATACCGATCAACAGACCACGGCCGCGCACTTCCTTCACGTGCGGGCTGGGGATCTCACTCAGCTGCTCAATGAAATATTCACCTAACTGTTGCGAACGCTCGGCCAGCTTCTCTTCTCGGATCACGCGCAACGCAGCGCGCGCTACAGCCGCTGCCAGCGGATTCCCACCGAACGTGGAGCCGTGTTCACCGGGCTTGAATAATCCCAAAATGGGCTTATCTGCCAGCACTGCCGAAACAGGATAAAAGCCGCCGGCCAGGGCCTTGCCCACAATAACCATATCCGGTCGCACATCTTCATGCTGGGAGGCAAATAATTTGCCGGTGCGCCCCAGGCCGGTTTGAATTTCATCTGCCACGAAAAGCACGTTATTCTTTTTACAAATTTCAGCGACCTTCTTTAAATATCCATCCGGTGGAATGATCACGCCGGCTTCACCCTGGATCGGTTCGAGCAAAACGGCCGCAGTGTTCGGTGTAACGGCCTTTGCAACTGCATCCGCATCGCCGTAATTGACGGTAATAAAACCCGGTGTGAATGGGCCAAAATCATCACGATAAGAAGGTTCTGTTGAAAATGAAATGATCGTCACGGTGCGCCCATGAAAATTGCCCGCCGCAACGATGATCTCTGCCTGATGGCGCGGCACTTTCTTTACCTGATACGCCCACTTACGCGCAAGCTTTACTGCCGTCTCAACGGCCTCCGCCCCGGAATTCATCGGCAGAGACATTTCGTAGCCTGTCATCTCGGAAAGCTCTTTATATAGAAGAGGCAGCTGGTCGTTGCGGAAGGCGCGCGAGGTAAGCGTGACTTTTTTTGCCTGTTCGAGCAAGGCCTTCAAAATTTCAGGATGCACATGCCCCTGGTTAACGGCCGAATACGCGCTCAAACAATCGAGATACTTCCTGCCGTCCACGTCATGGACCCACACCCCTTCAGCCCTCTCGACCACCACATCCAACGGATGATAGTTGCGCGCGCCGTACTCTTCTTCCATCTTGATAAAGTCTTGTGTATTCAAAAATTCACCTCTATTACGTCATTGCGAGCGATGGTCGAGTAGCCCAAAGGGCGTATCGAGACCGAGCGAAGCAATCCCAGCCATCGCGCTAGATTGTTTCGTCGGGGATTCGACGCCATGCGTCTCAAACCTCCTCGCAATGACGTATTATTTATGCCACGTTGAACAACCGCGCCAGGATGGCCTTCTGCGCGTGCAGGCGGTTATGCGCCTGAGGGAAGATCACCGAATGAGGGCCGTCAGCCACATCGTCTGTCAATTCATGGTTGCGATGCGCAGGCAGGCAGTGCATCACGATCACATCCTTATCTGCCTCACTCAAGAGCTTTGCGTTGACTTGATAAGGCGGAAAGACCAATTCACGTTTGGCGGTCTCTTGCTCCTGCCCCATGCTCGTCCATGTATCCGTGTAGATCACGTGAGCACCTTTTACGGCTTCATGAGGATCGCGCAGGAAATTTAGTTTAATCCCTGTTTCTTCGGAAGTGTCTTTGGCAACGCGTACGGCCTGTGGATTCAAATCGTATCCTTCTGGGTTTGCAATCGTGAAATTCCAGCCAAGTTTCGCACAGACGTGCATCAGTGAAACAGCTACATTATTTGCGTCGCCCACATAACTTATGTTCAAGCCTTTGGCCTTCCTGCCAAATTTTTCCTGAATCGTGAGCGCGTCTGCCAACCCCTGGCAGGGATGGTTGTAATCGCTCAAGCCATTGACTACGGGAATTTGAGACCATTTCGCCAGCTCCAATATATGTGCATGGTCGAACACGCGCGCCATCAACCCCTGCACATAGCCGGAAAGCACCCGCGCCACATCCGCGACCGACTCACGTTTGCCCAGGGCGATCTCATTGGGTGAGAGATACAACGCATCGCCGCCGCAGTGCCGCATGGCCATGTCGAATGAAACACGCGTGCGCAGGCTTGGCTTCTGGAAGACCATGCCCAACACCTTGCTCTTGAAAATGGGCTTGTTGCCCTTTTCGAAATACTCCTTCTTCAGTTTTACCGCCAGGTCGAGCAGGTCCTGAATTTCATCGGACGAATAATCCGAGATCGCGAGAAAATCCTTCATCATTGCTCCTTGTCGCCAAAGTATATCGCTATTGTACATTTGCCATTCTTATTTTTTTCCAATAGCGCTGCAGCCCATCCGCGCTCATGCCAACCGGGTTTGCCACGATATATGCCTGCAGCACGTCATCGCTCAACCCTTGTACGCGGGCCTGCGATTCCATCCATGCCGCGAACTGTTCGCGAAGTTCATCCACAGGCGGGTCGGACGGCATGACCTCTTCAAGCCATTTTTCCACAGCGGTCAGGTTCTTTTCCAGCTCATTCAACTGCCAGTCCGCATCGTCATAGATCCCGAAGTGGGTCGGTGCGATGCGCAAAAATTTCAACGAACGCAGGCGCGCCAGACTTTCATGCCATCTTCCAAAATGCAGCTCGGGCGGCGGCATGGGCGCACGCAAATATGCATAACCCGGGATACGCACTCCGCCCACGTCCCCGCTGAAGCAAAGATCCTCGAAGATATAGGAATAATGATGCTCTGCATGGCCGGGCGTGTTGATCGCGGTGAATCGCAGGCTGCCGATGACGATCTCTTCCGCATCGCGCGGGACCTTGAGCTGGCTCTGTTCAACCGGCAGGATCTCACCCCACAATTCCTGCATCCGATCCCCATAAATACGTGTGGCGCTGGCGATCAGCCTTTCCGGGTTCAACAGGTGCGGCGCGCCATTCGGGTGGACGTAAATCTGCGCACCCTGACGCGAAAGCCAGCCTGCAGCACCGGCATGATCGAGGTGAATGTGCGTGAGCAGCACGTGGGTAATGTCGCGGGGAGCGAATCCCTCTTTCGCAAGACCAGCTTCCAGCGCGGGAAGGGTCGAGCCCGGTCCGCTTTCGATCAGGATCACCCCATCCGCATGTCGGATCAGGTAAGACGTGATGGCCTGCTTCCTGTTCTGAAAGTTCAGGTCAATTGTGAGAATGTCGGTTTTTGCCATGAACGCGGATCCTGTGAAATAAAGTCGGACGAAAATTCTGAAAGCGCCTGCGCGAGGTCCGCGTTACACGAGATCACACATACGGGCACGCGCCGTTCACGCAACGACCGTGCAAGTTTCTCTGTGCCGGGCGCGCCATTGAACGAACTCGCATCCAGCAAAATAACCACGGGGCGCAAATGCCTTCTTTGCAGGTCTTCCACTGCCGCGATCAGGTCGGCACGAATGGACGGCGTGACGATGATCACGCTCGATCCTTGTGACAATTGTGAGGCCTGCGCTGCGACCACCGCGGCAATCGACAACTCACCGTTCGCCTCAATGAATGCAAGCGTCTCCAATATTTTCGATTCCTGTCGCTCGCTTCTTTCCGCGGGATGGACCATAAATGCCTGCCCCGCACTCATATAGCCCACCGCACGTCGCTGCGAAAGAAAGTAATGTGCAAGCGAAGCCGTGATACTGATGGCATACTCCAGTGTGGATGGCGGCAACTGAAATTTCGGCCTGCGAGCGAAGAGCATGTTTTCCACCGGGACTTCGGCCTGCGCATGCGGTTTTTCCAGGTGCACATTTCTTTGAGAATCAAGGAACAACCACACTTCGGCTTGAGGGTCCTGCTCGAACTCTTTCACCATTAAATGATCGAGGCGAATACTCGTGGGCCAATGGATGCGCTTCATGGCATCGCCGTGTGTATATTCGCGCACGCCCGAGGCGTGAGGGGTGACATCCGACGACTTACGACGGATGACCTGCCCGCCGGGCAACAGGCCCGGCGGAAAAATAAACGATCTAATCTCAAAGGTCATGGGCAGGATCACAAGCGTTTGCGTCGGCAGGATCTGCCTGCTCCAACGAAACAGGCCGAACGGGTCGCCTGCCGAGATCCGTGTTGGACCAAGAGGGAAGGCGCCGCGGCGCGTCAACCAGGTGCGCGCGAGATAATTCCTTTTTTGTTTTCCATTCACGAGCGTCAGCAGGCGCGAACCGGAAGAGAATGGAAGCCCGCACTCATTCGTCACCTCGATCCAGGGTGCGAACAGACGGCTCCCGTTTACCACATCAAATCTTTCCTCGAAGATATCCCCCACACTTGCCCGCTGCACACGTGCGCTTCGATGCATTTTTATTGAACGGCCCAACGCATAAGTCCAGAACCAACTACCCAGGCCGAGCAAAATTCCAAGATACAGTAAACGTGAATAGATCGTCGCACCGTTCACAACAAGCCCCGCTGCACCCACCAATATCAGGATCAGGACAAGTGTACGCCCCGCCTTCATTTTGGTTTTTTCCGCATGGGCTCCGTTGAAAATTCCCCTCCGGGTACCGGCGTGGCTTGCACAACTTCCTGCATGATGCGTTCAGAACTCAGGTCGCGCAGGCGGGCCGCAGGGCTGACGATGATACGATGTGATAGTACTGCACCTGCCAGCGCCTGAATATCGTCCGGCAGCACGTGATCACGGCCCAGAAGTGCGGCGCGCGCCTGCCCGGCCCGTGAAAGGCCGAGCGAGCCGCGCGGGCTCGCGCCCAGGTACACGTCCGCGCTTTGGCGTGTGCGCGTCGTCAGGTCCACAATGTAGCGTTTGACGGCGGGCGAAACAAAAATATGTTTTACATCCTCGGCGGCCTGCAGTATTTCTTTTAATTTCACCACCGATTTGAGGGATTCCAACGGGTGGCTGATCTGCTGGTCGTCCAGAATACGGATCTCATCCGTTACAGAGGGATAGCCCAACCGCACTCGCAGCAGAAAACGGTCCAATTGTGCCTCGGGCAAAGGGAAGGTACCTTCATATTCGATCGGGTTTTGAGTGGCAAGCACCATGAATGGTTTGGGTAAGATATGTGTTACGCCATCCACGGTCACCTGGCGTTCCTCCATGGCTTCCAGCAAGGCAGCCTGGGTCTTGGGTGTGGCGCGATTGATCTCATCCGCCAGAATGATCTGCCCAATGATCGGGCCGGGACGAAATTCAAATTCGTTTTTCTGCTGGTTATATATGGAAACGCCTGTTACATCGCTGGGAAGCATATCCGGCGTGAATTGAATGCGATTAAATGTACAGTCAAGTGACTTTGCAAGGCTGCGCGCCAGCATGGTCTTGCCCACGCCGGGCACGTCTTCGATCAACACATGTCCCTGGCAAAGCAACCCGATCACGATCAATTCAATGGACTGGCGTTTGCCAACGATCACCTTCTCAAGATTACCAACCACTTGTTCGCCGAAAGATTTAATATCTGCCATGCATGAAATCCTTTCAAATGAAGTCAGGCGATTCTATCATGCAAATCGTGTATAATGCCGCAACGCCCCAGTAGCTCAATGGATAGAGCGCCTGACTTCGGATCAGTAGGTTGTGGGTTCAAGTCCTGCCTGGGGCACCTGCGGTTTACCAAAAGGGATCGTGCGCGGCACGATCCCTTTTTATTTTCCCGGGCCTTCATCTTTGCAAGTTGGGCCGTCTGTTCTGTAAGATATTCCCGGTGAATTCCATCCAATCCACGAGTGGAGAGAAAATGATCAACCAACCCGAGCTTTTCAGCCTGACCCCATCCGCGATCACCGTATATGGCACCACCTGGTGCCCGGATTGCAAGCGGGCCAAAAAGTTCTTCGGCGAACACCGTGTGCAATATGTGAACGTCGATATCGACGAGAACCCGGAAGGCGTGCCATTTGTGGAAAAGTTGAACAACGGTGCGCGCATCATCCCCACCATGATCTTTCCCGATGGAAGTATTCTGGTCGAGCCATCGAATGCTCAACTGGCCGGCAAGCTGGGTTTGCAGACCAAGGCTAAAAATGAGTTTTACGATGTCATCATTATCGGTGGCGGGCCTGCCGGGCTGACAGCTGCCTTGTATCTCGCTCGTGAAGGGCTCGAAACCCTCGTGATCGAAAAATCCGGGTTGGGCGGGCAGGCCGGCATCACACAAATACTGGATAACTTCCCGGGTTTCGATGAAGGCATCGCCGGCGGTGAATTCGCAGATCGGCTCAGCAGGCAGGCGCGCAAGTTCGGCGTTGAGATCCTGCAGGCACAGGAAGTGGATGAGATCGAGGAGGATGGGCAATATCACATCGTACACACCGGGCCGGGCGGGCATTACCACAGCAAGGTCGTGTTGATCGCCACAGGTGCACGTTACCGCCGCATGGATATCCCCGGCGAAGACGAACTGATCGGTATCAACGTCCATTTTTGCGCGACATGCGATGGTGCGTTCTATAAAGGAAAGAAGGTGCTTGTCGTGGGCGGCGGCAACAGCGGATTCGAAGAAGGCTTGTTCCTTACGAAATTCGCAACGCAGGTGGATATCCTCGTCAACTCACAGGAACCCAAAGCCAGTAAAATATTGCAGGACAAGGTGGCCGAGATGAAAAACATGAGTGTACTGCTGAACCACAGCATCAAGGAATTGCGCGGCATGAAAAAACTCGAATCCATCGCGGTGGAGGATAAGACCGCAAAACAAAACAAGGAATTGATCTACGACGGCGTTTTTGTCTTTATCGGCCTTACCCCAAACAACGATCTCATTAAACAAAAAGCCGCCCTCGACGCGTGGGGCTTTGTCGAAACCAAAGGGATGATGACCAGCCTGCCCGGCATTTTTGCCGCAGGCGATGTACGTGCCGGCGCCACAAAACAAGCCGCGGTGGCCGTGGGTGAAGGTGCATCGGCCGCGCTCGCCATCCGCGAATATCTGAAATCCCTGGGCGAATGAACGATCTTTGTAACCTGAACCCGTCACAGATCGTGATGTATACGACCGAATCCTGCTCCGATTGTTATCGCGTAAAGGCATTCTTTGAAGCGCACGGCGTCGAACATAAACGCATCGCGCTTGAAGAAAACGAAGCGGCCACTGAATTCGTAATGCAAGTGAACAACGGCCGCAGAAGCGTACCGACCATCATCTTCCCGGATGGTTCCGTGCTTGTCGAACCCACCTGGGAAGAACTCAAGCTTAAATTCCCCGTCTTATGAGTCGTACCGCCGGCGTTATCATTTGCGGTGCAGGCATTGCTGGGATTGCCGCCGCATATTATCTGGACAAGGCAGGCGTCAAAGACATTCTGCTCGTTGATGAACGCCCACCGCTCAGCCTGACCAGCGACCGTTCGACGGAATGTTATCGTAACTGGTGGCCGGATACCTCGATGCTGGCTCTTATGAATCACTCGATCGATCTCATGGAGGGGCTTGCCGAAGAGAGCGGGAATGTCTTCCACATGAACCGGCGCGGCTATTTATATGTGACCGTCGACGAATCCAAAGTCCCTGCGATGATCGAACGCGCAAAACGGACCTCGAGCCTGGGCGCCGGTCCGTTACGCACTCATCAGGCTGACGGTCGATCCACCTACCAACCCGCCCCTGCAGAGGGATTCAAGGCCCAGCCCCCTGGTGCAGATTTATTACTCGGCTCCACAACCATCCGAAAATATTTCCCCTATCTCACTGAGAACGCAGTCGCCGCACTGCACGTGCGCCGCGCAGGCTGGTTAAGTGCGCAACAGCTTGGCATGCTGCTCCTCGAAACAGCGCGCAAGCGCGGGGTGGTGTTTGAGACGGGTCGCGTCGAAAGTGTTGATATGGAAAACGGCCGCGCGCGCGGAGTCCGTTTAAGCTCCGGCGAATCCATCCAGGCCCCCATCTTCATTAATGCCGCCGGACCCTATCTCAAAGACGTCGGCAATTTGCTGGGTGTCGATCTGCCTGTACATACTGAGTTGCATTTGAAAGCTGCCATTAAGGATGCGCTGGGTGTCGTCCATCGCGACGCACCGCTTTTGATCTGGGATGACACACAACTGCTCCCCTGGGATTCGGAGGAGCGTGAGATTTTGGCAGGCCATGAGGAAACGCGCTGGCTAACGGAACCATTCCATGCAGGCGCACATACGCGGCCTGAAGGCGCGGGCGAAAGCCAGACCATCCTGATGTTGTGGGAATATAAAACGAAGGTGATGCAACCGGCCTGGCCGCCTCCCATCGATGAACAGTATCCAGAAATTGCACTGCGCGGTCTGGTGGGGCTCTTACCGCGCATGAAGGAATATCTCAATAAAATGCCGCGCCCACAAGTGGACGGTGGATACTATACAAAGACCCGTGAGAACAAACCGCTGATTGGCCGCATGGAAGTGGAAGGCGCCTACGTGATCGGTGCGGTCTCGGGCTACGGCATCATGTCTGCGTGCGGCGCAGGGGATCTCCTGGCAAAACATATTATTGGGGAAAACCTGCCTGCTTACGCATCAGACTTTGAACTCTCGCGATACGAAAACCCGGAATACATGAAACAGATTCAGGATTGGCAGGATAGCGGGCAGCTGTAAATTCAGGTTTATATGCCGGGTATAATGGCCCTATGAAGAAGATCATTTCCATGCTGCTCCTCGTTCTGATCCTTGCCGGCTGCGATACCTTCGGTTATCAGCCCCAGCCATTCCCCGTATGGTCTCCAATTCCTTCGCGCACGCCCGGAATTGTCACGCCCACCCCCATTATTTTTACAGCTACGTCTAATGTCACCGTTATTACACCTGTCACTCCCGGCAATAGTGAAACTCCGTCTCCTACATTTACTCCCGCGTCCGCAACGCCCACGGGAACAGCAACCAACGCGCTCATTCAATCGGTTCAAGTGGATATCATCGGATGCAATACCAGCATCGATATCACGCATGGCATGGGCGAGGTGACCAATGCCTATGTCACCGTGAAGAACACCGGGAATGTCGATCTGCCGAATACCTGCGCCTTGCTGCGTGCCATCGACGAGGACCGCGAACATCCGGATAAGAAAGTTTGTGTGCCGAATCTCCCGGTGCAAAACCAGGTTACGCATAAATTAACCGTCGATTCGGCCTATCAACAGGATACGGCCATTCAGGTGGACACTTCATCAAATGAAACATTGCTGCTGCGAGTGGATAAGGCATCCTGCACAGATATCGGACTTTTCAGTGGCGCACCTGACGACGCAGGGATCGTCAAACCCATTGAACAATAGGCCACCGTCATTGCGAGTCGCGCAGCAGCGAAGCAATCTCATTGTACTTTCGTTTTTCTTAAAAGAGGGATTATCTAAATGAAAACTGAAAAGATTGATAATACAGACCGAGCATTACGAAGAGATGCTGCTATTGAAAATAACATTGCTCTCTTCAACGAGCTTTTGTCTTCCTTCGAAGACTATAGTTCAAATCGCATTGAAATCGGAAGTATGGTTTACCATTTTGTTTCTCCACCAGATTTGTTTAGCCAACTTATAGACTTGGGTATGATGATCCAACTAGATGTACTTAATGAAAAGACTGATTGGGAAACTGCATATCACAGGTTAATCAATTTGATCGAGAAGGAACATAAAGAAATCAGGGGCATCAACGAAAAATATCAAGAAATGGAAGCTTCGTCGAAAGAACTGTATAAAGCAGCGATTAGTTCTTACTACAAAATAAGAAATATCCTCGAGTTGCCCCCTGAATAACTACATCTCATATAAGAACTACGGTAATTGCGGGCCGCAACACAGCAAAGCAATCTCATTTAAAGCACGAAGCAATCTCAGAATTGAGATTGCTTCGGCGGGAAGAGCACCCTCCTCGCAATGACGGAAAGTTATTCCTCGTCTTTCTTGAAGCGGTCGCGCATTCCGCGTACTTTGGATTGCAGGTCCTGGAAGAAATCGCTATCGATGATCTCCTTCACCTGATTCTCCAGCTTGGATGGGTCGATCATGATCTCCAATTGTTTTACACGGGCACGCAGGTTCTGTTCGCGTTGGGCAACTTTATCAACCATAACTTTGAAAACACCCGTCAATGTGTCGATCTCGTCAAAGAATATGCCCGTATTCTGCTCTTCATTCCATTCGCGGCTGTAATCTCCTTCGCCAATGGCTTTTGCCTGACCTGCCAGGCTGACAATCGGTCGCGTAAGAAAGCCGGAAAGCCAGTACACGAGGAAGAAGATCAGAATATAACTGATCACAAATGCGATTGCACCGCTTTCAAGAATGCTGTTTCGCACCTCTGCCACATAGTCTGCAGAGATATCCACGCCGATACCCCCAACGTTGTTGCCATTATCGTCCTCGATCGGCATGTAGGTGGTGATCCAGCTTCCAAAGCTATCCGTGTATACATCCCAAGAGTCAACCTGCTGGGTCAGGCCGTCATAAATACGCGATGAGGTGGAGGTATATCGCTGGCAGAATCTGAATCCGCCGCGTGGCTCGCGGAAAAAACCTGTGCTTCCGATCGCGATGATCTCGCCCGGTTCGATCCCTTTGATATAGGTATAGATGCGGGTCTGCGGTTCCACCTGCTGAACCCTAAGCAGCCAGTTTTCGTGTGCAATGTAAAGCGGATTATCCGTGGGGTAATATCCGTTCTCTTCCGGCGGAGTATCCGCTGTGGGCTTTTTGGGCGGGCACATTTCATTGTTCGCGCTTTCCTCCTCGAACAATTGTACAAAACCCTCCTTGTCCATGCCCTTAATGGCGCCGCCGATGGTTTCCTGCAGGTCGTCGGTGATGGTCTGGAACACGCGCGCCGTTGTATACTGATAGAACCAGTAGTAGCTTGCAACGAACACGGGAGTAAAGATCAAAATAAAACCGATCCAGATCTTCACCCGCAGGCTGAGAAATCTGCCCATTTGCTTTTTAGGTTCAGTCTTTTGCTCGCTCATCTCTTTGCTCCCTGTAATTTAATCGTTTCTATGACTTCCACAACAGCGGGGTGCTCCTCCGGAAGGCAATAATGGTCGACCAAAAAGGCCTTCGCAAAATCTTCCAGCATTTCGCGCGTGTATTTTTCCACTTTCAACTCCGCATTCGGCAAAAAACCCATGTGCATGTAGGAAAAGCGCGTGATCGCCAATTCCTCCAGCCGGGTCCTTCCCTCCATTTCCGGGGGGAAGATCGGTTCGACGTATTTTAACGGCAATTGCACCAAACCGTTGCGAATGTAATGTTCCATCAACCGATCCGGTTCCACCTCATTGACCATGCCGAAAACAGGCGGATCCCCTTTTTCCTTTGCATCCTGTATGACCTGTTCAAGGCATTCATAGATGATAAATACCGAAAGCCTGCGGCCCTGTACGACCACATCGCGAAAAGCCGGGTCAACAGCCAGCGCATGGGCCAGGCCGCAGTACCGATCGCGCACATAACGGAAGGTTCGCAGAGCTGCAGGCTGACCATCCACCTCCACCAGCCAGTAATGGACGACGTGCCCCGCACGGTGTTCATTACCGAATTGAGCCCGCCGCCTCATACGTGGAACGTAATGCTGGTATTGCGGAAAAAGCTTTGCATAAAGCCCAAGCATTTTTTCCAGCCGATCGGTGTCGCCAGACCCAAGCAGGTCATAGACTGAGACATTTCCTACCTCCCTAACCAATCGTGCGGGCATTTATTTCCCATCCTCGTCGAAATCAAGTTTGTCCAATACACTTGCACCGCGTGTGCGGCGCTTCAATTGCCAGCTCAGCATGCTTTGCTCATAAGTGGTACGCACACGGAGGGCGGCAAAAACCGCAAGCAACGCGATCACAATACCCACGCCCAGATAAACAAGGCTGTACTGCTCGCGTAAAAAACCGAATTTCAGTCCCAGGGCGATGATGGCGAAAGCGATCAGACTTCCAATGATCGTACCACCCGAAGGCAGGTAACTATCGATAAACATGCTGACACGCCCGCGTTTTTCATTTGGGACCAGCGCCTGAATCGCCTTGCGGGAGGAGAGATCAACGGTATCGTACGTCACGCGCGCCACTCCCTGCGAGATCGAACTGCTCATAAAGCCAGGGACAAAGAAATTTGCCAGCACGCCCCCAAGCATCATAAAGGGCTGGATCAGAAAACTGCGCTTTAAACTAAAACGCTCGATAATTCGAGCGGATAAGCCCTGTATAAAAATGGATACGACCGCAATCGCAAGGTTATATTGCGCATAAAAGGATTGAAATCCATTCCCCAACTCAAGCTTGGCATCCGAGAGCGCGTCAAAAAGCAAAATGGTCATGACACTACCGGCAGCCAGCATGACCACGGCAAGATTGGCGAAAGCAGGCACGTTTTTTATGAAATCCCAACCTTC
>CAZJYB010000128.1:0-12374 GCA_964549865.1 uncultured Anaerolineaceae bacterium
GTTGCCGTCCCCGCACAAAATCAGGATTTTGCATGGATCAGTTCAGGAACCTGGTCTGTGATGGGCGTGGAGGCCCGCCAGCCTTCGATCGATGCACAGGCATTGAAATACAACTTCACCAATGAGGGCGGCGTGTTCGGCACATGGCGACTCTCCAAGAACGTGATGGGGCTGTGGCTGATACAGGAATGCCGGCGCGAATGGATGCGCCAGGGTGAGGAAATATCCTTCGACAGGCTCGCCCAGCTGGCGGCGGAGTCCGAGGCGTTCCTCGCAGTGGTCGATCCGGATTTTTCCGGGTTCCTGCATCCAGGCGATATGCCGGCCCACATCCAGAAATATTGTGCTGATACCGGCCAGAATGTGCCGCAAACAAAAGGCCAGGTGCTGCGTGTGGCCCTGGAAAGTATCGCATTGAAATACCGGCTCGTACTTGAGCACCTCGAGGAATTGACAGGCAAACGACTCGACCCCATCCATATCATTGGCGGCGGGACGAAGAACAAATTATTAAATCAATTCACTGCCGACTCCACCGGCCGCACCGTTGTGGCCGGCCCTGTTGAAGCGACTGCCATCGGCAATATCCTGATGCAGGCGGTGGGCCTGGGTCATCTCAATTCACTGGCAGAGGTACGTGATGTGGTTCGCAATTCATTCACCCCGGAAGTCTATGAACCGAAACGAACTGCAGATTGGGAAAAAGCCTATTCCCATTTGTTGAAGGTAATGAAAAAATAAAATCGAGAGGCAAAATCATGCCAGCCGAATCAAATCTTCAATCAGCTTATACCCTTGCAAAAGAACGCTATGCCGCTTTTGGCGTGGACACTGAACAGGCACTCGCGCGCCTTGAAAAAGTTGCCATCAGCCTGCACTGCTGGCAGGGCGATGACGTGGGCGGCTTTGAAAACCCGGGCGGCGAATTGAGCGGCGGCATTGCAACAACGGGGAATTATCCCGGCAAGGCGCGCACTGCAGATGAACTGCGCAGTGACCTGGATGTGGTCTATAAGCTGCTGCCCGGTTCGCATCGCCTGAACCTTCATGCCATTTATCTTGAAGCGGATAAAAAGGTGGAACGCAATAAGATCGAGCCGTGGCATTTCTCGGCATGGAAAGATTGGGCAAAGGCAAATGGTCACGGCATGGACTTCAACCCGACGTGCTTCTCGCATCCCAAATCTGCTGATGGTTTTACTCTTGCCCATCGCGATGAAAGCATCCGAAAGTTTTGGATCGAGCATTGCATCGCCAGCCGCGTGATCGGCGAATATTTTGGCAGGGAA
Source organism: uncultured Anaerolineaceae bacterium (assembly GCA_964549865.1). Classification (GTDB taxonomy): domain Bacteria; phylum Chloroflexota; class Anaerolineae; order Anaerolineales; family Villigracilaceae; genus Villigracilis. The sequence continues at coordinate 1,290 of CAZJYB010000128.1, forward strand.
TTGGGGACTCCCGCTGTGACGAACATCTGGATCCCCGACGGCTACAAAGACTCCCCCGCCGATCGCCAGACGCCCCGGCACCTGCTGCTTGAATCCCTCGACATCGTGCTCGCCCAAAAGATCGACCCGCGTTACAACCTCGATGCCGTGGAACCCAAACTGTTCGGCCTCGGCTCGGAGAGTTATGTGGTCGGTTCGATGGAGTTTTATGCGGCCTATGCGCTGACCCGCAAGATTTTGCTCACGCTCGATTCGGGCCACTTCCATCCCACAGAGACAATTTCGGACAAGATCTCCTCGTTGTTGATCTATCACGATCAATTGCTGCTGCACGTCAGCCGCGGTGTGCGCTGGGACAGCGATCATGTGGTCACCTTCAACGACGACCTGCAGGCGATTGCAAATGAAATTGTCCGCAACGACGCACTCGAACGCATCCATATCGGGCTCGATTATTTCGATGCCAGCATCAACCGCGTCGCCGCGTGGACAGTGGGCGCGCGCAACACCTTGCGTGCCTTATTGATGGCCCTGCTGGAGCCGCAGGAAATGCTCCGCAGGTTTGAAATTGAAGGTGATTTTTCCAGCCGTTTGGCATTGCAGGAGGAACTTAAATCCATGCCGTTTGGCGCGGTTTGGGATGCCTATTGCCTGAAGAAAAACGTGCCCATCGGCATGGATTTCATGAAGGTCATTAAGGATTACGAGAAAAAAGAACTGGCCAATCGATAGAGCATGGCTGCCGTTAAAGGAAAACCAAATATGACATTGAAAAGAAAAGACTTTCAACACGTGAATTACCTTTGGGACGATAAAACCGCGGGCGAGCTCGATGCCGTCGAGCGCCTGCGTTATCGAAGCAACATGCTCGGCGCGGACCAGCGCGTCACCAATACGGGCGGAGGCAATACCTCCTCGAAAATAAAGATGATCGATCCATTGAGCGGACAGGAAGTGGACGTGCTTTGGGTGAAGGGATCGGGCGGCGACCTGCGGACCTCCACGCGCGCAAATTTTGCGTCACTGTATATGGACAAGTTCCTGTCGCTTGAAGAGATCTACAACAAGGCCGAACATAAAGGGGTCAAGACCGCGATCGAGGATTCGATGGTGGACATGTACCGCCATGCCACGTACGGGCTGAACCCGGCCGTGAGTTCGATCGATACTCCACTGCATGGGCTCATTCCATTTTGCCACGTCGATCATATGCACCCTATTTCCGCGATCGCCATTGCCGCCAGCAAGGATCAGGAAGGGCTGACGCAGGAGATATTTGGCGGCGAGGTTGGCTGGGTTCCCTGGCAACGCCCGGGCTTCGACCTGGGCCTGTTGATGAAGGAAAAATTAAAACAAAACCCAAAACTCAAAGGACTGATCATGGGCCAGCACGGCTTGATCAATTGGGCCGATGACGACAAGGCCTGCTATGAATTAACCCTGTCTCTGATCGAGAGGGCTGCGTTATATATTGCGGGGCACGACAAGGGTGAGAAGACCTTCGGCGGGCAAAAGTACAGATCGCTCGATGAAAAGGCGCGCAACGAAATTCTTGTCAAATTACTGCCAGTCTTGCGCGGCAGGGTCTCCCAGGCAAACAGGTTCATCGGCACGATACACGCCACGGAAAGCGTGCTTCAATTCGTGAACAGCGTGGACGCTGCGCGTCTTGCCGAAATTGGAACGTCCTGCCCCGATCACTTCCTGCGCACGAAGATCAAGCCGCTGCATGTGGATTGGGATCCACAAAAAGAATCCTACGAATCCCTGCTGGAAAAACTGGAAAAGGGGTTGATCGCTTATCGCGCTGATTACGCCGCATACTACGAAGCCTGCAAGCATCCCGATTCGCCGGCCATGCGAGACCCAAACCCCACCGTGATCCTGATCCCGGGATTGGGCCTGATCGCATGGGGCAAAAGCAAGAGCGAGAGCCGCGTGACCGCCGAGTTTTATTCCCTGGCCATTGAAGTCATGCGTTCATCCGAGGCGATCAGCGAATACCAGGGCCTGCCCCGCCAGGAAGCCTTCGACATCGAATACTGGCTGCTTGAAGAAGCCAAACTTAAACGCATGCCGCCGGAAAAGGAGCTGGCCCGTAATGCAGTGGTCGTGATCGGTGCCGGCAGTGGGATTGGCAAAGCCGTTGCCCACAGGGTTGCAAAGGAAGGCGCGCATGTGATCTGTGCGGATCTCGCAGAAGAATCTGCAAATGAAACGGCTCAGGAATTGATCGATATTTATGGGATGGGCATCGGCGTGGCCGGCTCGGGAATCTCAGGCTGCGGCCCGGCCATCGGCCTCCGTGTGGATATTACAAGGCGTGAAACAGTACGGACTATGCTGGAGAATGTCACGCTTGCTTACGGCGGTGTGGACAATATCATTATCACAGCCGGTATCTTTGTCCCACCGGATAAACAGGGCCATATTCCGGACGACAAATGGGCATTGACCTACGCCATTAACGTGGCCGGCCCTTATCTCGTGGCTGATGAAGCCAAGGTGATCTGGCAGGCACAAGAGATGAGGACCAGCCTTGTCATTACCACCAGTGCGAACGGTGCGGTTGCCAAGCAGGGTTCGGTGGCCTACGATACGAGCAAGGCTGCTGCGAATCATCTGGTGCGCGAGCTTGCGATCGAGCTTGCCCCACTGGTGCGCGTCAATGGACTGGCGCCGGCCACTGTGGTGGAAGGCAGCAGCATGTTCCCGCGCGACCGGGTGATCAGTTCACTGGCGAAGTACAACATCTCCTTCGTTGAAAGCGAAAGCACAGAATCTTTACGTGACAAACTGGCGGAATTCTATGCCCAGCGAACGTTGACGAAATTGCCCATCACGCTGGCAGACCAGGCCGAAGTGGCCTATCTCTTGAGCAGCGGCAAATTCAGCAAGACCACAGGCCAGATCATCAGTGTGGATGGCGGCCTGCACGAGGCGTTCTTACGTTAGCCGAAATGAAAAATCTTAACCACGAAGTATACAAAGGGCACGAAGGAAAACCTTTAAAACTTTGCCGTCTCGCACCGACTTGCGTCGCTGTTCGCGGCATCAGCGACACTTGCGCCGCACTGCGTTCGTTGCACTCGCCGTTTCAGGCTCGCAGGTGAGCGGTCCTGCGGACGAACGGTGTGTACTTCGTGTCCTTCGTGGTTTAAAAGAAGAGACTCTCATGCCCAAAGCCCAATTATTCATTACCTGCCTCGGCGATCAGTTCTATACATCCACGCTCCAGAATATGACCCGCATTCTGGAAGATCTCAATGTGGAGCTTGTTTTTTCTCCCGGACAAACCTGCTGCGGACAACCCCTCTTCAACAACGGCTTTGAAGAAAAGACTCGCGCCGTGGCATTGAACTTTTTGCGCGCCTTTGGCAAAAGCGACGCGCCGATCGTTGCACCTTCCGGTTCATGTGTGAGCATGGTCAAGCATCATTACGCCGAATTGTTCCCCATTGGAACAACCGAACATGCACTTGCCGTTGAGATTGCCGCCCGCATATTTGAATTCACAGAATTTTTGGTCAATCAGCTCAAGGTCACGGATGTGGGCGCGGTCTATCCGCATAAAGTGACATATCACCCGGCCTGTCACTATCTGCGCGAAATGGGGCTCAAGACCGAAGCCAAAACCCTGTTGAATGCAGTCAAGGGTTTGGAATTAATTCCACTTATCGAAGAAGAGACTTGCTGTGGTTTCGGCGGTGCGTTCACTGTGACCTATCCCGAAGTCAGCCGCAGCATGATGGAAAACAAAGTCAAATGTGTGATGGCGTCCGGTGCCGATACATTGGTGACTTGTGAACCAGGCTGTCTTATGAACATGGCGGGCGGATTAAACAAAGCAGGCTCGGACATGCGCGCCATGCACATCATTGATCTATTGGCATCGAGGCAATCGTAGGGACGGTCGCGAAGCATCCCCGTCCTGGGCGAGGAAACCTCGCCCCTACAACGAGAAAACAAACCCATGAGCAGAGATCCATCTCCATACATCGATTTCGAAGAATACAGCGAACATGTCCCTGCAAGTATTCCATTGGCCGTTCAACAAGCGACGGGCCGCTTTGTGGCCGGGCGTACTGCACGAGTCGGGGAGCTTCCGCAATGGGAGCAGCTGCGCCAGATCGGTTCTGATATTCGCCAGCACACCATGGAAAACCTGGATGTGTATCTCACTCGTTTGGAAGCAGCAGTACTGTCAGCGGGAGGGCATGTTTATTGGGCGGAATCAGGCGAAGATGCGCGTCAGATCGTGCTGCAGATCGCCCGTGAAAATAAAGTCAAAACGGTCGTCAAGTCCAAATCAATGGCAACCGAAGAGATCCATCTAAATCATGCTCTTGAAGAGGCAGGTATTGAATCGCTGGAAACTGACCTCGGCGAGTACATCATCCAACTGGCAGGCACGGGGCCGTCGCATATTATTGTACCGGCTGTGCATCTCACGAAGGAAGAGATCGCGGCGTTGTTCAGCAAGCATCTTGGCATCGATGCACCAACCGACCCGATGGAATTGGCGCGTATTGCGCGCGAGACTTTGCGTGAAAAATTTTTATCGGCAGAGATGGGAATTTCCGGCGGGAATTTTTTAATCGCTGAAACGGGCACGCTCGTGATGGTAACGAATGAAGGCAATGGACGCATGTGCACCACCCTGCCCGATATCCATGTGGCCGTGGTGGGTATTGATAAAGTTGTTCCTGATTGGGAATCCCTGACGGTCTTTCTAAAATTATTGGCGCGCTCCGCCACAGGACAAAAACTTTCCACGTATACACAATTTATCACGGGTCCGCGCCGCACGGATGGGGAATTCGGTCCCAGGGAATTTCATCTTGTCCTGCTCGATAATGGCAGATCAAAAATTCTCGAAGACCCGGTCGGGCGGGATGTGCTCAAATGTATTCGTTGCGGCGCCTGCGCGAATGTTTGTCCCGTTTATAAAAATGTGGGCGGCTTCGCCTATGGTTCGTTCATCTCCGGCCCAATTGGCGCGATCCTTTCGCCGCAAATGCTTGGCACTCAAACTGCCCGTGAATTGCCTTTTGCTTCCACGTTGTGCGGCGCATGTGCAGACGTCTGCCCGGTAAAAATTCCCATCCCAACTATTCTTCGGCATCTCCGTAGCCGCGTTGCGCAGGGTGATGATTTCGCTGCTCCAACGATGCCTGCGCCACTTCGCGCTGTTGCAGGCCTGGCATCCCTGACTCTGGCCTGGAACGGGGTTTATCGTTTTGGAACGCAACTGCTGCCGTTTTTTATGAGCGTTTTCCGCCGTAACGGTTGGATCCTGAGCGCTCCATATCCGCTCAGCCGTTGGACAAAGGGTCGCCCCCTGCCGGCCTTTACCGCCAACTTTCGGCAATGGTGGAAAACACATACTCCCAAAAAGAAGAAGGAGATTTCATCATGACTAATCCTGTTACGAGTACTCGTCAGGGTATCGAAAATGTTCGCCATTCCCTGGGGCGCATCGCTCAGACTCCCATTGGGCTGCCTCCCCGTATATTTCCTGCGCGGCAACCCGGATCTCCTGACGCTGAAATCGAGCATTTCTTCGGTGAAATCAAAAAACTCTCCGGCGTCGGGCAGCGCCTGGCCCCCGACAGGATCGACGGTGCCCTCAAAACGCTGGTTGCCGAACAGAATATACGCAAAGCAGTGCTGTGGACCACCCCCCGCCTCCAGTTCCTTGGTTTGCCAGGATATCTCCGTACCATCGGTGTGGAAGTTGTTTCTCCGAAGGCCGACAAACATCAACTGGCCCAATGCGATTTGGGCATTACTGAGGCGGACTTCATCCTGCCCGAAACAGGAACGCTTGTCTTGCGCTGTTCCGCCGAAAAGCCGCGGGCAGTCTCACTTCTGCCGCGTGTCCATTTAGCCATTATCAATCCTACGACCCTGCGTGCTGACATGCATCAAGTCTTTGCCGAAGCGAAGGATAGCCATTACCTTGTCTTCATCACTGGTCCCAGCCGTACAGCCGACATTGAGTTGACCGTTACCCTGGGTGTGCATGGCCCGAAAAATTTGTACGTCTGGATGATGACAGCTTAACAGTTATTCTTGATCTGCACCACAAGGTAGACGCAAAGGTACTGTGAAGGATACCAGCCATGAAAAAGGCTGCACAAAAAAGACCAACAATTGGCGTACTGACAGGTGGCCAAGTCTATAATAGGACAACCTTGGGGAATCTTATTGGTCCGTTGTTACATGGAATGTGTTCGGCTGCAAGTGATCGGCAGTGTAACCTGCTTTTGGCGTGTGGCATGGAGAATTCCTCCACATCGGCCCGTCCGGCCTGGCCTGTTCCATCGCGGGATGTCGATTGTGTTCCGGTTGGCCCCTGGAATACAGACGGGCTGATTGTGGTCACCCCGTTGTTTTCGCAGGCCCGGTCACAATATATACAGGAATTGATTTCAGCCGGACACCCGGTTATCTTCACAGGCATTGGCGAAGCTGGCCCAACCATTGCAATGGATAATGAAGGTGGCATACGACAGGCACTCATGCATCTCATGGATCACGGTCACCAGCGCGTGGCCTTTATCGCCGGATATCCCAATGATGCAGAGGCTGATAGTGTCATTCGGGTGATGGCCTTCCAGGCAATTGCCAGGGAATATGGCCTTGCTTCCGATCAAAACCTGATCGCCTATGGAAGCGACGATATTAATAGCGGTCAAGAGGCAATAGGTCAAATTTTAGAGGCCGGTGTCACATTTACTGCCGTTTTAGCCAGCAACAGCCAATCTGCGATTGGGGCAATGAAGGCACTTAGTGCAGCTGGGGTTCGAATCCCGCAAGACGTTGCCATCATTGCCGTAGAAAATTCGTTCGAGGCAATGACTCAGACACCAGCGCTCACCACGTTACACAGCTCACCGTTCCGAATCGGGTATCAGGCGCTGGAATTATTACTTGATACCATCGAAGGACGAAGAAAAAAGCTGGATAATGTCAATGTTCCAATGCAATTGGTCATTCGAGAATCATGTGGGTGTCAACCAGGTGCGACGCCCCAATTTGTTTTTAAGGATTTTAAACGGCCGGCCTCCCGCCAGGATGAGCATGCGATCACCACTCAATTGGCACAAACGATGACTAAAACCGTTTTGGCAGGTGCGCAACGATTAAGACTGGACGAAGTACGCTCCCGATGTGGGCATCTGGTTGATGCTTTTATCGAAAGCCTGGATCGTAATAATTCTACCGATTTTCGCCTGGCAGTCGAAGGTACCATGGCACACATCGAGGAGATCGAAGATGATATGCACGTATGGCAAGCGGGGCTATCCACTCTCGAAAGGGGCCTGGGATTAATCCGGGAGATGATGGAATGGCCGGAGACGAATCAACAACCCGAAGAAATGCTGAGAGAAGCCCGCATCATTATCATTCAAAGCATACAGGGACAGTATCGGCGCTCGATCGCGAATCAAAAATGGATCGCTGACCAAATAGACCAGTTGAATGCACATTTATTCGCTGCATTGGATGAAGCTCAGATATATGAAATACTCGCAAATTGCCTGCCGCAGCTGGGCATTCAGCACGCTGGCGTGGCTTTCTTCGAGGCAGAAGGCAGCGATCCGGTGGCGTGGAGTTCGTTGCGCAAAGTCTCGAAGCACGATGGATCTGATAATGAGGATATGGAACTTCGTTTCCGCAGTCGTCAATTTCCGCCCAAAGGTTTGTATGATGAACCCTATCGCCTGGTACTGGTGCCCATGGCCGACCGGGAAGCGATGTCTGGATTTGTTGCCTTTGATGCGACCAATCTGGAAATATGCGCGAATATCGTTCGGCAATTGGTCATATTTCTTAGAGTCGTACGTTTATATCGGGAAGCTACAGAAGGGCGCCGATTAGCGGAAGAAGCCAACCGTATGAAAAGTCGTTTTCTTTCGACCGTAAGCCATGAATTGCGTACACCGCTCAATTTAATTGTAGGGTTGAGCGAACTGATGTTGCGGGAAGAGGCGTTGGGGTCTGCGACTCTTTTGTCATCGCACTATCACGATCTAGAGGGGATTTACGCCAGTGCTGAGCACCTGGGCCGGTTGATTCGAGATGTATTGGATTTAGCCACCAGCCAGGCAGGTCAACTTCAGTTGGAATTAGAACCGATTGATCTGATAGTCGTGTTGCAGGCAGCGATAGAAATAGGGGAAGAGCTTGCTCATCAGAAAAATTTGGATTGGAAAGTATCGATACCAGCGAATTTGCCCGGAGTGATTGGGGATCGCACTCGCTTGAGGCAGGTGTTGTTGAACCTGATCAGCAATGCCGTGAAATTCACAGAGCGCGGGCAGGTGGAGTTGCGAATTGAGGCGCATGAAACAGAACTGCTGTTTTCCATCAGTGATACCGGCTTGGGGATTTCGCCCAGGGAGCAGGAATTCATATTTGACGAATTCCGCCAGTCTGAACGGACCACTGCGCGCGGCTATGCAGGGCTCGGGTTGGGGCTGGCAATTTCCAAACGCCTGATCGAGATGCATGGCGGCAGGGTTTGGGTTGAATCTGCGGGACGGGCAGGCTCCGGCTCCACGTTTTATTTTACCCTGCCAGTTATGGAAAGTAATGCAGAGTCAGACAATCCAAAAACAATCCCCTTTAATCAAACTGTGCTTCTACTTGCGGAACAATCTGGCAACGGCGAGCGATTGTATGAATACCTGACCCGTCAAGGCTTTGAAATAAAATTGATCTGGATTGACGCAGGTCCTGACTGGTCATCCCAGTTACTTAAGCCCTCACCTGGCGCGGTAATTCTGGATGATGGAGTCGCGACAAAACAGGGCTGGGAGATTTTGAAAGTATTGAAAGAAAACCCTCTGACGCAAGATGTGCCGGTATGGTTTTATTCATTGGATCAGGAACAGGATAGCGGTTCTATATTTGAGTTGACCTACTTGACCAAACCGATGAATAAGACGGAACTCACGCGAGTACTGGATCGGCAGGGTCTTAAGGAAGGCGTGGATCAGCGCGAGATCACCATATTGGTTGTGGATGATGACCCTGCTACTTTGGAAATGCATGCGCGCATCATTGCGATGTGGTCGGCGGAGTGTCATATCCTGAAAGCAAGCAATGGGCGAGAAGCACTGGCGCTGCTTCAGCAAAGCTCCCCGGATCTGGTATTGTTGGATTTGATGATGCCGGAACTGGATGGTTTTGGCGTACTGGAAGCGATGCGAAGCGATGAACGCAGCCGTGATATTCCAGTGCTTGTATTGACCGGCCAATCATTAACCCTCGAAGACATGACAAAATTCAATAGTGGTGTAACCAATATATTGAAGAAGGGCTTATTCAGCGTGGAGGAAACATTGTCCCATGTGGCAACGGCCTTGTCGCGCAGTGAAACTCCAGGGGACGGGAGGCAACGTGTTGTTCGTAAGGCAATGGCCTATGTTGATAAACATTACAGGGAGACGATTTCGCTAAAGAATGTGGCACACGGTGTGGGCATAAGTAAGGAATATCTGGCGCGCTGTTTTCATCAGGAGATGGGGATCACTTTGGTGATTTATCTCAACCGCTACCGTGTCAACCGGGCAAAAACACTTTTAGAGCAGGGCGGGCACAGTCTGACAGAGGTGGCTTTGGAGGTTGGCTTTTCCAGTAGTACTTATTTCAGCCGGGTTTTCAGGCAGGAGGTGGGAATATCCCCAAGCGAGTACGAACGAGTCCATAAACAGACCCATCCCTAAAGAGCGCCAGACTGCTGCTCTTTTTTGGTTTAACGCTGCAGTTGGTCAATATCGTGCATGGGTTGGTCAATATCGTGCAAGGATTAGTTAATATTGTACAAAGCTTGGGCGGATGAAGAGCGTATGCTTGATTTTAGTCGGTCTGTCCAACTGTTCGCTGACAACAATTCAAATGGGAGAGAAAAAATTAAGTATCTACATTACAGAAGTAAAAATTTTCGTTGTCGTTTGGAACACTCCAGTATCACCCCTGTATCATCATTGTACTTTATCAACGCTCGCCTTCATACTGGCATTTTGATTTAATGAGAGTATGCAGAGTAAGCGAACTTTGGCCACTTGAACCCTCAGAGTTTCTCCAAGGGTTTGTTCGAGGCCGGTTCTTTATTCATTATTACATATGACTTAAGCGCATTGGAACTGCAGATTTATTTTTCCACACTGGTTGTTCATCAAGGATTACTTTATGCCAGTTCATCGTCAATTGAAGGAGAATGAGTTCATGAAAACACTTTCCCTTGTAGTCCAGAGATATTTCGGCCTGATGCTCTTGAGCATGTTACTGGGTATCGTCATCTTCATGGCAGCCCCGGGAAGCATTCAAAAAGTGCAGGCAAAACCGCTCTTTGCCACACGCACCTTCACAGTGCGGAACAACTGCAGCTACACCATCTATCCGGGCATCTATCCCGCTTCCGCTTATTCGAACGGCGGCTGGTCGATGGCCCCCGGCGCCTCGGTTTCCTTCAACATTCCCGACGGTAGCAACGGCCGGCTGTGGGGTCGTACCGGTTGTAATTCTGCCAGCCCGGCCGTCTGCACCACCGGCTCTTGCGGCGGCAGCGGCTTGCAGTGCGCAGGCACCACCGGTTTCCCGAACACGTCGCTGTTCGAATGGAACATCAACGCCGGCGGTACGGATTGGTATAACGTCAGCTATGTGGATGCGGTCGACAACCCGATCGGTGTGCAGGTTTCCAATACCAGTTGTACTTCACCGAATACCTGCAGCAACGCAGTCCTCACGAATTGCCCCGCAGATTTAAGGAGCGGGAATACCTGCCTGAGTCCCTGCACGCGGTACAACACCGATCAGTTTTGCTGCCGTGGCGCCTATGGCACACCGCAAACCTGTAACGTCTCGCAGTGGTCGGCTTCGGCACAGACCTATGTGAATAATATTCACAATTTCTGCCCGAACCAATACTCTTATGCCTACGACGAAGTGGCCGGGAACGCGCTGCACACCTGCGCAACAGGCACGAACTATACCGTCACCTTCTGCCCGGCTGGCGGCGGTGGCGGGGGCGGTGGTCCGGCTGGCTATACCTTCTGCTCCAACGAAAAC
>CAZJYB010000129.1:0-11970 GCA_964549865.1 uncultured Anaerolineaceae bacterium
CAGGGATCCGATCCCGAAACCTATTATCTCGTTGGTCCAACCGAAGCTGACCCGCGTCATGGCCGCATTTCGCATGAATCTCCAATTGGCCGCGCCATCATGGACAAAAAAGTCGGTGATATAGCCGAAGCCGAAACTCCGGGTGGCAAGATCAAGTTCAAGATCATCAAGATCGAGTAAAGATGACTCACACAGAATTTAATCGTCAAACCATTCAGCCACAGATTTCACAGATTTACACAGAAATGGACGACTCAATTATGCGAGTCGTCCATTTCTTTTGCCTGCCAAGGGCTTATTTATTTGATTTAATTTCAAAATCCGTGCTTATCCGTGAAATCTGTGGCTAAATCCTTAAGTTTGGGGATAATCATGCTAACTATCCCTGACGAGGCCAGATTGCCAGTTCGAGCGTGATTCGTTCAAAATAACTGTTATTAGGCATTGCCCCATGTCCATATTCAAGGTCTACAACGGTTGCCAGCAATTGCAAGGTGGCGGTTTCCAATAATATCTGGGCCTGCGGTTCAACCTGGACCAGTTCGCCTTTTGGCTCCAGCCGTGAGCGAATGTTGAGATCGTTATAAGCATGTTGGGACATCAGGACCTTTGTGGCTGTCTTGATGTCGTTCTTGTCGAACAACCAGATCTCCAATGCAGTCACCTTTTTTGGATCCCCAACACCGATCGCTTCAGAGACGCCCACGCCATACTCGCCCATGAATTCGCCGGCCGGCGTGTCGATGCTGAATGATTCATCGTACAGATCGTCGCCAAGGATATAGGTGGTCATCGTTTGCGTAATGGGCGGGGCCAGGCCAAGCTGCTCGAAATTGGTCTTCTCTGCGTTGCGGCTGATCTCCACCGATTGCATTACGGCAGTTACCTCGCCACTCCCGCGTCTTCCAAAAAGACGCTGATAGAAAACAAATGCTGCAGCCAGAATAACGATGAGCGCAAGAATGCCGCCGCCGATCACGATCATGCGCGTCAGCGGAGAGCCCGACCCTTCTGTTTGGGTGGGTTGACCACCATTCGCGGAAAGGACCCTGGTCACCAATTCACCATAGGCATTGATCACGGCAGGGTCGAGCCCGTTTGGATTCTTTTGGATCTCGGTAAAAGCTGGTTGTGCACCTGGGCCAAGATTCTGCCAGCGTTGGACCGCCAAATTCGGGTCCTGGTTGACGCGATAAGAGTCAATGGCCATACGCAAATAATCCACCTGCAGGTCTGCCCGCAGGTAGGATGGGGTCGCGTCTGCAAACTCCTTTGTCTGCCACCCTATTAATAACCCAATGACAACCCCTACCACGAGTGCAAGGATCGGTGCGATGGGCAGTTTTTTCAGCAAAGCAACGATAAACTGCATACAAGGCTCCTTTGGTCGATTACGCTCGTTCGATTATACATCTGAATTCGCATACCCGTCAAAATGCCTGGAGCGCCTCCATTAGATACAGGGTACGCTCCGAATCCCGGACAGCTTCGGCCTTATTTATCCTAAAGTGTGCAGAAAATGCCTTTTCAAACCCCGCACGGGTGTAATCTGAAAAAATATCCTTGCGCGAGGCAAGCAGTTTTCGAACCTGCGAATCGGATTTTGGAACGAATTCGATCACCAGCCACTTCGCGCGTGCGGCAAAAAAATCGGCAAGCTGGGGCAAAGGAACGTTGTTTGAGATCGCGAGATGATGGACGATCGCTAACGCCAGGACCATATCCACAGGCCCGCGTGCAGAGAAGGAATCCCGCTCCTGATTGTCCCATCCCAGTGACGGACTGGGATTTGTCAGGTCCAACACCAACGGCAGAATGTTTTGCTCCTTGTACTTTCTTACAGTACGATAATTTTGCTCCACCGCTGCAGGGTCGATATCGAAGGAAATGACCTGCGCGCCCGAAGCGGCGGCCTCGCGGCTGAACACGCCGGTATTCCCGCCCAGATCCCAAATATGTGCCGGCTGCTTTTCCGCGGTCCACACACGCACAAGTTCTTTCTTGTGCTCAAAAGCATGGTCGCTGTAATTCGTTTTCTCGTAATAATCACCCCACTCAGTACCTGAAGGTTTCCAGGACAATTTTCTGACCGTATTCTCGAGGCTTTCGATCAAACCGGTCATCGCCTGCCGGCTCATATGGGCGGCGCGCATGTTCACCACTTTATTTGCATATCGCTTTTGAGCGCCGGCATGGACATGAATGTGCGTAAGCAAACCAAAACTGAGCTTCGTTCGCGCTGGCAATAAACTGCCTGCAAGATCGAGCGGCACACCATCGATGTACACGCGCAGCAACTGGCTTAATCGTACATCCCGGTAACTCATTAAAGCAAGCGGCGCAAGAAAGTGCTGGCAAAACTGACGATAGGCATCCCACGGCCTTCCATCTTTATAAACTTCAAAGGAAAGGGTGTCGATCAGGATGGCCCTGCCGTGCAAAAACTGGATGTTATAGGCGCTGGCGTCCTTCAGCGTCATCCCCAGCTTCAACGCGCGTTTTTGGATCGAGAGGGTCGCAAGCGCAGCATCCTGCAACTGACTAAAGGACCATTCATATGGATACGAGATGAACGGCACGCGCGCCGGCTCGATGACTTTAAAGACCGAATCGGACTCAGCCGCGGCCTGTTGCGACTCAACATGAGGGATCAACAACCCGGCTGTGACCAGCTTTTCATACAAACCCGAATCCATCAAGCGCGCGTAATCTTCAGCGTACGCGTGGTTGATCTGTCGATACAGGACTCCGTTTCGAGAAAACAGGAATCCGCTTGGGTCGCGAAAAGAGGCGGAAAGCTGTTCAGCCCTGGACATCGTCCATGTTGTCGTCTTCAGATTTTTTCTTGCCGAAGAATTGCTTGATGCGGCCCCACGAAGCGCGTAAAGCAACACCGAGACCCAGCAGGGCCGCGATCAGTATTTGTATGATGAAACTGCCTGAACCCGGATCGAGATATGGAACTGGTGAAAAGTGCATAAGGACCTTCGCTTTCTACTCTATGGTTTCAGGGGTGATCTCTTCCAGTAGGAAGGATTCAGAACAATTGATGCACTGCGCTTCGCGCTTGTTGGCGATCACCAGCAGGCCGTTGCACTTTGGGCAGGGTTTGGCGATCGGCCTTTTCCAGGAAGTGAAATCGCAATTCGGATAATTTATACAGCCATAGAATGTGCGGCCTTTGCGTGTTTTCCGTTCCGCAAGATCGCCGCCATCCTTCGGGCAGGTCACGCCGATCTTTTCCAACCAGGGCTCGGTATAGCGACAGGTTGGAAAGTTCGCGCAAGAGATAAACTTTCCAAAGCGCCCATACCGAATGACAAGTTCGCCGCCATCCTCGGGGCAGATCCGCCCGATCGGTTCTGGACCCGATTTTGTAACAGGCATTTCAGCCTGCGCCTTTTTAACGTCTATTGAAAACGGCTCGTAGAACTCTCGTATCGCATCCGTCCAGATCATTTCACCAGACGCAATTTTATCGAGGTCTTCCTCCATGTGTGCAGTGAAATTCAAGTCCACCACCTCTGGAAAGTATTGCACCATTAGATCATTGACTTGAAGACCGGTATCCGTTGGGATCAGGCGTTTATCCACGCGCTCAACATACCCGCGTTGCTGGATGGTTGAAATCGTCGGCGCATAGGTGGAAGGACGACCAATGCCATTCTCTTCAAGCGCCTGCACCAGAGATGCCTCTGAAAAACGCGGCGGCGGCTGTGTGAAGTGTTGTTCAGGGATGAGTCTCACCAATTCCTGCGTCTGTCCCTCGGCAATACCCACGGGGATCTTCACATTCTCTTCGTCTTCCTCTGTTTTGATATCCTCGTTTTTAGCTTCTTCATAAACGACCAAAAAGCCGGGAAATTTAACCGCTGAGCCGGAGGCGCGCAAGAGGTATTCATGTTCATTCGTTTTGCCTGTGACTTCCACCTGCAAAGTGTCAAACACAGCCGATTCCATTTGTGAAGCCACAAAACGCTGCCAGATCAAACGATACAACTTGAACATGGCCGGGTCGAGGAATTCCTTCACTTTTTCGGGGTCGCGCATGGCCGCAGTGGGACGGATGGCCTCATGCGCCTCCTGCGCATTCGCAGATTTGGTCTTGTAAACTGGCGCTTCAGCAGGCAGAAAGTCCGCGCCATATTTTTCTGTTACATATTCACGCGCTTCATTTTGAGCGATCGCGGAAACGTTCATCGAGTCAGTACGCATGTAAGTGATCAAACCGGTTGAACCACCCTCGCCCACATCCTGGCCTTCATATAACCCTTGTGCCAGTCCCATTGTACGTTTGGCGGTAAAGCCAAGTTTGCGCGAGGCTTCCTGCTGTAAAGTGGAGGTTGTAAAAGGCGCAGACGGTTTGCGCCTGCGCTCTCCGCGCTTGACTTTCGTCACTGCATACGCAGCCGTTTCCATGTCAACAAGGATTGGCTTGACCACATCTTCAGTTGTAAGTGCCGGTTCCTTATCGTCAATGCGCGCAAGCTTGGCCAGGAAGGATGATTTGAGACTGCCATGCTTGAACTCGCCATGAATGGACCAATATTCGACAGGCTTGAAATCATCAATTTCACGTTCACGATCAACGATCAGACGGAGTGCCACCGATTGGACGCGTCCTGCTGAAAGACGGCCGCGCACTTTCTCCCACAAAATGGGACTGATACTGTAACCGACGAGCCTGTCCAGCACACGGCGCGCCTGCTGGGCATTGACCAGGTCCATATTGATCTCGCGCGGATGTGAAAACGCTTCTGCGACGGCAGGCGCAGTGATCTCATGAAACACCACGCGTTTGGTACGCGCTGGCTCGATCTGCGCAGCTTCCATCAAATGCCAGGAAATGGATTCGCCTTCACGGTCGGGATCGGTTGCGAGAAATATTTCATCTGCAGTTTGCGCGAGCTTCTTGATCTCCTTGACCACGTCCTTCTTTTCATTCGGCACACGATACTTCGGCTCGAAGTTATTCTCCACATCCACAGATAATTGCGACTTGAGCAGGTCGCGCACATGCCCCACTGATGCGCGAACTGTGTACCCTTTTCCTAAAAAGCGTCCCACCGTTTTTGCTTTCGCCGGAGATTCAACAATGACCAATTTACCTTCGCGCACAATTACTTTTTCCGGTCGCGGCGGCGCGACCATACCCGCGTGGGCTTCGGTCTTGCCCATGCGATATAGTTTTGTGCCGCAAACGGGACAGATCCCCGTCGTCACTGCAGAGCTTTTGGCATTAAACCCTGCAACGGGGTCCTTTATCTCACGTTTGGTCTTGCACTTCATACAATATGCTTCCATCGATCCTCCGGCGCAAAATACGGCATTTGTCAGAGTAACACAAATTCCTCCCATAAGGTTACGGGAGAGCGCATTCTACGCAATTTTTCAAAATTTATCAAACTGAAAATTAAAGGTACTTTTCCTGCCTGTGCTTCTTCAAGTGCTCCACCACCTCACGCACCTTTTGCGATTGTTCTGTTTTACAAACCAATAACACATCGCCCGTGTCTACAATGATCATATCATCCACACCGATTGTGACGATCAGTCTTTCACCATCGCCGCTGTAAACAAGAGTATTATGCGTCTCATGTGCGAGATGAAAATTACCGTTGGTCGCAATATTACCATTCATATCGGGTAAAAGCACCTCAAACAGGGATGACCACATGCCTACATCGCTCCAGCCAAGCCCACCGGCAGGCAGCACGGCCACGTTCTCTGCCCTTTCCATCACCCCATAATCCACGGTTTCACTTTTCAGATCGGGCCAGTGGGCATGTAAAACTTCATCCTGTTTTTTCGTGCCCCATGCATCCCCAATGACTTTAAGTTCGCTCGAAAGTTCCGGCATTTGCTTTTTTATCTCGGCCAGGATCACATCCGCGCGCCAGATGAACATGCCGCTGTTCCATGAATGATCTCCCGAGCGCAGCAATCGTTGCGCAGTCTCTTCATCAGGTTTTTCCTTGAAGCGTTTTACCGTATACACCGGGTATTTATATTCACCGTCCAACGGTTTGCCTTGTTGAATATATCCGTATGCAATGGAAGGGCTGCTCGGGGAAATGCCGAGGGTCACCAGAAAACTGTTTTCCGCCACGTCAAATGCAGATTTGAGCAGGTAATGGAACAAGTCCACGTTGCGAATGAAATGATCCGAAGGCAAAACTGCCATGCATGCCGCGGGGTCGCGTTTTTGCAGGACCATTGCGGCCAGCCCAACAACAGAAGCGGTACCCCGTGGCGCCGGCTCGATCAAATAGTTTTCCTCCGGAATTTCCGGCGACTGCAATTTCATCTCACGCGCCTGGTCTTCCACAGTTACCACCAAAATACGTTCGGGTGGAAATAAATTCTCCAGCCGTTTCACCGTACTCTGGAAGAGGGTCTCCTGGCCGATCAGGGGAAGTAATTGTTTGGGCCGTTCTTTTCTTGAAACGGGCCACAGGCGTGTGCCGCCTCCACCCGCCATGATGACTGCATAATGATGGACAGACATTTATTTATTCACCTTATATTCTTCCTGCTCCTCGCGTATTGCCACATAATTCATACCACCAACCTGCCTGACCATGCCTTTCAATTCCATCAGTGCAAGTGTGGCACTAACTTTCTCAATGGGCAAGCCAGCCTGATTGCGGATCTCATCCACATGCAAAGGCTCACTTCCCAAAAGGTTCAACACACGAGCTTCGGTTTCATCAGTGGGCAGGACCCTGCGGGCGGATTTATGTTCCCCTACGCGGGTCAGGTCCAGCGCCTGCATCAAATCCGTTACGCTCAACAAAGGATAGGCCCCGTTTTGGATGAGCTTATTCGTTCCCTTGGATTGTGGAGCAAGTATACTACCGGGCACGGCAAATATTTCACGGCCCTGCTCAGCCGCAAACTCGGCTGTGATCAACGCGCCGCTGGTCTCACCCGCTTCGATCACCACCACAGCCAGGGATAAACCGGAAATGATCCTGTTACGCGGTGGAAAATTGGACGCATCCGGCGGCGTACCGACCGCATAATCACTGACGATCGCGCCGCGCTCCATGATTTGTTCGGCAAGCGCGCGATGCTCAGGAGGATAGATCTTATCCACACCGCAGCCCAACACTGCAATCGTTCGTCCGCCTGCCTGCAAGGCGGTTTGATGCGCAACCGCATCGACGCCGCGCGCAAGACCACTGATCACCGTGATACCATTCGCCGCCAAAAACGACGCGATCTCCTCTGTGATCTGCCGGCCATAAGGGGTGACACGCCGCGTACCAACAAGCGCAACCGCGAACAGGTCATCCGGTAAATATTCACCGCGTACGAACAGGACGGGCGGCGGCTGGTCGATTTCTTTTAGTCGCGATGGATATTCTTCGTCACGCCAGGTGAGGATCTTGATCCCCTGTTTTTGGATCGTCTCCCAAACCTGGTCCAGGTTTACATTTTCGCGCGCCTGGATGACGCGTTCGATCACTTTGGACCCGAGGCCTGCTTCGCGCAAACCGGCCTGTTCTGCTTTCCAGGCGGACTCGAGATCGCCGAAGTACGCGATCAGTCCCTGCAAACGGACTGCGCCAATGCCTTTGATTAAATTGAAGCCGATCCAGTATTTTTTATCGTCCATAGCCACATGCTCTTGCTGCCGGCCTCAGCGGCGAGGCCAGCTTGAGCAGTATTATAGCCCGTCCAGCAGATGAACCCGCATGGACCGCTGTTCCATATCAACGTTAAGGATGACCGAGGGAATGGCCGGGAGAAGGATCTCTTTACCGGACTCATCCCTCACGATGTAAACATCGTTCGCACCGGTCTCAAGGATCTCGGCCAATTGGCCAAGCGCGTTACCGCTGTCGTCAACGACATTCAGGCCCACCAGTTCATATTTGTAGTGTTGACCTTCCGGCAGCGGAGGAACATCCTTTGCTTTGACATACACCCATTGATTGCGGAATCTTCCAACATCTTCAGGCGTATCGAAACCGCGCAATTTCACCAGCAGGCTGTTTGCATGCGCACGTACGCCATCAAACGTGGCGGCTTCGTATTTCTCACCGATGAAAATTTTTCTGCCTGCTTTGATCCGTTCCGGAAAATCGGTGTGCAGGTCCATGATGATCTCGCCTTGCAGGCCATGTGGGCGGCGGAGAAAACCGATCACTAAATGGACAGGCCCGCCTGTCGGCGGGCCTGGTTGCTTCTGTGCGGGCATTAAGGTTCCGTCACGTCGAGTGTGGCCTGCTTGCCTTCGCGTTCGGCTGCCACCCGTAGCAATGTACGAATGGAGTTCGCAACCTTGCCGCCTTTGCCGATCACGCGTCCCATGTCGTCTTTTGTGACACTGAGCTCGATGCGGACTCGATTCCCGCCTCCGCTCTCGCGCACTTGCACTTCTTCAGGGTGATCCACCAGAGACTTGGCGATAAATTCAATCAGTGCTTTCATAATTGCTTTCAGTAGACCCTAAAGGTTTTAAAAACCTTTAGGGTCTTATATACTAGTCTTTACGAGTCTTGACCGGCGCCGCGCGCTTGGTTTCGGCTTCTGCAGCTTCAGCTACGAGAGCTTCAACGGCTTCACCCTTTTTGAAGCGGTCAAAACGAGCCTGTGTTCCAGAGGACTTGAAGATCTGCTCCACAGATTCAGTCGGCAGAGCGCCGTTCTTCATCCAGTGATATATACGATCTTCTTTTAAATGAATTGTCGCGGGGTTGGTGCGGGGATTATATACACCCAGAATTTCCAAAAAGCGACCATCGCGCGGCGACTCTTTATCAGCAGCCACCAGGCGGTACGTGGGTTGGCCTTTAAGACCAATACGACGTAAACGAATACGAACCATGTTGAACTTTACTCCTTTAGTTTTTTTGCGTTTCAGGCAGGCCAGACTGTAGTAGTGCGTGAAGGACACACGCATTCGCAAAGACCGCTCGCGAGCTGAAATCACAGGGGCATATTTTACCAGATAAAAGGGGAAGTTTTGTCTCTGACGTTCTTCTGCGGGCAATCGGTACAATCACCCGACAGAACATGTAAAGAGGACAACATTGGCTTACTATCGAATTAAACCGCGCTGGCGGGAAACAAAACCAAAGTTAAGGAATCCTCCCGCCACGGAGGCTTTACGCGTGGTCACACCTGAGGGGAAATTGGGGTATATCGACATCTATGTACTTGAAAACCCGTTCGTCGAATATATACGCAGGCTGAACACATTCGGTGGAAATCCGAAATCATGGAACTATATTGCCGTGCCAAACGCGGGAATCTTCAACTACACCAGGAACCAGGACGGGTCCATCGATTACACCTGGTACGAAGAGGGTCGAAAACCGTTCCTGAATACGGTTGGTTTCGATGGCAACCTGGTGAACGTGACGGAGATCAAGGAAGATATCGCGCTGGTCGAAACGATAAACGTGAATAAATATGTTCCCCTTTATACATACCTCGAACGGCCGGATCTGGTCCATCAATTCACGACAGTAAACAACCTGGGTAGATTGTATAAGGCCGGGAATGGAATTACCGTATATACTCCCCTGCTTACCCGTGCTCAATCTGCATTGCCATTGAATTCATTGGAACCATTCCCAGCGATTCCCTTGAAGGTCACTGTGGTATGGCCATCGGGCCTAAACGTTCGAAAACTGCCCGGGATAAACAGTGCAAAGCTTACAGCGCTTCCACAGGGAAAAGAAGTGAAGATCCTGAGATACCATCCGCGTGGCGCTGAGGTCTGGGCACAAGTTTATAGCGGATTTATTTGCTTGTATACGCCGAATCAGCCCAAGCCATATTCCACAACCTGGAAGATGGCGACGCATCCACCTCCCCTTTAGCAGGGAAACCATTCATCCTGAAATCTCTTTCCTTACTACGGGAGCGACCTTCGTTCCGAGTAATTCAATGGCATGCATCATTTTTGCGTGTGGCAGCGTGCCAATGCCCAGCTGGATCAGGAATCTCTGATGATTGAATATCTTGTGTTGGAACAGGATCTTCTCGATGACCTCGTCCGGTGTCCCAACGAAGTCCGAGCCTTGCAGGGAGCGTGAGTTCTCGAATTGCTCACGCGTGATGCCAGACCAGCCGCGTTCGCGCCCGATCTTGTTCATCATCATCTGAAACGAGGGAAAATAATCGTCTGCGGCCTGTTTGGAATCATCCTCGATAAAACCATGCGAATTAATACTTAATGCCAACTGCGATGGATCATGCCCCGCCTGCGCTGCAGCCCGCCAATACAGCTCCGCAAGCGGAGCGAATCGTTCTGGCATGCCGCCGATGATCGCAAGCGCCATCGGCAGACCCAACGTCCCCGCGCGCAGGACGGACTCTGGAGTGCCACCTACGGCGATCCATACCGGGATCTTTTCCTGATACGGCCGAGGATAAACACCCAGATCATTGAGCGGGGGACGATGTTTACCGGACCATGTGATCTTTTCAGATTCGCGCAACTTCAAAAGCAAGTCTAATTTTTCAGTAAATAACTCGTTGTAATCGTTCAGGTCATACCCGAACAGCGGGAAGGACTCGATGAAAGAGCCGCGCCCAGCCATGATCTCGGCGCGGCCTTTCGAGAGCAGATCCAACGTGGCAAAATCCTGAAAGACGCGCACGGGGTCATCTGAACTCAACACAGTCACAGCCGTGCTTAGGCGGATATTCTTCGTTTTCGCCGCCGCAGCTGCCAGAATGGTGACCGGCGAGGAGGAAATGAAATCCGGGCGGTGATGCTCGCCAAGGCCAAAGACATCCAACCCCACCTGATCCGCCAGTTCGATGGTCTCCATAAGGTTGCTCATGCGTTCGACGGGACTGAGCATGGTCCCGGTGACTGGGTCGGGAGTCAATTCCACAAAGGAGTAAATGCCGATTTCAAAAGGGTGTTTATTTGTAGCAGAATCTGTCATTTGGGTTTCCTCTTTTATTCAGATACCGCATAAGACGATACGTCCTCAATGAAACATACAGTACAACTCTAAGTTTCATCCAAAATTAGTATTGAGTAACAAGTTGGGTTTATTTAATCTCATATGCTATACTACGCTTTATGACAACTTTGTTTACAGTAACTGGCCCCATTAAAGTACTGTATTATCAAGGCAAAGCGGGGCATACTATTACAGACGACAATGTCAAAGAGTTTTGGAAAAGCCACGCTAGTATAGGCCAACAACGAGGATGTTATGTATTTGGTATGCGAGCTGGAAAAGGTTTAACTCCTGCCTACGTGGGAAAGGCAACCAAAAACTTTAAACAAGAGGTATTTGCACCTCAGAAACTCGCCAAGTATCAACAATTCTTAGCAGACTATCAAAAGGGAACTCCTATAATATTCTTTCTGATTCCACCGAAGAAAAGAGGCGCGCCTAATGCACCTCATATGGGAGAACTTGAAACCTTCTTAATTCAGATCGGCATTGCTGCAAATTCATCACTTCTCAATATCAAAGGTACCCAAGCAGAGCAATGGGGCATTACTGGAATTCTGCGCGGAAGCAAGGGAAAACCATCAATTAGCGCTAGCCAATTTAGAAAATTGATGAAATTCTAATAACTAATTACCACAGCACTTTACCCAAACATCTTCGGCAGACCCTTTCCCCCGGTTTTCTAGATCATCCTTACCCCGTCATTGCGAGGAGACGCGAAGCGGCGACGTGGCAATCCCGTACTTTTAGAAATTCAGCTTTTCTCTTGGTAGTCTTGAGATTGCTTCGCCCCGCTTCGACTACGGCGCAAATGCGCCTCCGCTCACCGTTCGTGCCGCGTAGCACGACGGCACGCCGGTGCGAGACGGCAGCGCGAGGGGCTCGCAATGACGAGATACATTACCCAAACATCTTCGGCAGACCCTTTCCCCCGGTTTTTTGGATCATCTTCATCATCTTTTGTGTTTCACGGAATTGTTTGATCAGTCTATTCACGTCCTGTACTTCCAGGCCGGAGCCGGCCGCGATCCTTCTG
>CAZJYB010000130.1:0-11894 GCA_964549865.1 uncultured Anaerolineaceae bacterium
AAACCATGAATAAAACGCAAACCAGGAGAACGGCCCCAGTCCAGATCGATGCTTGTGCCAGCCCGATTCTTCCCAGCGTACCTGCGATCGAACTGTTTCCAGGCATGGCGATAATTTCCGGGCTCACACGCACTGCAGTCAGCCATTGAGAATATACCTCAAACCCATAAAAGAGCGCGGGTATCAATGCGATCATACACGCAGTGACCATGGCAACGGATGGAGTTTTCCAGTTTTTGGATGCAAGAATGACAAGCAGCCAGATCAAAAAATTTGGCTTTATGCTGATTATTATCCCCAGCAGGACGCCTGCCGGCAAGTGGCGCCCTCTTTCCGTATTCATCCAGATCAGCGCGGTCGCTGCAAGCAGGGGTACATAGATCTGTCCCAGCCCGATTGTGTGCCAGATGCCTGCCAGTGCAAGTGCCCATATTAGTTTTATGAAATTTGGCTGATACGATTTGGCAAGCACCAATATTGTTGCAACGTATAAGACTGCGGAAAATATGCGCCAAATGGACAGGGCGACATGCACATTCTGCTCTGTAATAAGGCTGAACACCAGCAAGGTAACCGGTGGGTTTAAATTCGGAAGCCTGCCTCCCGATCCGACGGATGGAAATTCTGATTCGAAAACCAGCGGAGAGGAGGGGTCGTATGGATTGATGCCTTTTGCAACGTTTATCCCGGATGCCGCAAACGATCCAAAATCAAACAGACCATCCAGCGACAGTCCAACGATTGTAATGTTGAGGAGTATTACGAGAAATAGCATGCATGTCGTTGCGGCTTTTATAAGTCTCATGGCTAATCTACCAGGTATCTATCTTGCTATTTTGTGAACTTCTTCTGCCACTCGAATAATTTGTTCAACGCCTCGATTGGGGAAAGGGAGTTCACATCGAGAGCCTTGATCTCGTCCAGCAAGGGACTCGTCTCGGGAAATAACGCGGCTTGCTGTGCTGCATGCGGGTCGATCTTTACGGCGCGCCCCGAGGTTTTTTCGAGCTGGTCCATGATCTCGTTTGCGCGCTGAATCACAGGCGATGGCAGGCCGGCCAGTTGCGCCACGTGAATGCCATAGGAGCGGTCCGCACCACCTGGAATGATCTTGTGCAGAAAGACAACTGTATTATCCGCTTCGCTAACCGAAACGTTGTAATTTCTCACGCCGGGCAGCAGGTCGGCAAGTTGTGTCAATTCATGGTAATGGGTTGCGAACAGGGTCTTTGCTCGCAATTGTGGATGGTTATGTATGTATTCAATAATTCCCCATGCAATTGAAAGCCCGTCATATGTGGATGTGCCGCGCCCGATCTCATCAAGGATCAACAGGGAACGCGATGTGGCGTGATGCAGAATATTGGCAGCCTCCACCATTTCCACCATGAAAGTGGATTGCCCCGCGTGGATCTCGTCCTGCGCGCCGATGCGGGTGAAGATGCGATCAACCAGGCCGATCTTTGCGGATGCGACCGGCACGAACGAACCCATCTGTGCCATCAGTACGATCAGTGCCGCCTGACGCAAATAGGTGGATTTGCCCGCCATATTCGGCCCGGTGATGATGCGTACGATCTCGCCTTTTTCAAAGATGACGTCATTTGGGATGTATCGATCGTTCTTCAATAATTGCTCAACAACAGGGTGTCTGCCCTCATGGATCTCCAACTCGCTTCCTTCGTGGACCTGGGGCCTGCTGTAGCCTCCGAGGGCAGCTGCCTCGCCCAGGGCAGAGAGCACGTCCATTTCGGCCAGCGCGCGCGCTGTGGCGAGCAATCGGTTCGCGGCTTGCGCCAATTGAGCGCATACTTCGCGAAAGATACGCAGCTCGATCTCGCGGATGCGTTCCTCGGCATTTAATACCAGGGTTTCGTACTCTTTCATCTCCGGCGTGATGAATCTCTCTGCGTTCACCAATGTTTGCTTGCGGATGTACGATTCAGGCGCCTTATCCGCCGCGCCGCGCGAGATCTCGATGTAATAGCCAAAGACCTTGTTGTAACCAACTTTGAGCGTCTTGATCCCGGTCTTCTCGCGTTCCACACCTTCAAGGTTTGCCATCCAATCGCGCGCGTGTTTCGACGCCTCGATGACCGCATCCAGTTCCTGCGAATGGCCGGCGCGGATCACGCCGGTGTTTTGTAGGGTGGAAGGTGGATCTTCGTCGATGGCGTTTTGTAATAATGACAATTCAGCAGGGCATGGTTCAATTTTTGGCAGGGAAGCAGCCTTTTTTGAAGCGATCGATCCGATCACCTTGGGCAGGTGTCCCAATGTGTTTCTCATTGCGACCAGATCGCGCGGTTGTGCATTTCCTGAGATCACGCGGTTGACCAGGCGTTCCAGGTCGGCCACAGGCTTCAATGCATCGCGCAGTTCAGCGCGCGTCATGCCGTTCTCGAAAAAGTAGGATACGCCATCCTGACGCTGCTCGATCTTTGCGATCTGCAATAATGGCTGGCTTACCCATTGATGCATCAGTCTTTTCCCCATGGGTGTGACGGTGTAGTCCAGCGTGCCGAGCAGGGAACCTTTTCGTTCTCCGCGCAAGGTCTCGTCCAGTTCCAGATTTCTGCGTGTGGATGCATCCAGCGTCATGAATTCGCTCAGGCTGTAAGTGCGAAGCGAGGAGAGCAGTTGCAGCGCATCGGGTTGGGTTTCTTTGAGATATTGCAGAATAACGCCTGCGGCTCTTGTCGAAAGATTATTGTTCTGCAAACCGAATCCGTCCAGGGTGGCAGATTTGAAATGTGCCAGCAAAACTTCCCTGCATTTGCCCGGCTCGAATTTCCATGTGGGAATCCTGGTTATATGCCCAACAATTCCGTCAGGCAGGGCTTGATCTTCGGGGTGAAGGATCTCTGCCGGGTGCAGGCGCGCCAATTCGGCGCGTAACGCCTCGAGCGGCAGCTCTGTCACCGCGAATTCTCCAGTGGTGACGTCTGTATACGAAACAGAAGCAGTTCCCCCGTCCGCGATGACCGACGCAAGATAGTTGTTCGCGTCGCCGGGCAGCAGCCCCGGTTCGGTCACGGTCCCCGGTGTGACCACGCGAACAACCTTCCGTGGAAAAATTCCCTTGGCGGGTTGTTCCCCAACCTGTTCGCAGATCGCGACGTGATATCCCTTTTCGATCAGGCGCGCCAGATAATTTTCAACAGCATGATATGGAATGCCGGCCAGCGGCACGCGAATTCCCTGGCCAATAGGGCGCGAGGTCAGAACGATATCGAGTTCGCGCGCC
The DNA here is from genome assembly GCA_964549865.1 of uncultured Anaerolineaceae bacterium. Taxonomy (GTDB): domain Bacteria; phylum Chloroflexota; class Anaerolineae; order Anaerolineales; family Villigracilaceae; genus Villigracilis. Next base: position 3,248 of record CAZJYB010000130.1, read on the forward strand.
GTGATCTCCGCGTCCTCATCGAATGTTTCGTAAAAATCACCGAGACGAAAAAAAACGATCGTATCCGGATAATCGCGTTTGATATCCAGGTATTGCTGGCGGATGGGCGTGACATCGTCGTTGTTGGGCATGCTCTGATTTTACTATGATGGACTGACTTGGGCTATAATTTGCCCGCAATTATTCTCAGGAGCGTGCAATGTACAAACTTGTTCTCGTCCGTCATGGACAAAGTACCTGGAATCTGGAAAATCGTTTTACCGGCTGGACGGATGTGGACCTGACCGATCTCGGCCGCACGGAGGCACGCGAGGCGGGCAAGCTTTTGCGCGCCAGCGGCTATGATTTTGATGTCGCTTATACATCTGTTCTGAAACGCGCCATTAAAACATTGGGGATCGTTCAGGATGAGATGGATCTGGACTGGTTGCCGGTTATGCGCGCCTGGCAACTTAACGAACGCCACTACGGATCGCTGCAGGGACTCAACAAGGCCGAGACGGCCGAGAAGTTCGGTGAGGAACAGGTAAAGATCTGGCGCCGTTCTTATGATGTACCCCCTCCTCCGCTTGAACTCAGCGATGAGCGGCATCCGAGATTCGACAGGCGTTACGCCTCGTTGACTCCCGAACAGCTGCCGGCCACCGAGTCGCTTAAACTTACGCTCGGTCGCGTGCTTCCGTACTGGCACTCCACCCTTGCGCCTGAGATCAAATCTGGAATACGCGTCCTTGTTGTCGCGCACGGCAATTCCATTCGCGCGTTGATCAAATATCTGGATGATGTTTCCGATTCAGAGATCACGGAATTGAATATTCCAACCGGCCTGCCTCTCGTATATGAACTTGACAGGGACCTGAAGCCGATCAAAGATTTTTATCTGGGTGACCCTGAGGAAGCTGCAAAGAAAGCCGCAGCCGTTGCGAATCAGGGAAAGGCGAAATAAGCACCCTCACCACGAAGGACACAAAGAGCACAAAGGAAAACCTTTGTGTCCTTCGTGTTTAAACAGAGTAGAATCGATTTATGCATCCTGATTTTCTTCACGAATTAAAAAGACGCTTCGTGGGGGACCTGCGGCTTGATGCGGCCTCCCGCGCGTTGTACTCCACGGATGCATCCATGTACCAGATCGAGCCGCTTGGCGTTGCCATTCCCAAAACACAGGATGACCTGCAGGCGGCGGTTGAGCTTGCCGCAAAATATAAAATTCCGATCCTGGCGCGCGGGTCAGGGTCATCACTTGGCGGCCAGGCGATCGGCGAAGCGTTGATCGTGGATTGCTCACGTTATCTAAATAACATTATCGGGATCGACCCTGAGTCCCATGCTGCCGTTGTTGAACCGGGAGTGGTTCTTGCCTCCCTAAACCGTGCCGCATCCATGCACGGACTCATATTCGGCCCGGATCCTGCCTCGGCAGATCGTGCGACGATGGGCGGCGTGATCGGGAATAATGCGACCGGCGCGCACTCGATCCTTTATGGCATGTCTGCAGATCATTTGATTGCCGCGGATGTCATTCTTGGAGATGGCGCACTTGAGACCTGGGATGAAAATAACCGTTCCATTCTTTCCAACGTGGCCGATGAAATTCGCTCAAAATATGCGGAAGTGATAAAGCAAAACTTTCCGAAGTCCTGGAGAAATTCAGCAGGGTACAGACTTAACTATCTTTTACCGTGGTCTCCCTCCGCGCCGGCCCAATGGGATGCAAATGATTACGGGATGTCGTCATCGATCTATCATCCTTCCAAGGTCAACCTGGCCAGTCTGCTTGCCGGCAGCGAAGGCACCCTTGCAGTTATGCGCCGCGCCAGGGTGAACCTTGTTCCAAAGCCCAGGCATACAATTTTGGGAGTGCTTGCGTACGACAGTATTGTAGAGGCGTGTGACGATGTGCCTCGTCTATTGGCCTACAATCCCAGCGCGATCGAGCTGATCCCGCAGCTGATCATTCATCTTGCGCGCGGCGTCCCATCCTATGCGCGTCAGATGGGGTGGGTGATCGGTGACCCGGCTGCGGTGCTGGTCGTCGAATTTAGCGGGGATGTGCCTAATGTGTTGAAAGAGAAAGTGCGGAATCTCGGTGAGCTCCTTACGATTGCAGAGTCTGTAGAAGAACAAGCGCGTATTTGGAATGTGCGGAAAGTAGGACTTGGGATTTTGGATTCACGTCCGCAGTCCGCAAGGCCGGCAGCGTTCATCGAAGATTGTGCCATCCCAGTGGAACGTTTGGGTGAATTCGTTCGTGAGGTTGAAAAGATCCTGACGGCTCACCACACCTACGCGGGGATTTATGCGCATGCTTCGGGAGGATGTTTGCATATTCGTCCCATTTTGGACCTGCGGCGCGGCGAGGGTGTGCGTGCGTTGAGAAGCATTGCAGAGCAGGTACTGGTGCTGACCTTGCGCTTGGGCGGTTCCATGAGCAGCGAACACGGGGACGGCATCGTGGCAGGGGAATGGCTTAAACAAACTTATGGGAATGAAGTTGTAGATGCGATGAGGATGTTGAAGCATGCAGTGGACCCATATAATTTGTTGAATCCGAACAAGATGTTCGATGCTCCGCCGATGGATACGCATTTGCGTTATGGCGAGGGATATCGTGCGCAACCCTGGGCATCGTCTCTGCGGTTTGATCATGAGCATGGACTCGCCGGTGCGATCGAGCAATGTAATGGACAGGGGCTGTGCCGAAAGGATACGGGCGTGATGTGCCCGTCATTCCAGGCGACGCGTGAAGAATCATTTAGTACGCGTGGCCGCGCAAATTTGTTGAGAGCGTTGATGTCGTCGAATATCGAATATTCGAATATTCGATATTCGGAATTGGAATCTGCCACACATTCTGCACTTGATCTCTGCCTGGCCTGCAAGGGATGCACCTCTGAATGTCCCAGCGGCGTGGATATGCCGAGATTGAAGTACGAATTCATGGATCATTATTATGAGTCTCATCGCAGGCCGCTGCACGATTATTTATTCGGTTATTTTCATGTGGTGGCAAAATGGCTAATGCCGGTCGCGCCGTTGGCAAACATTTTTATGAAAATGCGTTGGTCACATAAGTTGATAGGTCGCGTTGCCGGGGTAACCAATAAGCGGCCGTTTCCGTTGTTTAAGAAACTGCCTGTCAAACGATATAAAGATCAGGTTGGAAAAAAGCAGGTCATTTTCCTGTCCGATGTGTTTTCACGTTATCTGGAACCTGAAGTAGAACGAGCCGCGCTCGACGTATTATCCGCAGCAGGCTATGAGGTAAAAGTTTTGCAGATGATCGGAGCGGGGGCCTCATTGCTATCAAAGGGATTTATCGAGCCGGCGCGCACGCATGCGCAAAAACTTTTGGAAGAGATCAAAGCCTTGGATGGCGGAGCAGGTTTGAGCGTGGTGGGATGCGAACCTCCTGAGATATATTGCCTGAAGCATGAATATGCCGCGTTAATGCCGGAACGCCGCGCAGAGATCGAATCTATCGCGAAACGCACATGGTTGGCCGATGAATTTCTGGTGCGTTCAGATGGTCTAAATGATTTGCGTATAGCCACTTTAGGTAAAGAAAATAACAGTAAATTAGATAACCGCAAAATTACATTTCACCCTCATTGTCATCAGCGTGCCGAGGCACCTGCTGAGGATGGTCTGCCCACTGGTACTTCATCGACTGTGGCATTATTACGTGCCTTCGGCTTTGATGTAGACGTCATCGATGCTGGTTGCTGCGGCATGGCCGGTACATTTGGCTATGATGCAGAACATTACGAACTCTCGATGCAAATAGGGGAGTTGGGTGTTTTGCCGAAGATCAGAGAACAGAATGCAGAGAATAGTGAACAGGGGGTGGTATCTACTGGCTCGGCTTGCAGGATTCAGATCAAGCATGGGACGGGAATCAAGGCTAAGCACCCGCTGGAGTTGGTGAGAGATGTGTTAGCAGCTAAAAATGGAAGCGACTCGTACTAAGCTGTATAATTGAGTTATTCAAATCATGAGGTGGAATTTTGCGGCAGATTATTGCAGAATGCGCTCCACATAAAGAACTTGGCAAAGTTGACTCGGTCTGAGATGAATTCCGGGCTGCGATCTTTATAAAATCCCTTTGACAATATAATCAATGTGAAGGCTCCAAAAGGAATTATTCTATGGACTATTTGAGCAGGTATCTAGCTTTGATACAAGAACGCCCTGAGCTATTTCGCAATACAGGTGAGCAGGGTGAAATCAAAATTATTCAGGACCCTGAACGTATTCGCGTTGAACAGGAACGTATTCAGGCCAAATTGCGTTCCGAGGGCAAGCCTGAAAATTGGATTGATATTGGCGTACTGGCCGAAGATGAATGGGAATATGTGGTGCGCGATCTTGTAGAGTTTCCAGACGGGAGATTTGGAGGATTTCGCCGAAATATCAATCGTAAATACCTGGAAGGAGGAACAGGCGTGGTGATCATGCCTGTACAGAGTGATAAAGTGTTACTTTTGAAACACTATCGTCAGGAGTCAAGGAATTGGTATTGGGAGTTTCCCAGAGGGTGGGGGTCCCCGGGCCTCACGGCAGAACAAAACGCGAATAAGGAATTAATGGAGGAGGTGGGTCTGTTACCCAAAAAGTTAGTTCCAGTTTGGAGAGATTCGGAAACCGTCTTTTTTTATGCAGAAATGCAAGAAGGTAAACCGCAGAATCAAGATGGTGAGCCAATTCAAAGAATTGAATCAATAGCCATTAGAGAATTAGAAGATTGGATCACTAGAAGTAAGATAACCGATTGGTTCACTGTCCTAACTTTTCTAATGGCCAAAAACAAGGATTGCTTTTCTTAATGGCAGGGCTAATTGCAAAGTGTCAACTCAGCGATTGGCTTTCATTATAGCGTATTGATTGGGCTAAAGTTCACAACATTATGTGTCCCTTTCGAATTGTTCGTGGATAAAACAAAAAGGAGAATTTCATGCTTTACCTAGATTTGTTCGATAGTGTGAAAACAGCTCATACAGAAGAATTGTCAAAAGAATGGTGGAGACCAAATATTCGATTAGAACAAGAAAACTCTAGAGAACTGGCGAGGGCAGAAATGATGGTTCGCTTACTGCATGGCGACACCATTGTGCTATCGAACAATCAAGCAACTGACTCGGTGGGATGGCTACAACTAGCCGAAGACTTCTCAACACTTAATATGACTTGGGAACCCGTTGCAATGGCGGTGTTTGGTACTAACCAGACTCCTACAAACGATTCTTTACTTGAGATGGTAATAAACTATTTCAAAGATAAAAATTTTGAGTTGTCTGCCTGGGTCGGAGTAGATTTGCCTCTTCGGAATAAAGTTGTAGAAAATCTTCAGAAACATCCTATGCCCCGATTTGATTTGATGTTTGAAGGGGTTACAAGTTCGTTAGATAAAAGAATTGCCGAGGATTTAAATCGCCAAGCAGTTGGGTTGCAAAAATTTTATGAGTACTTAACAAAACATAAGGGGAAAGAAATCTGTTTTTCCGCAGGAATCGTAGGAGATTATTTATGGCCTCGTCTAAAATTAATGACTGAGCAACACGATGGCATTCAAGTTGATGAACTAAAACACATAAGAGAATTTATAGTAAAAACAATGGATGCAAGTCGACTAGAATATCGAAGTTCACTATATCGGGCGCTTGAGACTATCGATGAACCAAGACGTACTCATATCCGAAAATATGTGGATAGATTTTATAACGAAAAAATGGGTATCTCAGTAGCTAAAGGAAAAGGCGTTTACACTTTTACAGACCATGATCCTAATACGCCTATAGAACTTGACTCCCGCATGGATGCACAGGCAGATCATCCTAACGAGCCTGATGGAGTTCTTGGTCAGGTTGTATTAAGTGTTGATCCCAAAAAGATAAAATACAAACTCAAATGGGATGAGTTTCTCCGGATACTTGGAGACAAGGAATTTGGGCATAGTTCGCATTTTCTACGTATGGTTGTGCGAGATTACGATTACCTTAATCCTAAAGAACCTGACTATCATGCCAAATATAATAATTGGTTGGGACGAACATTTGATGCATTGAATAAACACCAAGACTTGTTAGCTAAAATGCTTGGAAAGGAAGTTGCTAAGCGCAGTGCGACGACATTAGCAATCTCTATTGGTGCTTGGTCGGGTGCGGTATTAGATGCAGTATTAGCCAGCCAAGTTCAATACGTAATTGGAGTTGGCGCGGTTACTGGCGCTATACTTTCGAAGGCGCTGGAGGATAAATTTGAAAAGTCACCTCCCAAAAAACTTGTAACTTCCGCAGCGGGACGAATACGTACATCACTAAAAGAAGCGGTAACGGTAAAATCTGATGAGGAGCTTCTAAAATGATAGATTATCACAATCTCGCTCAACTACATCCTGATTTGTTCTCAAATGATGATGCTCTTATCAAACTTGTGATGGATAGGGGCATAATCCAATCGTGGCAGGATAAACGAAAATCATTACTTGAAGAAAAATCTTTACCTTTAGAGTGGGCAGATATAGGTGTTATCCTCGATGACCCATATAATATTATAGTGCGTGACTTGGTTGAATTTCCAGACGGGGATATTCGTGGATACGGCCGATCAATTGCCACTGCTACCTTAAAAGGCGGTCGTGGTGTTGTTATTTTGCCTGAATACCAAGGAAAAATCTTGCTTCTTCATCAATACCGTCATCCAACTCGCCAATGGCATTACGAAGTACCGCGCGGATATGGAGAGCCTAATATTCTCGCAGTTGAAAATGCACACAAGGAAATCGAGGAAGAGACAGGCGGCAAAGTATCAGAACTTGTTAGCCTCGGCGAATTCTATAACAACACTGGATACGAATCCGCTTCGGTGGCTTTGTTCTACGCCAAGCTTGCTTCGGTTGGGACTGCGAATGTGAACGAAGGGATTGAGTCCTTTGTTTGGGTGACCGTCAAGGAACTAGAAGAATGGATCGCGAACGAAAAAATCACCGATGGGTTTACCATCGCTGCATATACAAAGGCAAAACTCAAAGGATTGATTTAGAAAAGAGTATTTCAGGAGAAAGAGGCGGAACATCCGCTCGTTTTGATCGTTAATTTATTGCGGTCAATGAGCATGATTGGGTAATGGCAGACATCTTAACACATCTATCCTTCTTATATGGTTCGGACAGGGCACCTGGCTTACTGGAGCACGTGCAGGGTGTTTTGCGCGGCCATCGCCAGCGCGTGGATCCGCTTGCCGGTGAACTGACAGAGCGGGATGCGATATTGATCACGTATGGCGATCAGGTGAAACGTTCGAATGAGGCGCCCTTGCATACATTGGATGTGTTTTGCAGGCAGCACCTGAAAGGTTTGATCAGCACCGTTCACATCCTGCCGTTTTACCCATGGACTTCGGACGATGGCTTTTCAGTTGTGGATTATCGCAAAGTCGACCCGGACCTTGGCGGTTGGGACGATATTTATGGGATGGGCGGGCATTTTCGCCTGATGTTCGATGCGGTCATCAATCATATCTCTGCAGAGAGCGATTGGTTCAAGGCGTTTTTACGTGATGAAGCTCCTTACCGCGATTACTTTATCGTAGTCGAAGATTCTCCAGACCTCTCAATGGTGGTACGCCCGCGTGCGCTTCCCTTGCTGACCTCAGTCTTAACGCCATCCGGAGAAAAGCGCGTATGGACAACGTTTAGCAGCGACCAGATAGACTTGAACTACAAAAACCCCGAGGTTTTATTGGAAATCCTCGGCATTTTGCTCACCTATGTGGAGCGTGGCGCCACTTTTCTACGCCTGGATGCGATCGCATATTTATGGAAGGAAATAGGTACGTCCTGTATTAACCTGCCCCAGGCTCATCACGTGATCCAATTTCTACGGGCCGCGATGGATGAAGTCGCCCCCCATGTTCAATTGATCACCGAGACCAATATTCCGCATGCCGATAATATTTCCTACTTTGGCGATGGAACCAATGAAGCGCAACTGGTCTATAATTTTGCATTGCCACCTTTAACCCTGCATGCGTTCCATACCGGGGATGCGCAGGTACTTTCTAAATGGGCGGGGGCTTTGGCCTTGCCATCGGAACAAACCACGTTCTTTAATTTTTTGGCGTCGCACGATGGCATCGGTTTGAATCCTGCGCGCGGGATACTGCCTCCTTCGGAGATGGATCTGTTGGTTCAAAAAGTACTCGATCATGGCGGCCTTATTTCGTACAAAGACAACCCTGATGGCATGCAAAGCCCGTATGAGATGAACATCAATTATTTTGATGCGCTCTCCGACCCGCACGGAAGCGACCCTGTGGAGTTGCAGATAGATCGTTTTATTGCCGCGCAAGCCATCATGCTCTCGCTTACCGGTGTGCCGGGAATTTATTTCCACAGTTTGTTCGGTTCGCGCGGCTGGGTAGAGGGCGTCCAACGAACCGGGCGCAAACGCACGATCAATCGCCAAAAATGTGATTTTGATGCGATAGAAAGTGAACTTTCAGACCCCACATCCCTGAGGGCGCGTGTTTTTAAACGATACGATCAATTGCTTCGGTTGCGCGGCCGCTCGGCCGCCTTCCACCCTCATGGAAAGCAAACCGTATTGGGCCTTCATTCATCGGTCTTTACTTTGGTACGTGAGTCCCC
>CAZJYB010000131.1:0-11843 GCA_964549865.1 uncultured Anaerolineaceae bacterium
CAGCCAGTCGCCTTTTCCGTCCAGGTCGAGGTCGAGCTCAAGCGCATACCTGTTCGGGAGTGCCTGATCCCCGTCGCGGCCTCTCATTTGAATTGTGCCGAAGACCCAGGTGTCGTCCTGAAAAACGAAGGTGTCCACAATGTCGAGGCTGGGATAATAAACATCCATGGTATTGGCGTTGAAAGGACGTTCAAGCTTTCCGAAAGTGAAACGATCTCCACCCCCGGCCTATTTGAGTGCGGCGGTGGTGGATGAGTCGTAATCGCCGGCGTGGCTGCTGCGCTCGGCTGGAAGACCGACCGGGATGATTTCGTGTTGAATGGGGATCTCGGTGGGTGGGCCGGGTTCTGTCGCGGTTGGCAGGGCGCTGGCTTCTAATCCCTCACTGGTTGGGACATTGCAGGCGAGAATGATCACAATCAGGCCGACCATCAGGGACGGGGTGCGTAACTTTTTGATATCCATCTTGCTCTCCTTGTGTATATGCCCATTATACAAAGGGGGGTTCTAAATTGCCACGGGATAAAAGTACCTCTGGTACCAAAGATTGATAGGCTGCGTTAAATACAAGACCTGCAAGCTTAAATGCTTGCAGGTCTTTTTTCTCAACTATTTACCAAGTTTCTTTTTCATGACCGCCGTTAACGCTGGGACGATCTGGAACAGGTCTCCGACCACACCGTACCTCGCGACCTTGAAGATGGGGGCATCTGCGTCCTTGTTGATCGCGACCACCATTTTTGCAGCACGAATGCCTGCCAGGTGCTGGATCGCCCCGGAGATTCCACAAGCGATATACAGATCCGGCGCGACGACCTTGCCCGTTTGACCAACCTGATTGGAATATGGAATGTATCCCGCGTCCACGGCCGCGCGTGATGCGCCAACGGCACCGCCCAATACCGACGCGAGTTCGCCCACCAGTTTGAAGCCCTGCTGGGCGCGCCATATCTCCGCCTGCTTTTCGTCCATACCGGCAGGCGGTTGCAGGGACGGGTTATTCGACACGCCGCGCCCGCCCGAGACGATCACGCCCGCATCGCCAAGGCTGACTCCCACTTCCGCGACGTTATATCCTTCAACAGTGGAGAGCGCGTCTGTTTTTGCTTCCACTTTTGTGATCTTTCCGCTGCGCCCCGCTTCCTGTTCAGGTTTTGGAAAGGCGCGGCCGCGCAGTGTGATCAACTGCGGTTTGCCGGAGGAAGTCGCTTTCTCGAATAATTTGCCTTCATAGATCGGCCGCGTCACGATGACCTTATCGCCATTAACCTCAACTGCAGTTGCATCGGTCAGCACGCCGCTGTTCAGGTCGATGGCGGACATGGCAGCCATCTCGCGGGTACGCGTCGTTGTGGGGAACAGGATCAACTCCGGGCTTTGTGATGAAGCGAGCGCGGATAAAGTAGAGGCAAACGGCTCGACGCGAAAATCCTTGAGAGCCGCGTCATCCGCAACGAAGACTTCGTCCGCGCCATGTTCGAACGCGGCTTTAACCATTGAATCCACACCGGAACCGAACACGATCGCGCTGACCGCGCCGAACGATTTGCCAAGCCCAAGCGCCTCCCACGAAGCAGGCTGGACCTCTCCTTTGAAGTGATCGATATAAACAAAAGTTTTCATAGCACTTTCTCCGCGAGGATCTTATCGGCGAGTTTTTCGGCGATCTGTTGCGGGGTGTCGCCAGTGATGATCTCAACGGCGGTTTCGCGGGCGGGCGGGTTCATCAACTCATTGCGCGTGACGATGGCCGCGGGTGCAGGGATGTCAAGGTCACTCAACGACCACACCGCGATCTCGGCCTTGGCTGCTTTGCGAATGCCCATGAACGACGGATAGCGCGGCTCGCCAATGCTTTGCACGACGCTGACCACCGCGGGCAATTTCGCCTTGACGGTTTGCCTGCCCTCTTCGATGACGCGTTCCACTTGCACGCTTCCCGCGTCGACCTTGATCTGCCCGGCCAACCCAAGCATGGGCCACCCGAGGACGCGCGCGGTCTGTGCGGGCGTCAGGCCCGCGCCGTTATCGAGGGTCTGACGGCCGAACACCACCATCTCCACGCCGCCGATCTTGTTGATGGCCGCGGCAAGGACGCGTGCCGCGCCTTGTGTATCTAGATTTGCAAGGGCAGCATCCGAGACCAGGATGGCGTCATCTGCGCCCATGGCGAGCGCGTGTTTGAGCGCATCCTTTGCGGATTCGCCGCCAACGCACAAGGCGGTGACAGTACCACTGCTGGCTTCCTTTTGCTGAAGCGCGCCTTCCATGGTGTACTCGTCGAACGGATTGATCACCAGCGGCGCGTCTCCCCATGAGACCTGTCCGTTCTCGGCCTTTACTTTCGCCTCCGAATCGGGCACTTGTTTGATACATGCAACAATTTTCAATTTTTGCTCCTTGATTTGTCCGAAAATTTTCTAATTATTTATGTGTTCAGCTATTCGCCAACTTGGTGGATTGTGCCAAACTTCTCCGACACAATACTCTCCGAATCTTTCAAAAACCATAAATACAATTAGTATCCCTTGGATGTGCCACTCAACAAGAGGAAGGCCAAGATTTTTGTCCTTATAATCAGCTGTTGCCTGTCCTAGTCGATTTGTAATATGTTCTTTTACCCTTTCAAATTCTGTTCTTGGTGATTTGCCCGCATCGGGTGTAGAGAAGTTTATGAATTCCAAGGAAAGATTGTGATTTGTATATTTATCATTTGACAATCTTAGCGCATATTTGGAGTCAAAAAAAGTTGTGTTGAAATATGTAGTTAATCCACCTAACCAAAGATGTTCTTTTTGCCAGTACAAAGTGAGACTATCAGCATCTTTCTGAATTTTTGGCTTTCCTATTTTCTTCAAATCCATAAGAGACGCGTTCCATGGTATTAAAACGCCAGTATTCTCCAAAAATATCCCTTCAGACAATTTATAAGGTAAGTTTGACATATTTTCTTTCCATGCTATTTTGCCACAAGCACGACCTCGTCATTGCGAGGAGCGAAGGGACGTGAGCGACGAAGCAATCTCGTTCCGGTTGTTAGGGATTGCTTCGCCCGTTTCATGGGCTCGCAATGACGGGTCTTTTTACTCCGGCAAAAACTCTTTCGACCCCGCCACCACCACAAATTGCGCGATCGCCAGGATCATCGTTGCGCCGCGCGCCACCTGCTTCGCCGAATCCGCACGCGTGCCGGCGGTGATCCCAGCGGCTATATTCGCCTTTTTGCAAATACCCACCACGCGGTCGATCATCTCCTGCACTTCCGGATGGTTTGGCCCATCGGGGAATCCCATATTGAGTGAGAGGTCGCGCGGGCCGATCACGACCGCGTCCACACCGGGAAGGGAGATCATCTTCTCGAAGCGGTCGATCAAGGCCGGGTCTTCAAATTGTGGAATGACCATGGTCTGCTCATTGGTGAAATCGATATATTTAACCGCTTTATCTCCTACTGCAACGTAACCGGAAGCACGCGTTGATCCCCATGCCGCGTTTTCCGACCGGCGCATATTTCACGGCGTCGATCAGCATCTTTACTTCGGCCACGGATTCAAGACCGGGCATCATCACGCCCATCATGCCTGCATCCATATATTGCAACACGAGTTTTGGGTCTTTGGAACCGATCCGCACCAACGGGGTCATGTCTACGCGTTCACAAGCCCGAATTACATTCACCACCTGCGCGGCGTCCATTAATCCGTGTTCGGCATCCAGCATGTAATAGTCAAAGCCTGCGAGGCCGAACAATTCCGCGAGCTGTGGATCATCCGATGTGGAAATTACGCCATAGGCCGGCTGGCCCGCTTTGAGTTTAAGTTTTGCCCGGTTTTCCTGAATGAACATGTTCCAACTTATTGCATGCTGGTACTGCTGATTATTTTCCCGGTCTCCAGGTCCAGCTCGCAAAGATGACCGTTGATGGTATAGGTTGAAAGCGTAAAGTCGTCATTCAATTTGATGCGCGAGTACAGCGTTCGTGGATCTGGCTTCTCCGCCTTCCATTTGACCTTTCCATCTGCGCCGAGAAGGTACAGATTTGTCTCGTCTTTTGGAAACCCGCCATGGCTTTCCAGCACGATCTCACCGGCCCTCGTTTGGATCTGTTTTTCAACTTTTGTATGCAGGGGCGTAACTTCCATTTGTTCACCTATCCTTGCCAGAATTTTTCGTCGTAGGCGGGTGCTTCGCAGCGCAAAGGCTTGTCTTCACGCAGGCCCAATGCATACCCGGCCTGGATCAACACTTGTACTTCGGAACTTCCTTCGTAGATCATCGCGCCTTTGGAGTTGCGCAGATAACGTTCCACATCGTATTCGTCTGAAAACCCGTACGCACCGTGGATCTGGATCGCCTCGTTCGCGGCGCTGAAGGAGGCCTCCGTGGCGAATTTCTTTGCATACGATGTTTCGCGCGTGCAGCGCACGCCCTGATTCTTCAGCCAGCCTGCCTGCAGATACAACAAGCGCGCAACTTCGTAATCCTGTGCCATCTGCGCGATCTTCTCTTGAATGAGTTGATGTTCGGCGATGGGTTTGCCGAACGTTGTGCGCGTCTTTGCATACCGTACACTTGCCTCGAGACTCGCACGGATGATCCCTGTTGCGCCCGATGCCACTGTGTATCGTCCATGGTCGAAGCCAGACATGGTGATCTTGAATCCCTCGCCTTCTTCGCCGATCCTATTTTCGACGGGAACCCTTACGTCCGTGAACGAGATCCAACCTGTTGCCCCTGCGCGCACGCCGAGTTTACCGTGAATATCGCCTGTCTTGACTCCGTTGCCGTGCAGATCGACGATGAAGGAGGATAATCCTTCCGATACTTTTTTGGGAGAGGGGTTCGTCTTGGCGGTGACAAGCGCGAGGTCCGCTTTTGAGGCGAGCGAGATCCACATCTTTTCACCGTTGAGGACGTAATGATCCCCATCCCGTTTTGCGGAGGTGACCATCGCGGCCACGTCGGATCCCATGCCTGCTTCTGTGAAAGCACCGCATCCCACCTTTTCGCCTTTCGCGAGCGGCACGAGAAATTTTTTCTTCTGCTCCTCTGTGCCCCACTGGAAGAGTGTCATGGAGCACAGTCCCGTATGGACAGACATCGCCACGCGCAGGGATGTATCCATGGCTTCGAGCTCTTCGCAGGCGAGACCCCAGGAGATGTAATCCATGCCTGCGCCGCCATAACGCGTAGGGAAGCAGATGCCGAGGATGCCAAGCTCGCCCATGCGTTGGAGCGCGAACGGAATCGGCTCCTGCTTGCGGTCGTATTCCTTGATAACCGGCGCGATCTCCTTTTGCGTGAAATCGCGCACCATTTTGCGGGTCATTTCGTGTTCTGGCGAGAGCGAGAAATCCATCTGTTTCCTCAGTGAAAACTTCCCCCATTATACCTTGTGGCTTTTATTAAACAAAAAAGCCCGACGCGCCTTGTAAAGCGCCGGGCTAGGGGATCTGGTCATCCATCATATTTGTTGGACGCCCATGTTGCTTAGTTCGTCCGAGTTGTACTGGGCCACGAACAGGTCTGAGCCGGCAAGGACGAGCCATAAAAATGAAACGATTGCTGCGACTATGAACATTTGCAACTCCTTTCTTGATAAATACTATAACAATTCCGGGCTCAAAAAGATACTCTTCTTGCATTAATGTAATCGCTGCACTTTTCAGAAATGAAAAGGATGGGATACAGACGAAGGGACATGAATTTTTGTTCCCAAAGGGGGGCAACATATTGCCCTCGTTGACAAAACACCCGTTTGGGATAAAATACATCCCGCACACCGAAAGCCGAAGTGGCGGAATTGGCAGACGCGCTACGTTCAGGGCGTAGTGAGAGCAATCTCATGAGGGTTCAAGTCCCTCCTTCGGCACTGGGCCCGCTGAAAAGCGGGTCTTTTCTTTATCATGAAACGCTCCCTCGTTTTTATTTTCATTACGGTATTTGTGGATATGCTGGGCTACAGCATGATCCTCCCCTTGCTGCCCTTCTTCATACAACAGCAGGGAGGCAATGCCGCGCTGGCCGGGGGTCTGCAATCCTTTTATGCACTTCTTCAGCTTTTTAGCGGACCCATCCTTGGTTCGCTCTCAGATCGATATGGGCGCAAGCCCATCCTTGTTATTTGCCTCTTTGGGACGGCAGTTGCCTATACCATCTTTGGCTTCGCCAACTCGGTCGCGCTGCTCTACCTGGCCGTTCTGCTGGACGGCCTGACGGGCAATAACCTCACCACTTCTTTCACGTATGTGGCCGATGTCACTGAGCCGCATGAACGCTCACGCGGCATGGGCATTGTCAGCGCCGCGTTCGGGCTGGGATTGATGGCCGGGCCAGCCCTGGGTGGCCTGCTAAGCGTCTACGGCTTATTCGTGCCTGCCTTCGTTGCGGCCGGTATTGCCCTGGTCAATACAATCTATGGGATCTTTATTCTTCCAGAATCACTGCCTCCCGAAAAGCGCAGCAAACATGCACCCTCGCTTAACTTTATCGGTCAACTGCGAACGCTCTTCAGTATTCGAAACATACGGCTGCTGCTTCTCAGTCTCTTTTTTCTTAATCTTGCATTTTCCGGCCTGCAAACCAATTTCCCTCTTTTCAGTAACGCGCGCTTTCAATGGGACGCGCGCCAGAACGGCATCTTTTTCGCTTTCGTGGGCGTGATTGCTGTTTTTGTACAAGGCTTTCTATATGGCCGCTTGCAACCGCGCTTTGGAGAAAAACGCCTTGCGCTCATGGGTCTGCTGCTCATGTCAACGGGGATGGCCGGAGTCGCTCTTGCCACACGGGCCTGGATGGTCTATCCACTCGTTGGCATCGCCGCGTTGGGAAGTGGCATTAGCATTCCATCACTTTCTGGCATGGTCTCCATTCGTGTTCCATCCGATGAACAAGGACGCCTGATGGGCGGAAATCAAGCCATGTTTAGTTTTACGGCGATTATTGGCCCAACCATGGCCGGCCTGGCGTTCGACCAAATTGCGATCAATGCACCGTACTGGATCGGGAGCGGCCTTGCCCTGCTCGCATTCTTTATCGCCTCCCGTGATCTGATCCACTCCAAAGATATTTCCTGATCCCACCGCCCCCCGCTTCTTTCCAGACCCTCTAGCCTGCCCTCGTTTCGAGGAAGTTTTTTATCACGCCCACGGCATTCGCGACCCCGTCCTCAGCGCGCAATTGATCTCCCAGCTTGCGCGCTGCATCTTTCATTTTTTTATTCTTCATTTCCTCCAACGCACCTACTAATTTTTCCGTTGTTAACGCTCTTTGTGGAATGGCGCGCGGACTCACACCCAGCGAATGGACGTGTTCACCCCAGAAAAATTGATCCACAGCCAGCGGCGCGATCAGGGACGGAACCCCCGCTTTCAATGCCTCGGCAGTTGTCCCGGCACCTCCGTGATGAATGGTCCCTGCCATTTGTGGGAACAGCCAATGATGAGGCACATGCTCCCTCAGGAGGAAAATATTCCCGTTTTGAATGGGCAAGTCCATGTTTGATGGAAGAGAGATGATCGCGCGCGTGTTTGTTTTAATAATTGCTCCGATAAGTAGGCTCACTAAGGCTCCCGGCTCGTGCATGCCCGGGCTCCCAAACCCGAAATAAAATGGCGCTTCACCTGCTCCGAGAAAAGCTTTTAATTCGATTGGGGGAAGATAATTTTCGGTCTTGATGGGCCAGTATCCCGTGATAAAGTGACTCGGCGGCCAGTCCCCGGGATATGGGACAACTTTCTCGCTAAACCCATAAATGACCATGTCCATCTTTCCAAAGGATGGATAAAAGACAGGCAATCCTCCCAATCCCAGTGAACGACTGCGCCACTGATTAATAACACCTCGCCATGGAAGGTAAACAGCCTGTGACATAAGCCAGTATGTGAATTTGTTATAGGCGCGTCCGAGTCGCAACGTGGAAGGCAACAATGGGGAGGGAAAATCCCCCGTCGATGTAACGGGCTGCAAAAATGCCCCGATACAGGGAATTCCGAGGGCCTGCGCGATCGACGTGCCCCATATCGTCGGCGGGCCGATCACAAGCGCCGAGGCATCCTGCGCAACATTCCAGCCGCTTTCGAGCATTTGTGCGTATACAGGCTGTGCGGCACGTAAGTAGCCCATGGCAGACTTCGCCCCACTGAATAAATTATCATTAAATGTCAATGCAGATTGTCTACCGGGCTCCGTGAGCAGGTCACTGGGGTTACCTTCAAGAGCGGTAAACGGTACAAATTGCGATTCCACTAATTTACGAAATGACGGTGGAGCCGCGACCCGTACGGCATGCCCCGCCGATTGCAACCCGTGTGCCAACGCAGTAATGGGTTGCACATCTCCGCGTGTGCCGCTTGTAAGAAAGACGATGGGTTTCAATTTTTTTCGAATATCTTCCATTGATATTCGATCCAGCCCGCCTTCAGGCATTGTTGCAATGCCATACTACCCAACATGGAAGGAACGATGGGGTGATCTTGTGGGAATTTGTTCCCGACCCATAAGATCGAACGCGCCAGGGCATCCGGAAGGGCGCGCAGCCGAAGGTGAGGGGTGAGGTCACGCGTTTCGAGCAGGGTCAGGCCATGGTCCCGCGCCGAGGCGGTTAATTCATCTGCTGTTTGCATGTTGGGAACATGCCATCCATCTTTATAAGCTTTTAGCCACACTTCGGCATACTCATCTGTGGTTGTATAAAAGTCATCCAAAAGGATCAGCCGGCCTTTGGGGGTAAGCAGACGCGAGACTTCAGCAAGGTATTCGCGCGGCTCCTGTGCATGGATCAAAGCCTCAATCGAGTAAATGAGATTGAAAGATCCGCTGAGTGGCACGCGATGAAAATCTCCCTGCACAAAAGATGTGTTGGTCATACCGAGGCTTTTTCGAGCGGATTCGGCCAGGTGGGCCTGTACTGAACTGAGGGTCAACCCAACACCTCGCCCGAGGCCCCCTAAACCTGCCAACACATGGAAGAGAGTGGCTCCAACTCCACAGCCAAGATCGAGAATTCGCGGGTCGGGCGGTCCTAATTTACGTGCCTGCTCAAGGACAAAGTTATTGGATGTGGCCAGTGCGTCTTTCAGACGCCGGGTTCCCTGGGGCCAGAGCGAGCGGTGGATCGTCTGTGTTTCGGGTGAGGAGCCGAACCGAAGAAAGAGATGCGTATTGCGGTCGTAATAGGCACGCACGTCGTTCAAGGTGGCAGGCATCCGCTGATTATAGCCAAAAGGCTTCGTACTTGCAAAATGTTGGCATAGCCGGGTGTGGGTGGTATAATTGCACTATTAAAACTCGCTTGCTTCATCTAATGCGGACACGAAGTTTCCCCCCATCTTCGTGTCTTTTTATGCCACTTTGCGGCACTTTTGCTCATTTTAAGGATATTTTATGGCAGACGAAACCCTAAACGCAGGCAACAATTCAGGAAATATCCAGTCCGTTGACATCGATGAACAGATGCGCTCGGCCTATCTAGACTATGCCATGAGCGTGATCGTGGCGCGGGCCCTGCCGGATGCCCGCGATGGCCTTAAACCGGTCCACCGGCGCATTTTATTCGCCATGGACGAGTTGGGTATGCGCTCAACGAGTTCTTATAAGAAATCGGCCCGTATCGTAGGTGAGGTGCTGGGTAAATATCACCCGCACGGCGACTCAGCGGTATACGAGACCATGGCGCGCATGGCGCAGGATTTTTCGATGCGCTATTTGCTGGTGGATGGCCAGGGGAACTTTGGCTCGATCGACGGAGATGCGCCTGCAGCCATGCGTTATACCGAGGCCCGCCTGCAAAAAATGGCCGAGGAAATGCTGGCTGATCTGGACAAGGATACAGTCGATTTCGGCCCCAACTTTGACGACTCGTTGAAAGAACCACTTGTATTGCCTGCGCGCCTGCCCAATCTTTTGCTTAATGGCTCGGCTGGTATTGCCGTGGGCATGGCCACCAATATCCCTCCGCACAACCTGCATGAGCTGGTGGGTGCGATCAATTACCTGATCGATAATTACGATAAGGCTGATGATGTTACGGTCGATGATCTGATGAAGTTTGTGAGCGGACCGGATTTCCCAACCGGAGGCATCATCGTCGGCACGGAGGGGATCCTTTCGGCGTATAGTACAGGCCGGGGACGAATTGTGATGCGCGGTGTGGCCCACATTGAAGAGAATAAGGGCGGGCGTTATCAGATCAATATTACGGAGATCCCCTATCAGATCAACAAGACCACTTTGATCGAACGCATCGCGGAGTTGGTACGGGCGGACAAGCTCGATCAGATCTCGGACATGCGCGATGAATCGGATCAACGCGGCATGAGCATCATCATCGAGTTGAAGCGCGGGGCGCAACCGAAGAAGGTGCTGAACCAGCTTTATAAATACACCACACTACAATCCACTTTTGGCGTCATCATGCTTGCACTTGTAGATGGAGAGCCGCGCATCCTGCCTCTCAAGAGGTCATTACAGATCTTCATCGAGCATCGCCAGACCGTCATCGTACGCCGTACGAATTTTGAGCTGGCAAAAGCGCGTGCCCGCCTGCACATCCTCGACGGTTTGATGATCGCGCTAAACAATATCGATGCGGTCATCAAGACCATTCGCGAAGCCCAGGACGCGGATGTGGCAAAGACCAATTTGATGAAACGGTTCAAGTTGAGCGAATTACAGGCGCAGGCTATTCTCGATATGCAGTTGCGCCGCCTGGCCGCGCTCGAACGCCACAAGATCGAAGACGAACACAAGCAGGTGCGTGCAACGATCGATCATCTTGAGGACCTGCTGGCTCACCCCAAGAAGATCCTTGCGCTGATTAAGAGTGATCTAAACGAACTGGCTGAAAAATTTGGAGATGACCGCCGTACACGCATTGCTGCAGATGCCAAGGAAAATATTCACGATGAAGACCTGGTTGCAGATGAAGCCGTATTGATCAGCCTTACAGAGCGCGGCTATATCAAGCGCGTGGTGGCCTCTGCGTTCCGCTCACAAAGCCGCGGCGGACGCGGCGTGATGGGGCATTCCACAAAAGAGGAAGACGAAGTGGTGATGTTGATCCCGGCGCGCAGTTTGAATACGATGTTATTCTTCTCGGACAAAGGCAAAGTGTACAGCGAGAGGGTTTACCAGATCCCGGATGCCGAGAGAACCGGCAAGGGAGTTCCATTGGTGAATATTCTTTCGTTGGACGCAAATGAAAAAGTGACTGCTGCGATGGCGGTTGGGAATTTCTCTGCGGATACCTATTGTATGTTAATGACCGCGCGCGGCAAGATCAAGCGTGTGAAAATGGAGGAATTCGCATCTGTGCGGCCCTCCGGCCTGATTGCCATGACGTTGGAAGAAGGTGACACCCTGGGTTGGGCGCGTCTCACAACCGGCAAGAATGAGATCATCATTGTTACACAGGCTGGCCAGGCCTTGCGATTTGGTGAGGATAAAGTCCGTGCAATGGGGCGCCAGGCGGCGGGTGTGAATGGGATCCGCATTGCCAAGGGTGACCAGGTCACCAGCATGGACGTGGTCGAAAAGGAAGGGTCTTTGCTGGTAGTGACCACAAAAGGCTTTGGGAAGCTGACCTTGCTCAAAGATTACTCTGCAAAAGGGCGCGCTACGAGCGGTGTCTCCACGATCGACCAGAAGGCGTTGAAAGAGATCGGCCGCATCGCCGCCGCGCGTGTTGTACAAAAAGATGACGACCTTACCATCATGACCGCCAACGGCGTGACGATCCGTTTAAAGGTAAAGGATGTAAAGCAATCCGGCCGGGCGACAAAGGGCGTGCACCTTATCAAGCCTCAGGCTGGGGATAGCGTTGCCTCCATCGCGCGTACTTCCGC
>CAZJYB010000132.1:0-11824 GCA_964549865.1 uncultured Anaerolineaceae bacterium
CTGAAGGATTTCGGAATCAAAAAGCATGATCGTTTCCACGGGAATCGTGATTCGGGATTTGCGAGTCGGGTAACGTAGCACGACTGCCGAAGTCCGATTCCCGATTAACAGTCTTTATGGCAATTCCAGGTCCGCATCGGTTTTATCGGCATCAGCGAAGAACAAGGGCTGGCCATACTGTTCCACGCCAAATTCGGCGATGATCCCTTGCCCTGCAGGCGATGTAATGAAATCTGCAAAAGCCTTTGCACCTTCAAGGTTCACCTTGGGCCACTTTTCCGGATTAACCGTGATGACATGATAGACATTTAAAAGAAAAGGATCGCCTTCAACAAGGAGTTCCAGATCCACATTAGAACTGTAAGCAAGAAATGTAGCGCGGTCTGTCAGAGCGTAACCATCCTTTTCAGATGCGATCGAAAGCGTTGCGCCCTGCCCCTGCCCGGTTTCGAGATACCAATCCTGGCCGGCCGGGTCGAGCCCGGCACTTTTCCACAAGGCCAACTCCTTGACATGAGTCCCTGATTCGTCGCCGCGCGAGACAAAGGTCACGCGTGAAGCGTAGAGCGATTCCACAGCCTCAATGGGAGTTTTCCCACGAATCCCAGCCGGGTCAGAAGCGGGCCCAACGAGTACGACGTCATTGTGCATCACAAGGCGACGGTCGATCCCAAAACCATTCGCCATAAATTCCTTTTCAGCAGCCGGCGAATGCAGCAGGATCACATCTGCATTGCCCTCCTCGCCAAGTTTCAATGCCTGACCCGACCCCGCTGCAACCAGTTGAACGTTATATCCGGTTTTTTCGGTGAATGCCGGCAAAAGCACATCCAGCAAACCAGAGTCCTGCGTGGAGGTTGTGGACACCAGCAATAGATCATTGTTAGGCGATGAAGCCGCGTTGCATGAAGCAAGTAAGAACGAAGCAACCAGCAGAATAAAAAAGGCTTTTTTCAATCATCCAACTCCCGTGGATAAAAAATGGGGCGGCTTCCCAGTCGCCCCTGTCATCCGGCTGATTATAAACCCAAGTCTGCATCCGTTTTATCGGCATCAGGATAAAACAAAGGCTGGCCGAATTCTTCCAATCCAAATTGACCAATGATTTCCTGTGTGGCGGGATCGATCATGATATTTGCAAATGCAAGTGCAGCGTCATAATTTGCCTTTGGCCATTTTTCTGGATTGACCGTGATGACGTGATATACATTCAGCAGACTGGTATCGCCTCCCACTAAGATCTCAAGTTCATAATTATCTTTATTGGCGAGTTCCATCAAATTGACAAATCCACCGACCCTATGTTATAAATTGCATACAACTGAATAAACTGTACTCATCCAGAGAGGCTGAGGGACCGACCCTTTGACGCCTCGGCAACCGCTAATGACGGTGCCAACTTCGGCAGGTGCAAACCTGATAGATGAGAGATGACTTGTATTATGTCGCCTCTCACTTTGCGAGAGGCGCTTTTTTATGGCACGTCATTGCGAGCCTGCTGACGCAGGCGAAGCAATCTCCCACTTGAAATGGGATTGCTTCGTCGCTTCGCTCCTCGCAATGACGAGAGGAATGAATTTATGGAAATCGGAGAATCAATATACGTAACGACACGCGAGGAATTTCGCAAGTGGCTGCAGAAGAATCACGGATCCAAAAAGGAGATCTGGTTGATCAGGTACAAAAAAGCCACGAAGAAGCCGTCTATTGATTACGTGGAAGCAGTCGAGGAGGGCATCTGTTTCGGCTGGATCGACGGGTTGGAAAAAGGCATGGACACCGAGCGTTATGCACTGCGTTTCTCGCCGCGCAGGCCGAAATCCAACTGGACGAACACGAACAAGGATCGAGCGCGAAAGATGATCGCTGAAGGTAGAATGACAACGGCAGGACGCGCGGCATTGCCAGCGGATGTAAAGTAGAAACCATGAATTGTCCCGAATGTGGTGCGGCGGAAACTTTATGCACAACGCGCTTCGACGAATTTCTTGTGCTGGAGTTTACGGACGCAGGCTATGGCACCGTGCACCACCTCACAGTGGCAGCGTACATGCTCCAGCACTCCAGCAAGTTGACCCGCGAAGGCTGGCTGCATGAGCGCGATCTATTGAAGGAGTTCCTGGTCGCAAATAAGCCACCCGCCTTCATCAGAAAGCAGAACAGGGACCTGGTGGACAGCGGCAAACGCACTTTTAAGATCAAGTCGAGGGATGGTAAGCCGGTGATCGACAAAACCACATGGACGAAGACCATCCTGGACGTCCGCACGGAGAATGCCGAACTATATTGTGAGGATGTGAATGTCTGGGCAAAATCAGTGCTCGAGGACGCGGAGGCGATTGCAATATGATATTCTCTACGCCCTTGCACCGCACCGACGTAAACGTCAGTGCTATGTCTACAAAGTCCGCTACCCTAAAGGGTGCTTCGCGAAAGCGGACTAGCCCGCAGGGCTTCGTAGGTGTAGCACGTGGGATTTATCCCCGTGCGAGCACAACCCGCACCGAACTCGGACAGCAAATTAGACAATACGCGCCGCATCTGTTTGAAAATGAAAAATCCTCATGAGATGTGGATAAATTTTAGGAGAACTTAATGACCCAACGCAAATACACAAACCGCCGCTACCTCGACGCCCTCGAAAAGAAAGTGCTGGTCTTCGACGGCGCCATGGGCACCAGCCTGCAAGTACAGAACCTGACAGCCGAGCATTTCGGCGGCGAGCAATACAACGGATGTAACGACTACCTCGTCATCTCGTTTCCCGAGTCTGTGGAGAAGGTCCATCGCTCGTTCCTCGAGGTTGGCGTGGATGTTCTCGAAACGGACACCTTCCGCTCCAACCGCCTGACGATGGGCGAATATCAACTGGGCGACCGCGTGATCGAGATCAACGTCGCCGCGGCAAGCCTGGCGCGCAAATTGGCTGATGAATACTCTGTCGTAAGGGCGGACGGCCGTCCGCCCCAACCGCGTTTCGTCGCGGGTTCCATTGGTCCTTCAGGCAAACTTCCCTCCGCAAATGACCCCGAACTTTCGAACATAGGTTTCGATGAGTTGGCCGATATTTTCCGCGAACAGGCGGTTGGCCTGATCAAAGGCGGCGTGGATCTGCTCTTAATTGAAACATCGCAGGACATTCTCGAAGTCAAAGCCGCCATCACAGGTCTGCACAAAGCCTTCGAGGAGACTCAAATCTATTTGCCGATCCAGGCCCAGGTCACGCTCGATACGACCGGCCGCATGCTGCTCGGCACCGATATCAACGCGTCGCTCACGATCCTTGAAGGCATGGGCATCGACGTCATCGGCCTGAATTGTTCCACCGGCCCCGAGCACATGCGCGAGCCCATCCGTATCCTCGGCGAGCAGTCAATCCTTCCCGTTTCGTGCATCCCGAACGCGGGTCTTCCATTGAACGTGGATGGGCAGGCTGTGTATCCGCTTGAGCCCGAACCGTTCGCCAAGGACATGTACGAGTTCGTGACCAAACACAATATCTCGGTTGTGGGTGGATGCTGCGGGACGACTCCGGAACATTTGAAATTGCTGGTGGATAAACTGAACAGCCATCCGCATCCCCCGCGTCCGATTCATTCCACGCCTCAGCTTGCCTCTGCCATGTCGGCGATCGCCATGCGACAGGAACCCCCACCCACGCTGCTCGGCGAACGATGCAACGCGCAGGGCTCACGCAAGTTCAAGAAGATGCTGCTGGAAGAAGATTACGATGGCATTTTGGAATTGGCGCGCGAACAGGTCAACGGCGGCGCGCACGCGCTGGATATTTCCTGCGCGGTCACCGAACGTCCCGATGAAGTGGAGCTCATGCGCAAGGTTGTCAAGAAACTTGAGATGGGCGTGGATGTTCCGCTCGTGATCGACACCACCGAACTGGACGTGCTCGAAGTCGCGCTCAAGACCGCGCCCGGGCGTTGTCTGATCAATTCAACGCATCTCGAATCGGGCCGCGAAAAAGCAGACAAAATTTTCACGTTAGCGAAAACACACAATGCCGCTGTGATCGTCCTAACAATTGATGAACAAGGTATGGCAAAGCCTCGCGACCGCAAACTCGAAGTCGCGAAAAGGATCTACGACATCGCCGTCAACGACCACGGACTCAAGCCCGAAGATCTGGTCTACGACGCGCTGACCTTCACACTCGCCACCGGCGACCAGGAATTTGTGGAATCTGCGATCGAGACCATCGAGGGCATTCGTCTCATTAAACAAAACCTGCCCGGCGTAATGACCTCGCTGGGAGTGAGCAATCTCTCTTTTGGCTTTGCGCCACAGGCTCGTCCTCCTTTGAACTCGATCATGTTGTATCACTGCGTACAAGCAGGTTTGGATATGGCGATTGTGAATCCCACGCATGTCACTCCGTATGCAGATATTCCCGCCGAGGAAAAGGAACTTTGTGAAGACCTGATCTTCAACCGCCGTGAAGATGCTTTACAGCGTTTTATTGAGCACTATGAAAATATCACACCCAGCACCGAGTCATCTCTCGTTGACCCCACCGAAGGCATGACTCCTGAACAGCGCCTGCATTGGTCAATTGTCCATCGCCACAAAGAAGGCGTTGAAGCGGATATTGACATCATCGTGAATCGCGGGTTTATTTGGGATGAATCCAAGCCTGAAAATGGGGCGGGTATAACCCCTGCTCCCACGAGACATGAAATTGCAGTTTACACATTGAATAATGTCCTGCTGCCCGCCATGAAAGAAGTGGGCGATAAATTCGGCGCGGGTGAATTGATCCTGCCCTTCGTGTTGCAATCTGCCGAGGTCATGAAGAAGACCGTTTCGCACCTTGAAAATTATCTCGAGAAGGTCGAAGGCGTTACCAAAGGCACGGTTGTCATTGCAACCGTCTATGGCGATGTACATGATATCGGCAAGAATCTGGTCAAGACCATTCTCGCGAACAACGGCTACACCGTGATCGACCTCGGCAAGCAGGTCCCGGCTGAGACGATCATCACAAAGGCTGTTGAAGTCAACGCAACCGCGATTGGCTTAAGCGCGTTGCTCGTCAGCACATCCAAGCAAATGCCGCTCATCATCAATGAACTGTATCGCCGTGGACATAAAATCCCTGTGCTCGTGGGAGGCGCCGCGATCAATCGCCGCTTCGGCCGCCGCATCCTGCAGACCGAAGGCGGGGAGTTCTACGACCCGGGCGTCTTCTATTGCAAGGACGCATTCGAAGGCCTGGATACGATGGACCAGATCATTGTGCCGCAAAAACGGGAGGAGCTGCTGGTGCGTACACGCAGCGAATCAGAAATGGAACTGGGCCGCGCAAACGCAAAAGTAACGGAACGCCCGCCTGCCCAGCGCTCGAACATTGTGCCTGCGCCATTAACGCTTCCGCCATCCAAATTCGGGACGCGCGTAGTCAAGAACATGCCGCTGGAACTCGTGCTGCAGGAGCTTAACATCAATGAGTTGTATCGTCTCTCGTGGGGTGCGAAGAATTCTCATGGCGAAGAATGGGTCAAACTCAAAGCCGAATTTGACGAGCGCCTGCAAAAGATGAAGAAGGACGCCCTGCGCTACAAGTGGCTCAAGCCACAGGGTGTATATGGCATATTCCCCTGCCAGGCCGAAGGCGATGAGCTCATTATCTACAATCCGGATAACCTCGATGAGGCGCTGACGCGCTTCTCGTTCCCGCGCCAGCCTTACGACGATCACCTGGCGCTCTCGGATTATTTTGCTCCCGTTACTTCCGGTCAAATGGACGTGGTCGCATTCCAGGTGGTCACTGTTGGGCACGAAGCCACCGAACGCTTTGAGAAACTGCAGGCCGCCAACGATTACTCCGAAGGTTACTTCACACACGGGCTCGCCGTACAGACCGCGGAAGCCACAGCGATCTACCTGCACGAGCACATCCGCCGCGAGATGGGCATCCCCGAGAATCAAGGGAAACGGTATTCGTGGGGTTATCCTGCCATCCCTGAATTGGAAGATCACCTGAAGGTATTCCAACTCCTGCCTGCCGCAGAAAAGGAACTGGGCATAAATCTATCACCGGCGTATCAATTGATCCCGGAGCAATCCACCGCCGCGATCATTGTGCATCACCCACAGGCAAAGTATTACTCGGTCGGCGAGTCACGCGTTGAACAGTTGATGAAGTAGGAAGGAACACAGGTACACGGAGAAACAAGTATGGAAATACTTTTATACTTGCATACCTGTTTACTCAAGAGATTTGAGTTTTGGAAAGGGCCCGTTTTGTAATGCGAAATAGAAGGATCGCCTCGATTATCTTCTTAATCGTTGGATTAACATTCTCGGGAATGGCTTTGTTTGCAGATTCTCTTGGCCTGGATGATCATTCAGGCTGGGGAAGACTGCGTATCATGTTTTTTATCGCGAATACCCTGCTCACAGTATTTGCGATGCTTTATTTACTGTTCCAAAGCCAGGCAGAATTGATGGCAGCCAACCTGTGGGCCAGGATCGGACACAACCCGTTTATATCAAGCTTGCTAAGCAGCCGGATCGTCGTTCGTCTATCGTCGGCTTTACAGAAATATTCGTTTACATTGCCCATCATGGCATGTGTCATCCTTGTCTACATCTGGCTGATCAGTTCAGGAACATGGACTACGTGGGTTTCTCCCACGCGCCATTATGCCATTTTGGCCCAGGGCTTCGAACGCGGCAAACTCTTCCTGACGACCATGCCAGACGCCAGACTGGGCGAACTCCCCAATCCCTACGACCCTTCTGCACGCCAGGGTATTGAAACACCGGTGGATGTCACTTATTACAAGGGAAGGTATTATCTATACTGGGGACCTGTCCCATCCCTGATGCTTGTGCCTGTTCAAGCCATTCTGCAAAGCAGGGTAGGCGACCTGCAACTGGTTTTTATCTTCACTTGTGGAATATTTCTACTGCTCTCCATCCTGATCGTCATCCTGTGGGATTTGTTCTTCCACGACCTGCCCAAATGGATGCTGGGCATCTCCATCCTTCTGATCGGCACCGCCAACCCCACCCTGTTCATGCTTAATAACTTCAAGGGCGCACGGATCTACGAAGCGGCCATCACAGGTGGGCAGTTCTTTCTGGTGGGTGGCCTGCTGGTTGCAGTGATCGCTTTGGGAAAACCATCTCCCTACTGGATTCTTGCATTAACGGGAAGCCTGTGGGCGCTATCCATTGGAACACGTCTCTTTCTGGTCCTGCCAATCTGCGCCATGGTATTTGTGCTGGCCTGTTCATGGATCGCAACAAAACAACGCCTGATCGAAAAAGCCGCAAAATTATTTGCTCTGGGACTCCCTCTCCTTATAGGATTCCTGGCATTGGGCTGGTACAACTGGGAGCGCTTTGGCTCAGTGACGGAATCAGGGCTGTACTATCAACTGGCCGGGATCAACCTTCAAAAAAATTACGGCCTCCTGCTCGACCCAGGCTACTTTTTTCAAAACCTGTACAATTACCTGATCCACCCTTTTGGGTTCGACTCGCAATTCCCATTTGTCCGCGTCGATGATGGGAGTATAAGGCCCATTCTGCCCTCACATCCCCTGGCAGAGTTATACAGTTCACAGCAAATGACCGGGTTGCTGCCGTCAGTGCCGTTTGCAGTTTTTGCATTGATCCCGTTTACACGATCATCGATCGTCAAATTCAAAGGTCAGAATCAGCGTGCAGGAATTACCCTTCCCTGGGCTGTATGGATACTCTCGGCATCGTTCTTGGTCGCCTTCATTTTTCTGATGTTTTTCTTCTGGTCTGCCATGCGATATTTGCAGGATTTCATGCCATGCCTGCTCGCTTTAAGTGTTATTGGTTTCTGGCAGGGATACGCGTTGCTCGCACCCGATTCTGCAGTTCGTAAAATGTATGCGGTTTTGGGCGCGTGTCTTGCAGGGATATCCATCCTGGTCAGCATCTTGCTCGCTGTTTCGATAAATGACGCACGATTTGGGATCATGCGAGCACTCGACCTTTTGCAGTAATCACCTCGCGCTGAAACGGCTGTGGCCACGAATGGAAATAAACATCATGAAAAAACATGTACGCTCCTCCACTGCAATATTCATCATTGGGTTGTTGTTTCAATTGGGGCTGCAATGGATCATGCGTCCCTATGCGATCAACGGCTATCTCTTTCAGGGATGGACCTCCGAATCTTTCATGCAGACCGTTTCCATAGAAGATCTGCGTAACGCGCCTCTTGAATCGCTTGCCAATATTCACATCCAGCCGCCCGGCTACGACGCGCTCAGGGCCCTCCTGGTGCAGTTTTGGCCATCGCTGGAAATTCACGCCGCGCTCAAGCAGGTGGACCTGTCCATTTATTTCGTGTGGGCGATTGCATACAGCCTCGGAGGCGTGATCGTTTTTTTGTGGCTTGCAGAAATGACGAACGTAAAGTTCGCTTTTGCCTCAGCGTTGTTCTTTTTTCTTCATCCCGCATGGATCTATTACGCCACCTTCCTGGATACAACCCTGCCATCATCCCTGTTAATACTATGGATGTTTTATTTGATATGGAAGGTTCAGACGGGCGATGCCCGCGTCCTGCCACTCAGCCTGGTGGTCCTCCTGCTTTTCTTTGTCCGTTCGCTTTTTCAAATCCAATTCATTCCTGTCATCGCGGCAACGCTGTTCCTGCTGAAAATGCCGTGGCGGAAAGCGGTTTTGTTTCTCGTCATCATCTCAACCGTTTTCGGGCTTTACATCATCAAGCAGAAGAGGCAGTTCAATCTCACATCCACCTCGTCCTTCACGGGGATCAACCTGACCAGCTCGGTAAGCATCACGGATTATGAGCATCCGCATGCCATAGATTTCGGTGAGGATGCAACCGGCGTGCTCCCCAACGTACTGGCGCGCACAGAAAAAATAAGCGGCACGATCAACTACAATAATTACGAATATCTTTTCTATAACAAACGGTTAACCAATAAATTCGTGCAATTCGTGAAAAAGTTCCCCGTCCGCAAGCTGGCCGAAAATTATCTGGAGAATCTTACGATCTACTTCACTCCCTCGAGCAGGTACACCACGCCCCATATGATCGTGGACCGCCTGCCATGGCGAAATGCTTATGATCGGTTATTTTCCACTCCGTTTCTGCCTGCATTGCTGGCAGTCGCGGGATTGATCGCCCTTGTTCAAATTTTCAGGGAGAAGAGTTTTGCCGCCGGCCTGGCCATGCTGTTGCCCGCCTTGTATGTTTTCAGCCTTTGCGTGCTCTTCGAAAAAGGGGAAAACAATCGTTATAAATTCCTTTTGGAGCCCGTTTACTACGTGTTTATCTTCAGCCAGTTTTTCAACTTATATACATGGGTACGCGCTGGAATCATTAACACAGGCCTCGTAAGGAAACTTTCATTAAATTCATGAAACACATCAAATCGATCATTTTTCTCACCCTCGCCATCCTCGGCGCGATCGCCACAAATCATTTTGGCGAATCATGGGATGAGCTTAAATTCTACAAATACGCAGACCTTGCATTAAGCGCGTATCAGACCTGGCCTACACAAGGGTTGGTCAACACCTTTGGCAGCACCTACGATAACTATGGCCCTGCCTTCGTGATGCTCGCCACCCTCGCGGCAAAACCTTTGCAGGTCATCTTTAGCGAATCGGACGCGCGGCATTATCTTTATTTCCTCACCTTCCTTGCGGGCGTATGGGCGTTTTATGAGCTTGCCAAACGCTGGCTTTCCCGAAATGCGGCACTTTTTTCAACGCTGCTCTTTGCCACCCAGCCGCTGCTCATCGGTCATGCATTCATCAGCCCGAAAGACATTCCCTTTTTATCGTTCTTTCTTCTTTCTTTTCACTTCGGATTGAAGCTTTTCGACTCGCTTGAGCCGCTCCAAACAAACGACCTTGACCCGCGTTCCAAACGGACTCTTCTCGTTCTTTCCGCCCTGTGGCTTGCCACCGTCTTCGGACTCTTTCTCTTCACCGACGCATTCCACGCGCTCATCATCCACCTTGTCCGATCTGCAAAAGCAGGCGGGACGAATATCCTCTCTATCCTGGCGTCTGACCTTTCAACGGCAGATCCCGAAGTTTACATTCAACGTTACTTTGTATTCTTTCTTTGGATCCGTTCCCTGCTCTTTCTTCTTTCATCTTCGCTTTTATTATTTTTCACTCGTCGCTACCAGCCCGCCATCTTCCGATCTGTGCTGTCCATTCTCTTCCCGGCGGTCCTTCTCGGATTCACCACTTCCATCCGCGTGCTGGGTCCGTTCGCAGCGTTTTTTATCGCATATCATGCATTTCGCAAATACGGAAAACAGGCGATATTGCCTCTCAGTATTTATGCTGTCATCGCGATCATTAGCATGTATCTGACGTGGCCTTATTTGTGGCCAAACCCGCCCGGGCATTTTATCGAAAGCATACTGGTGATGTCCCAATACCCATGGAACGGACAGGTGCTCTTCAACGGCGCGTATTATGCATCCACGGAATTGCCCTGGTCCTATTTGCCGGTGCTGTTTGGCATTCAATTCACCGAACCTGTCTGGGTGCTCACCCTGCTCGGGTTGGCCGCGGCAGTTACGGGGTCCCGGGAGAAGCGGGAATTGGTCGCATTATTTGTCGTTTGGTTCATCCTGCCGCTTATTGGATTCATCGTCACGCGCTCACCGTTATATGATAATTTCAGGCAGATATTCTTCATCGTCCCGCCTGTGTTCCTGCTGGCAGGTGTCATCCTTGAAAAAATAAAGGATGCAAAATGGCGGGATCTCATATTCATCATTTGCTTGCTGCCGGGTATTGTAAACACATTGCGCTTGCATCCCTACGAGTATGCTTATTACAATCAATTCATTGGCGGCATGAACGGCGCCTTCCGCAACTTTGAGCTGGATTACTGGGGGACGTCCTATCGTGAGGCGGCGGAATATCTCAATGAGATCGCTCCTGAAAATGCGGCCGTTTGGGTCGATGGCCCCGCGCATATCTTCGAACTTTATGCGCGGGATGATATAAGGGTATATTCAGATTACGAGACGGACCGCGCAGATCATTACGATTGCGTGGTCACAACCACCCGATATGATCTTGACCTGGAAACATATCCTGATACGCCGGTCATCCACCGCATCGAACGTGAGGACGCCTGGCTTGCCGTTATCAAAGAACCGATCAAGGGATCATGCAAACCAGATCGAGGGCTTTAAAAACTGGAGTATTAATGAATAAATTTCTAAAACGACTGAACGAAGGTATCCTATTGGTAGATGGCGCCATGGGAACGATGCTGCATGGGCGCGGCGTGAGCTTTGACAAATGCTTCGATGAGTTAAATCTCACCAATCCTGCCGCGGTTGCAGACATACACCGCGAATACATCGAAGCCGGTGCGCAATTGATCATCACCAATACATTCGGCGCAAACAGGTTCAAGTTAAGCAAACATGGCCTGGAAGAGGACGTGGTCGGGATCAATCGAGCGGGTGTCGAATTGGCAAAACGCAGCGTGTCTGCATCGTTCAAGGATGTTTTCATTGCCGGGGATGTTGGGCCGCTTGGCGTGCGCATCGCCCCGTTCGGGCGCGTCAAACCGGAAGAAGCGCGCGCTGCGTTTGCAGAACAGATCCGGGCACTGACGGATGCAGGTGCAGACCTGATCGTGATCGAAACGATGAGCGACCTCTATGAAATTCAGGAAGCGGTCAAGGCTGCAAAACAAACATGTACATTACCTGTTGTTGCTTCGGTAACATTTACACGCGATGACCGTACGCTGCTTGGCGACGATCCGGCCAAGGTCGCGCAGACCCTTGCGGAGGCGGGCGCAGACGTGATC
>CAZJYB010000133.1:0-11722 GCA_964549865.1 uncultured Anaerolineaceae bacterium
TCGCTGATGCCGAGAACAACGGCGGCACGCCGGTGCGAGACGGCAACGCGGCTGCGAAAAGTATTGTACCTACGCTAATGGGATTTTTGATCCCAGTGCTTGTTCTTGTGATATGGCTTGCCGTCATGGGCACATTGACCCCTTTCATTGATATTGTGCGGAATTACTGGCCTTTGTATGCCCAGATCAACGGCCAACTCGTAGTGAATGCAGGGGCGGCGCGCTGGTTGCTTATTTTGGACCAGGTTTGGCGCCTCGGTGGAAGCGTGTTTTGGCTCGTCCCAGCCTGCATCGGTATTTACCTTGTTCCTCAAAGCCAAAAAAGACCGGCTTATCTTTTGGCAGGCCTGGCAGTATGCTATGCGATCTACCCGGCACTGTCCGGACAGTTTTTCCCATATCATTATATTCCGTTCCTTTATTTCATTCTTTTGCTGGCTTCACTATGCCTGGTCGAATCGAACTGGCGGGCCGGCGCGTTTTTCGTCCTGGTCTGTGCGATCCTCTTGAACCTTCGTCCATCACCTGTTTTCGTGCGGCAGCTCGAAGGAAAACCGATTGTCACATCCACGGACCGCGCCGAAGAGATCACACGCTTCCTCGAAAAAAATCTCGAAGCGGACGATACCGTCCAGCCACTGGACTGGACCGGTGGTACATTGCTTGCCATGCTTGAAACACGCGCTCATATTGCCACACCTTATGTCTTTGATTTTTATTTCTACCACCATGTTTCGGATGCATACATTCAAAGCCTGCGCGTGGATTTTATGAACAAGCTGCGAGCGTCATCCCCGCGCTTTGTCATCGAGGTCACTGCCATGGATAAACCCTGGGTTTCAGGCGCGGATACCACGCGGGAGTTTCCCGAATTGCGCTCATTTCTCGAAGAGAATTATTTTGTTAAAACCCAGAGAGATGATTATTTGATCCATGAAAGACAATAACCAGGCATTTTATGAAATGGCTTTTGCGGGTTACCTGGCTCTATCTCCTGATCCCTTTCATTATTTTTTGCCTGGGGTGGTTTCGTTTAATGATCGCGCTTCCCATTACGGCGCTGATGCTGTGGGTGCTGTGGAGATTATGGAATAGCGCGGAATCAGCAGACGAACCATTACCCCGTGTCACCATCTCTGTGATCGTCCTCACGGGCCTGTGGGTTTTTCTCTCCGGCGTGGGCGGATACGCCTTCCAGAATTGGGACCATCACTGGCGCAACGCAGTCCTGCGCGATCTCATTACATACGATTGGCCCGTCATATATTCTTCACCCGAACGCGGGCCGCTGGAAATGCTGGTCTACTACGTGGGATACTGGCTTCCGGCTGCGCTCGCAGGCAAATTACTGGGTTGGAAAGCCGCCAACTTCGTTCTTTTCCTGTGGAGTTGGCTTGGAGTGTTGCTCACAGTCTTGCATCTAAATCTCAAGCTCAAAACATCGTTGCTCAAAACTGCGTTCCTGTTAATTACATTCAGCGGCATGGACGCGCTGGGCACGCTGCTGTTTGCAGGAGATTACCCAACATTATGGCCTCCCGTTCAGCACCTCGAGATCTGGTCCGCTAATTTACAGTACTCATCCTTCACCACACAATTGTTCTGGGTGTTCAACCAGGCTGTTCCTGCATGGCTGTGCGTCGTGTTGATGATCAATAAATTAAAACGCGATCAGGCTGTCCTTGTTTGGGGATTATGCTTTTTCTTTGCGCCGCTGGCTTCGATCGGTTTGCTGCCTTATTTGATCATCGAATGGTTTAAGGAGACACGCGTAAATATCAGGGATTTGTTCAAGGATGTCCGTTTTGAACTGCTTTTCGCCGGTCTTTTGATCGTGCTGAGCTCCTGGCTTTTTTTCTCCTCGAACAGTGCTGCACAGGAACGCGGATTTCAAGCCCTCGCATTGAAGAATGTTCTCGTTTTCTTTCTACTGGAAGGGGGCATCCTTTGGCTTTTGCTCGCGCCGCGTTTATGGCGTGATCCGCGCTGGACGGCAACCGGCATTTTGCTCCTCCTGATACCATTCATTCAACTCGGCAGTGGGCGGGATTTCGTGATGCGCGCATCCATTGCACCGTTGTTCTATCTAATGGTCTGGTGTGGAGAGGTGATCTATCAGAACGTCACAACGCGTTCTTATCGAATTGCATTTGCCGTTATCCTTGTGATTGGTGCGCTCACCCCGCTTTACGAGATCGACCGTTCACTTTATCGAACATTTGAATATTATTTCGTGCTGGATGAAGACCAACGCGCTGTGCCGCACCTTGAACCTGTCACTCACCTTGAGCAGGGAGTGGCGCCCGAAGCCGAGCATCCGCATGCCCTGATAGCAGACGAGATCGGAACGTTTGCATTCATGAACGATAAGCTCTCAAAGAATTTCATTGCCAATGTAAGGCAATCACTGTATTATCGATTTGTTGCCCCTCATTAAATAATATGCCAGGTTTTTCCTCCCCTCCCAACCCGCAAGCCTATTACGCCCAGGTCTGGGACCTTGTGCGCCAGGTCCCATATGGAAAAGTGGCCACCTATGGTCAGATCGCGAAAATGCTCCCGCCGCCCATGGGTGTGGAGATCGAGGCGTACACTGCTTTTGCGCCGCGTTGGGTGGGCGGCGCAATGGCTGCCTGCCCGGACGACGTACCGTGGCAGCGGGTGATCAACTCAAAGGGTGAGATCAGCGAACGGGCCGGGGCGGAGAGACAGCGTTTGTTGCTGGAGCAGGAGGGGGTCCAGTTCGATGAGAAGAATCGCGTTGACCTGAAGAAATACGGATGGAGTGGTCAATCTGGTGAGCCCAATGCGGGTCAACCATCGTTGTTCTAGGAGGTCTCATGGAATCTGCAAATAAAAAAGTTGCTTTTGTCATGATCCACGGCATGGGGGATACGCCCAGGGGGTACTATAAAACTTTTACTGCTAAATTAAGTAAATTTGTGGGCGATGAAGCCTGGGCGAAGGTGGCGTTCAAGTCAATCTATTATCAGGATATATTACAGGAAAACCAGAACAGTATTTTTGAAAGAACAAAGGGGTTAACTTCCTGGTTGTCGGTACGAAAGTTCATTCTGTTTGGATTCTCCGATGCCGCCAGCCTCGATTACAAAAACGATGAAAAGAACAGCTCCTATTACTATACACAATCCAGGATCAGGCAAAGCCTCAGGGAGTTATATCGTTCGCTGGATCAGGATACGCCTGTTGTTCTGCTGGCCTATTCGCTGGGATGCCATGTGATCTCGAACTATATCTGGGATTCGCGGCAGAGGGACTCTGATTACGGTGTATGGTTTCATGGCAGCAAAATAAAAATGAGCAGGCCGGAGGAGGCTTTTGTACGGTTGAGGAATTTGCACCGGCTATTCACGGTGGGTTGTAATATCCCCATATTTGTGGCTGGTCACAGGCGCATCCTGCCCTTCAACAAACCGCACAAGGATTTTGAATGGGTCAATTTGTATGATAAGGATGATGTCCTTGGCTGGCCGCTGCGCCCATTAAGCAAGGAGTACTCGGAAATGGTGAAGGAGGACATCGCCATCAATGCACATCAGGGTCTTTGGGGGTGGCTGAAGAAATCCTGGAATCCCGCTTCACATGAGGAATACTTTGGGGATAATGAGGTGGTGCGGCACGTTGGCGAATCCATCAAACAGTTCATCTAGCAGCGAAATTGTCCGCCTTTTTATAAACCGTTATAATTCCAGAGTATATTAACCAAATCATCCCTTCTTTTGGACGATGGATTTTCATGACCAACGAACTCTTTATAAAAACATCCAATGTCTCCAATCAATTGGAGAAACGACAGCGTATTATTTATGCCGTCATCAGCGGTTTTATCGCGGGAACGATCTGTGCGCTGGTCTCCAGCTTTATTAATGTCTGGCTGTATGCGGAGCTGCCAATTTACATCTCGTGGCCGAAGGTTTTCGGCTTGTGGGTCTTATGGGCAGGCGCCGCATGCGTGCTTGCAGGTGTGGCTGCGATATCCTCGGAAGGTTGGTCCAGCATTTTACTGGCCGCTTTCGTGATGGCGGCTACCGTGCTCATTCTCAACTTTGTGGGCGATATGAGCAACCTGTTCCTGTATATACTTATCCTGCTTGGGTTGTCGCTGCCTTTTACAGCGCTGCTCGCGCCCGTGGCTTATATTTTTTTCTGGCTGTCACGGCGTTTTATGGAGGCACGTCTCTTAACAGGCTGGGAGCGGTCGAAGATCCTGATCGTCAACATATTTGTGATCATCCTGGTTGGATTGTTACCGGGTTTATATTCCAAATTCAATCCGCGTGCAGAACAAGCTGTGCATTTGACCCATGACCTTTTGCAGGAAGGTGCGCAGGTTGTTCCTACTCCACTTACCAAAACAGAAGGCTTCACAGAGCATAAGGACCAACCCTATACATTGAGCCAGGTTGTTCCATCAGTATATTCAACTGTGGGCGTGGATGTGACCGCGCATTATGAGGATGGGTACAGCATATTATGTACGGTGATCCTGTACCCAGGAGAGGAGCCTCGCATCAGCCCGTGCAAGGGCCTGTTGCCTTAATTTTTCCCCGCCAGTTCAACGATCAATGTATCCAGGGCCAGGTCCAGCGTGACCTGGCTCCTTTTGACTCTTTCGTCGATCACCAGCAGTTTGTGATAAATATTTTCAAGCGATTCGATCGAAAAACGACCGGCCTGGGATGTGGTCTTCTCTGCCACGAATGGATGCACGCCCAGCGCACGGGCTACATCATCCTTGTTGCCGCGGCCGTCGAGGATCTCACGCGCCTGGATCAACAAACGGAACTGGCGCACGACCATGCCCCATAATGAAAACGGATCTTCGTTCTCGATCAGGCGGTGTAAAAGCTTTTGTGCGACCTTGCCGTTCCCGCTGGATAACGCATCGACGAAATCGAATACGCTTTGCTGGGAGGTGACGATACAAACCGCCTCCACGTCGGACCCGCGAACGGGTCGCGCCCAGTTGACATAGGCCAGCAATTTGGCAATTTCCATCCCCGCCTGACGCGTATCCACGCCGACCATTTCTGCAAGCTTTGAGGCAGCCTGCGGCTCGATCTGCCCGCTTTGATTCTTTGTCTCGTTCACGATCCAGCCTGGCATGTCCTTTTGACGTGGCAGGAAGAAGGCCTGGGCTTTCACTGCGGACGTATTTTTGCCGGCCCATTTCACCAGCCAGTGTTTTTCTGCTTCCTTGTATTCGATCGATTCATGGATGACGAGTTTGGCCGTATCCGGTGCGTGGCTGAGAAATTCCTCGAATTTTTTACGCGTGCCCGCATTGTTGTATTTCCCCGATGGGTTCCCCAGAATGACCAGTCTCTTTGGCGCGAGGAACGGCATCGAATTAACGGCGTTATTCAATTCGTCGTCGGCCATGCTGCGCGCTTCGAGGCGCGCGGTATTCATATTCGCAGTTGTGGGGTCTGTGAAATCGGATTCGAAATCCTTTATTTTTCGCGTAATGGCGAATTCGTCGTTGCCGTAAAGGAGAAAAATGTTGGGCATGGTTGTAGGGGCACGATCGTTGGGGCACGATATATCGTGCCCCTACCGCGTGATGACGCGATGCACGCCCTTGCGCACCGGGATAATATCCACGATCTGCAGGGTACCAAGGTTCGCTTCGGTGGTCACGTTCTTTTGCAGCCACGGGCCCAACGGGCGTGAGAGCAAAACGCCGATCAGGGCGAAGATCACCGCGAAGGGCAGCAGCAGGATGCGCGTCAGGGTGGATTTATTTCCTCGAAGCACGAACCAGGCGAAGGTCCCCGCGAGAAGCGCAGAGCTGGCGAGGTTGGTCCCGCACCCGGGATGGATGGCCAGTCCGCTCTCTCCCAAATGCAATCGTTCCAGTGCCTCGGTTGATGTGCTCCAGATATCCTGGGTGTTAAGATCCCCGAACAGGAAAAAACCGGTCGGGTTGGAATGCCCCGCCATGCGCTGGTTTGGAAGTTTGCGCGTTAGCAAATGAATGGTGGCGTGTTCGAGCGCGTGATTGCGCCGTGTTTCAAGGATGAGAGGAAGGTCGAGGATCATATTTTGATTATATCAAGCCGTAACCGCGTAGACCTGATTAAGCAGTTCGAGAAATTCGCCTGAGGGACGCGGCTTGAGGATCTCTTTGCGCGTATCGCGTGTGAGGGTTTGCAATAAAAGATATTGCACCGCATATTTACGGAACAGGCGTGAGCCGTCCTCGTCGCCATAGAATTCCACGCTCCTGGCGAGGTGCTTTCGGACGGTATCCTGCACCTGCTCGGGCGAGACCTGCTCGCGGTCCAGCCCGAGGAAGATCCATGGGTTGGCGAGTGCGCCGCGGCCGATCATGACGGCGTCACAGCCCGTGTATTGTTTCATGCGTTGAATGTCGTCGACCGTTTTTACATCGCCGCTTCCGATCACGGGAATTTTCACCAGGGACTTTACTTCCGCAATTGCATCCCAATCTGCATCACCGCTGTAGCGCTGCTCTTTTGTGCGCCCATGAATGGCGATCAGCGACGCGCCGTTCTCTTCGATAATGCGCGCGATCAATTTGTAATTCTTGTTTTTATCCCATCCCAGGCGTATCTTCCCGGTGACAGGTACCCTGAGTGTGGAGGTTAACTTCTTGAACGTGCGCGCGATCTTCAATGGAGAGGGCATCATGCCGACTCCTG
This sequence comes from uncultured Anaerolineaceae bacterium, assembly GCA_964549865.1. Classification (GTDB taxonomy): domain Bacteria; phylum Chloroflexota; class Anaerolineae; order Anaerolineales; family Villigracilaceae; genus Villigracilis. The sequence continues at coordinate 6,687 of CAZJYB010000133.1, forward strand.
CGCCGCGGTCGGCAATGCTTTTTGCAGGGCAGCCCATGTTGAGGTCGATGATGTCCGGCTTCCATTCCTGCACGATCAACGCGGCCTTGAGGATCAGGTCTGGATCGTCGCCATAGATCTGGAATGTGATCGGGCGTTCGACCTCTGTAAAATACAGCCTCTTGGCCGGCTCCTTGGAGCGGCTAAGGATCTTTTCCACTTTGACGAATTCGGTGTAGCTCATGGCCGAGCCCAACTCGCGGCAAAGCGAACGGAACGGCCAGTCTGAATAGCCGTCCATGGGCGCGAGCAGGGTGTCGCCATAAATCGGGACGTCGCGGACGTGAAAATTGGGAGAGGATTTGTTTTCGCTCATGATGAGTAGAGATGTTAGTATAACAAAGTTTTGTCTGGTGAAATAACGGCTTAAAGTATAATGATTTTACATTAGGAGGAGCTTATGGAAGATAACCGCCTGGAACTGGCAACTCGATTGGTGCGAATGGGGAAGATGGTAGAGGCTCGTGCTGTCCTCGAGCTTTTCCTAAAGGAAGATCGCAATCATATTCATGCATGGCAGTTATATGCAGAGACCTGGTCCCAGGTATTGGATCGAAAGCGGGTGTGGGAATACTGCCTTCGATTTAACCCGGCAAATCAGCAGGCGCTACAGGCCTTAGCTGCTCTGGCTGCAGACCAACCAAAAAGCTCCCCTTCCAGGCCATATCAGGATGGAAAGATCTCTGTCGCCACAAAACGCCCTGATTCATCATTGTGGATGTTTTGGGGTGGCCTTGGCTTTTTTGTGATTTTCGTTCTTGCCGGGGTGTTTGTCATCCTTAGCCTCCAGCCAAAAGATCCTGCACAATATCGTCATGACCAGCCGGTGGAATATTATTTATATGTACCCAAAGATTATTCCTCCGACCGGGAGTGGCCTTTGTTTGTGGGAATTCACGGATCTGGGAGTTCCGGCCTGGAATGCTGGAACTTATGGCAGTCCTATGCTGAAAAAGAGGGATATATCTTATTGTGTCCCAGCATACCCGGAGACCCGCGAGGATTTTATCAGGATGTGGGGGAAAGCACGGTGTGGAGTGCAGTGGAAGAAGTGCGAAAGGAATATCACGTTAACTCGCGCATGTTCTTTGCGGGTTTTTCAGCGGGAGCATTCTTTATTCAAGGCTTTGCCTATCATCACCCTCGGGCCGTGAGTGGACTTGCAATTCTCTCGACCGCATACTATATCGGGGAAATTCCATCCCATGTCCCAATTTTAGTTGTCGTTGGCGGTCAGGATTACCCGGATACGATCGCGGCGAACGAAGAATTTGTTGCCCATTTGAAGCAAAACGGCTTTGATTTCCAGTATGAGGTTTTGCCCGGGGTTGGGCATGCAGTTACCAACAAGACTAAAACCCTGACGATTGACCTGTTCAGGAAAACGATCGGCGAATAAATTCAACAAGGAGAAAACATGCAATCCCCTTTTGTTGTTGGCGTTGCTTCCATAGTTCCAGGTTTGGGTTTTGTTTTACTTAACAAGATCCGCTGGGCCTTCAATGCTTTTGTCATGGTATTTGGATTGTTTCTGGCTGGCTTGTTTGTTGCCTCTGAGTTTTGGGGAGAACTTTTTGCACAGTTTTCAATACTGGCATGGATCGGGCAGATTTATTATGCCGTCCAAACGGCAAAGCGGGAAAGAAAACGCGCATTGGGCCAACTTGATTCTGTTCGTGATGTGCCCCTAATTTCAATCCCCTCGGCTCTGTCGCATGGTGACAAACTGGCTTATCGATCGGCCGAAACGATTCGCGCTCAATTATTGCCGGGCGAGGTACTTAAAGACGCGGTGTTTGCTCTAATACAACCATCCATGGGTCAGCACATGCTTTTGGGAATTGCTTCAATGCTGTCCATGAAACAATATCATATTGGGCTTACCAACAAGCATCTGGTACTCCTTGAATTGGACTTGTTGGCTAAACCATCCAATTTCACGAGAATTCAGATCGATTCTCTGGAGGCTATCACATATAACAAGGGAACACTCAACGATAGATTTATCATAACCCTGGCTGGAAAGGAAGTAATGAATTTTCAGGTTGGCTTTTGGTTTCGGAAACATACTGAAAACATGTACAATCTGATTGAGATCTAAACAAAAAAGAGCGCAGAGATCAACTCTGCGCTCTTTTACCTACGCTAGCTGCTTCTTCAGCCTATCCAAAAAGTGTTTGCGGAACTTGGACACCTTGGGCGCGACCACAGCTTGGCAATACGGCTGGTTCGGGTTGTTGGCAAAGTATTCCTGGTGATAATCCTCCGCCACGTAGTAGTTGCTGAGTGCGCCCACTTCGGTAACGATGGGATGGTCCCAGATCTTTTGCTCATTCAATTCCCTGATGAGCGTTTCGGCAGTCTCTTTTTGTTCAGGCGAATGATAAAAGATGGCCGAACGATATTGTGTGCCTGCATCCGCGCCCTGGCGATTGAGGGTGGTGGGGTCGTGGATCGCGAAGAAAACATTCAGCAGATCGCGGTATGAGAGCATTGCAGGGTCGAATTTCACCTGCACCACTTCTGCATGCCCGGTATTCCCGTTGCACACGGCTTTATAAGTTGGGTTTTGAACGTGCCCGCCGGCATACCCGGACTCAACGGATTGCACGCCCTTTAGTTCGTCGAAAACGGCTTCCAAACACCAGAAACATCCCCCGGCCAGTGTTGCGGTTTCAAAATGGTTGTTCATGATAAATTCTCCTTTTGTTGGTCGAGTCTTGTGTTGAGCCTGTCGAAACAAGGCGGCGGGTTTCGATATCAACTTGTTTCTACTCAATCCGTCGCCGCCATATCGAGACCCAAATAATTGAGGGCCACTCTGCAGATCAGGACGCGGTGAGAGTCGATAATATTCTTAAAGGAAGATTACAGTTATGAAAAAGACCGTCATTTCGACGGTCTTTTTCAGTTTATCTCATTCCCGAAATGGTAATCAGCCCATTGCTGATATTGATGTTCATGATCTCCAGCCCAGGCACCTGGCTATTGATCTGCTGGGTGATCAACTCATTAAGCCAGGATTCGCCCTGTGAGACAAGCACGTTGGGTATCGTCTGTGCGCCGATCTGCACGGATTCGACCTGGACATTGAGTTTGTTATCCAGCCCAATGCTGAGCGTTCCCAGGATCAGGGCGGATGTCGAGTTCGTACTTCCCGTTACCATGCCCCAGATCTGGATCTTGTCATCCCGCAGGTAAACCTGAACATCGCTCAGAGGCAGATCCGGGCTGTTATTTATTTCCGTGGCCAGCAGGGAAGTAACCTGCTGTTCATTCAATGTTATGGACGTCAGTGAGCCAGGCTGCGGAAGAGCCTGTTCAAGTTTGATGCGCGCTTCCTGGCTGACACCTTCAAAAGGAACGATCTCTGTGCCGGGACGTTCAGGCGCGCCGTCCATGCCATTTTCCGCGCTTTCGACCGCCAGACTGATCAAGGCGTCGAGGACCGCCGCATATTGTGGATATTCCACGCCTATTTCTGCACGGGTCTTGGCAGCGATATCATCTGCAAGGATTTGGGCGAAGGGAGTTGGCGTGGCCCCCAAAAATAACTTTGCAACCGTGGATTCGGGATTGTTTTTTGCCACCACAAAAGTAGTGGTACCAAGTGCCAGCAGCAGCGCGATCGTCACAATGCCCCTGCGCAGGATATTCCTTTTATTTCTGGCTGGGTGAGCCACCTGCCACGGATTTTCCGGGGCGACACTATGCAGAGGCAGGGTGGGGCTTGCGGACCTGATACGGATCAAGCCGATCTTGGCCTCGTTATTATTCGTGTTGATCTTGAGCACACGTTCATAGCACTCGATCTTGCGTTCCTTTTGCTCGTGTACGCGTGCCAGCAGCATCCATGCGGGCACATCCTCAGGATACGCCGTGAGGATGTCCAATAGATATTTCTTTGCCAGCGCGCGATTACCGCGTTGGAAGTTATAGTCGGCTTGTTTAAGCAGTTCGTGTTTATTCATGAAAAATTAAAGGGGATACCAGAGAAACCAGGGACACAGCGCCGCTGTGTCCCTGGTCTTGCTTTTCTATACGCTTGGCTCGGGCTCAGGCTCGGGCAGGCGTTGCCCGGATTTTTCGAGGGTGATCTCACCGTCCTCGTTCACGTGGACGTCTATCGAGTCACCGTTGGCGAATTCACCGGAGAGCAATTTATCGGAAAGCGGGTCTTCCACTTTCTGCTGAATGACGCGGCGCAGGGGACGTGCGCCAAATTCCGAGTCGTAGCCCTGATCGGCAATCGAGGCAAGTGCCTCGGCGGAAGGATTGAGTACCAGGTTATGTTCCTTGAGACGCTCTGAGACCTTGTCCAATTCCAGTGTAACGATCTTCTGGATGTCTTCCTTGTTGAGCGAACGGAAGATGACAACAGCATCCACGCGGTTGATGAATTCGGGGCGGAAGGCACGCTTGAGGGATTCGTTCAACTTCTTGCGCATGTCTTCGTAAGAGAGACGTTCCTCCGTGACCTCATCGCGCTTCAATGCAAATCCGAGGTCGGATTGCTTCTTGATCACGTCCGCGCCGATGTTGGAGGTCATGACGATGATCGCGTTGCGGAAGTCCACTTTGCGGCCTTTTGCGTCGCTCAGGTGACCTTCTTCCATGATCTGCAGGAGCATATTGTGTACTTCAGGATGCGCCTTTTCGATCTCGTCGAACACGACAATTGAGTAAGGCCTGCGGCGCAAGGCTTCGGTAAGCTGGCCCGCGTCGTCGTAACCGATGTATCCGGGTGGTGCGCCTACCAATCGTGAGGCGGTATGACGTTCCATGAACTCGGACATATCGAGCTGAATGGCGGCATCTTCACTGCCGAACATGAATTTCGCCAGGGTCTTGGTTAATTCGGTCTTGCCAACGCCTGTGGGGCCAAGGAACATGAATGAGCCGATCGGGCGTTTGGGATCGGTCAAGTTGGCGCGGCTCGTGCGGATGCTCTGCGCGAGCGCCGCGAGCGCGTTCCCCTGGCCAACGATCCTCTCCGC
>CAZJYB010000134.1:0-11674 GCA_964549865.1 uncultured Anaerolineaceae bacterium
GGAGAAAGCAAAACTCAGAGTCTCTGTGACTCTGTGGCTAACTTTCATACCGGTTGTGCCCAGACCGCGATCAACAACAGGAGGATCGCCAGAAAAAACGGAATGGCCAGTAGCCAGGCAAGCATCTGCCGGTCGCGGTACATGGAAAAAGCCGAAGCCAGCAGCAGAACTGGCAGGAGAAAGACTGGTGAGCTGACGTATGGGAAGCCGCTCAAAAACCACGAGAATGGAACAGCAAGAATAGCCGCCGCGACCAAGTAACGATGATCGCTCTTGAACAAGCCCATGCCTGCGAGAACCATCGTCACAATGATGGCCGGCCAACCGAAGGTGATGATAACGAGGAAATCGATCATAAGTTTTCCATCATGTCGTTGCGAGGGCGTTCGTCCTGAGCGGAGCCCCGAAGGGGCGAAGTCGAAGGACAGCCCGAAGCAATCTCCTCATTATTGGGAGATTGCTTCGCCCCCGCTTCGACTGCGGCTTTCACTTCGTTCAGCCTCCGCTCAGCGCGAAGGGCTCGCAACGACATCATGAGAGCAGCCTCTTCGCCGCTTTATTATGCTTCTCGACCAGTTTGCCTTCATCTATAGTGACCAATTGACCTTCCTTCACGATAAATTTTCCATCCACGACGGTGTAATCTGCGCGCACGGGCTGACCAAACACTACTGCAGACACTGGGTCATGCATACCTGCATACTCCAATCGATTTAAGTTAATGGCGAAAAAGTCTGCACATTTTCCGGCCTGCAAACTGCCGATGTCTTTGCGACCAAGCACAGCCGCGCCGCCGCGCGTCCCGAGATATAAGGCGTCGCGTGCAGTCATAAGAGCCCTCACCCCTTCTCCCTCACCCCCAGCCCCTCTCCCAGCAGGAGAGGGGGGCGGAGATGCGGAAAAACCCGTAATCCCCTCTTTGACTCTTGACACCAGCATGGCATTGCGAACCTCGGCCAGCAGATGTGAGCTGTCGTTGGATGCAGAACCGTCCACGCCTAGGCCAACGTTCACGCCAGCCTTGAGATATTCCTTTAAAGGGGCAATACCGGAGGCGAGTCGCATATTCGAGGTGGGACAGTGCGCCACGCCGCATTTATGTTTTGCAAAGGTCTTGATCTCTTCGCCATTGACCCATACCGCATGCGCGAACCAGACGTCATCCCCCACCCAGCCCAATTCCTGCATATACGCAACAGGGCGGTGACCGAACTTCTGCAGACAGAATTGTTCTTCGTCTTCTGTCTCTGCGAGGTGAGTATGCAAATGCACGCCGTACTCGCGCGCCAGCTTGGCGGATTGTTTCATCAACTCGCCGCTTACAGAGAATGGCGAACAAGGCGCGAGCACGATCTGCGTCATCGCGCCGGTCTTCGCGTCGTGATATTTTTCGATCAGGCGTTGTGAATCTTTGAGGATGTTCTCTTCGGTGTCTACTACTGAATCAGGGGGCAGCCCGCCCTGGGATTCGCCGAGGCTCATCGAGCCGCGCGAGGCTTGCAGTCGCATCCCGATCTCGGAGGCCGCGGCAATTTCATCGTCCAGTTTTGAACCGTTCGGATACAGGTAGAGGTGATCCGCTGCGGTGGTGCATCCCGAAAGGGCCAGTTCGGCCAATGCGGTCTGAGTCGAAATAAAAATATCGTCGGGCGTGATGCGCGCCCAGATGGGATACAGGGTCTTGAGCCAGTTGAACAGGTTGGCATCCTGCGCGGCGGGGACGGCGCGCGTGAGGGTTTGGTAGAAGTGATGGTGCGTGTTGACCAGGCCCGGCAGCACGATGTGACCCTTGAGGTCGAGGACTTCGTCGGCAGTTTTCGGCAACTCACTCATTGGGCCGACTTCCTCGATGAGGCCGCGGCGGATGAAAAGCCCGCCCTCGGGGATCTCCCGCTGGGCGTCGTCCATGGTCACGATGTGGGCGTTCTTGACGAGTAAGGTGGTCATCTAGTTTGCTAGTCCTCTAGTTGACAGGTCGGCATTTGACTAGACTAAATTTGTCTGACAACCGCAGTTTAGCAGAAGTGCGAGAGGATGTCAATTAGAAGATTTCATAGAGAATAATTTTCTGGTTAACTAAAGAAATCGTCACAATCACAAATTCAAGTCAGGTAAAATGAGTGAATGTTGCGTACTTTGCGCTTTTCGCTATCTCTACTTGGTGAAACTTTCAAAAGCTTTCAATTTAATGGGCTTATGACACTTATCATAGCTGTTATAGGTATTGTTTTGCCCTTTTTTTCTAGAGAAGAAATTGCGAAAATACCAGGCATTAATTTGGATACGCCTAGTCATATCATTCAATATATGGTTTTGGTTTTTGGCCTCATACTTGTTGTTGTAGTTGTCTTCCAATTTACAAGTTCGTTTTTTACCTGGTGTAGTGAACAGGTTCCAACTGGCATAGACATTATCCCAGTGCGTGATATTGATATGGAAAATAAATACAACGACAATTTAAGTAAAAACATTACTTATAGCTACGCTTCTTTGAGAATTGTAAATCGTGAGTATGAGGAATTAACTGATTGTTACGCAGTGCTGAAAGCAATACATATTTTCAGTGCCCCGTTTGGCTTTGTAGAAATGACATCATTTTTTAGCGGTGGCATTGGCGCAAAACTGCTGGGATGGAAAGGGACTAACGACTGCTACACAAAAATTGGCCCTCGCACTGGAGAGCAGATTTTGAGAGTATATCGATTTGGCATAGATAACAAAGATAATTCTCGCGCTATATCTGATTTTAATATTTGCGATAATTCCTACAAAGGCATGAACGCCCAAAACACAGAATATTTTTTTGAGATTGAGATTTACGGAAAATTGAAAAACAAAGATATAAAACCTAGAATGTTTCACGGTTTTATCAAAGTTGATTATTTACAAACCGATACTGGAGCCACCTACGGAGTTGGTATCTGGAAGGATGATATAAGAATAAGGATATTGAAGAAGATGAACATCAAGAGGCCCAAAACTATAAAAAAACTACCAAGCAAAGATCGTGCTGATTAAATGGGCATTGGCCAGTATATTGCAAATCATTGAAGAAATCCCTATCTCCAACTTGACATCTCTCACTCCCGCTGATAAACTCGGCCCAGTTCGACCAATCCACAGTCTCAAAAGATCCAAAAGAAAGGAGACGCGTCGTATGTTAAACAATGCATCGGTTCTTGTTCGCGAGAAAATCTATAGGCGCGTCCCTGCCCAGTAGTATCCCCCTGTCTTGATCTTTAGACCCTACTGCCACGGACGTGCCTACGTCCGTGGCTTTTTTGTATTAACCAGCCGCGTCCTTTCGCTGTACATGTAACCCGAATAGCACTGGACGCCCTGTCCCGCCACGGAAAATTCCGTGGCGTTTTTGTTTTGCCCCATTCATGTCGTTGCGAGCCCACGAAGTGGGCGAAGCAACCCCTTGATCATTAGGAGATTGCTTCGTCGGGTCGGGTACGGCCCTCCTCGCAACGACATATATCCAAGGAGAAATTTTATGAGCGCACAAGTCGTACATGTCCCCCACTTCATTCACGCATTCCCTGTCCGCACGCATGGACAGTTATCGTCGCATCTTTCTTTAACTAACAAAACAGGAACTCACTCCAATGAACAACTCAGACGAAAACGGCGAAGGCGTCGTATTTCGAAAATCTCTCGGACATTACACCGTCCACACGAACGGGCAGGAGATCGACTGCGAACTCTCGTCCCGTTTCCATAAGGAATTGATCTACTCCACGTCCGCATCGCAGCCGCGTAAAGTACAGGCGGTGCGCGAGATCGAACATGCCGACCCACTGACGATCGGCGACCATGTCCGCTATCTGGATGCAGGGCCAGGCCGCGGCCTCATTACCAAGGTGCTGCCGCGCCGCTCCCGGCTTTCGCGCCCGCTGCCGGTGCCCGGCGCGCGCGTCTTCGAGCAGGTCATCGTTGCGAATGCGGACCAGGTATTACCTGTGTTCGCAGCAGCGAGTCCAACACCAAAATGGGGACTGCTCGACCGCTACCTCGTCACTGCAGAAGCGGCTGGCCTGCCCTCGCGCATCATCATCATCACCAAGATGGACCTGGCTCATAAGAACGACTCGCTTGAAAAAGACCTCGATATCTATCGTCGCATCGGCTATTCGATTCACCAAGTCTGTTCCGAAACAGGCGAAGGCATCGATGAACTCAAGCAAATCTTAAGCGGGTACATGTCCGTGCTGATCGGCAAATCCGGCGTTGGGAAGACTTCATTAATGAACGCGATCCAACCCGGCCTCGGGCTGCGCGTCAAAGCAGTGAGCACCGGGGACGTGGGCAAAGGCCGTCATACCACCAGTCGCCTGGAAATGTTCGAGCTGGATTTCGGCGGCAGGCTGGTGGATACGCCCGGCATGCGCGAGTTCGGTCTATGGGATATTGCGCCCGAAGACCTCGCTTCGCTCTTCCCGGAGATGGCTCCGTTTATCGGAAAGTGCAAATTTGGCCTCGGCTGCGGTCACGACAGCGAACCCGGCTGTTCCATTCGTAAAGCCGTAATGGATGAACGCATCAGCCCGTATCGTTATCAAAGTTATCTGCGATTGCGGGAGGAGCTGTGAGAAATTATCAGCCATCCACCTTCGGTGATTTCACTTGTGCGAACTGCGGCGCGTCCGTCTCTTCCATGCATATGCTTTCCGGAGTCAACAATCGCAACCACTGCCCGTACTGCCTGTGGTCCCGTCACCTCGACCTGTACTCCGCCGGGGATCGACTCTCGGCGTGCAAGGCGAAGATGAGACCCATTGGGCTGACCATGAAGAAGGGCAGGAACAAGTACCAGTTAAGTCCGCGCGGCGAGTTGATGTTAATCCACGTGTGTGCAGGATGTAACTCCGTTTCCATCAACCGCATCGCCGGGGATGATGATCCCGAAACAGTTCTTGCGGTCTTTCACGTGTCGCTCGATGTGAGTAGCCATGATCTGTATGATCGATATAACATCGTGATGCTAAACGCAGAGGCTATACAGGAGGTTCACATCCAACTTCATGGCCAAAACGCAACGATATAAAACAGTAAACCCCGCCTGATGGCGGGGTTTACTGTTTCTTTCACACTGCGTATGAGGGGGTGCTTTTGGGCGATGTGAAAAAAGAAAAACTGCGGGATAATATAACCATGATCAACCCAACAGTGGAGAGTACTCATGCCTGAAACCATGCGTTTGTTGAAATGTCCTGCCTGCGGCGGTCCGCTGGACCCACCTGCCGGCGAAAGCACAATGAAATGCACGTATTGTACGAATGTGGTCGTCATCCCGGAGAGTCTGCGCCTGGCCAAGGCGGGTTCATCCAGCCCTCAGGTCAGTATCTTCTCCGGCATCGATATGAATTCGATGCTCGGTCATGGCGCTCAATGGGCAGAGGTTGTGAATTTGGCACAGACCGGCAGAAAACCTGAGGCCATCCAAAAATACATGTCACTTACCGGGAATAGCGAGTCCTCGGCCCGCTACATGGTGGACAACCTCACAGGATATCAATCCTACGAGTTCATGCCCGGCAGCTACAATTCGGTCCAGCAGATCTACGCGCCCTTCATGCAGCAGACCAATGAAACGATCAAGACCGTCACAAAAATGTCCCTATGGCTGGGTTTGGGGATCACCGCGTTCGTGATGTGCATCATCCTGATCACGGTCATACCTATTTTGATCGGCGTGTTCGTCAGCTTGATGTCCGCCTTTTAGTGTTGAAAGGCCTGAATAGACCGCCCCGCCTCACGGCGGGGTTTTGATTGACCCTCACCCCTGCCCTTCGCGACACTTGCGCTGCGCTACGGGGACTTCGTGCGTTTGTTGCACTCGCCCTTTGAGGCTCGCAGGTGAGCATCCTTTAGGGCTCCTAAAGGAGAGGGGGTTTGATAGAATATCCCTCATGCTCACCTCAACCCGCTTCCCCAAATTCCTCGCAACAACTGCATATTTTCTGTCCATCAGTATTATGGGGGCCACCACCGCCGCGATCGGCCCGAGCCTGCCTGCGCTTGCGGAGCATACCTCCAGCGGGCTCGACCGCATCAGCCTGATCTTTGTATTCGGTTCACTGGGATATCTGATCGGTTCCTATTTTGGCGGGCGCAGCTACGACCGCATCCCCGGACATAAATTAATGTCCGTCATCATACTGGCTTTGGGCGCTGCGACCGCGTTGATCCCGGTCGCAGGTTCATTGAGCCTGCTGTTGCTATTCATGTTCCTGAGCGGCCTGGCGACCGGCACACTGGATGTAGGCTGCAACATCATGCTGCTGTGGACGCATGGCGAAAAGGCTGGTCCATTTTTGAACGGCTTGCACTTCTTTTTTGGAATAGGCTCTTTCATTGCGCCTCTCCTGCTTGCAAAAATTCTTTTAGCTACAGGGGGCATCCTTTGGTTGTTCTGGACTCTTGCAATTGTCTGTGTGCCTGTTGCGATCCTGCTTTTGTTATTGCCGGAACCCGCCACGCATGCACAGGCCCAGGAGGAACAGAACGCGTCCTTCCCGGTAATTCCCGTCGTATTCACCGTGCTATTATTTTTACTATATGTTGGTCTCGAGCTCGGCTTTGGGAACTGGGTCTACACCTATGCCCTAACGCTCGGGCTCGGGACGACCATCACCGCGGCTTACCTGACCTCTGCATTTTGGGGTTCTTTCACCGTTGGCCGATTGTTGGGCGTGTGGATCTCGACGCGCGCCCGACCCCTCACCATCATGATCATCGACCTGCTTGGCTGCGCGGTCAGCGCGATCGTGATCATGATATGGAAAGATTCAAGTCTTGTCCTATGGATCGGCACGATCGGGCTGGGTCTTTCGATGGCGTCCATCTTCCCAACCCTCTTTATGTTCGCGGGCCAAAGGATGCAGATCACCGGCGCGATCACCGGCTGGTTCCTGGTAGGGTCCGGGGCCGGCAGTATGCTCCTGCCATGGCTGATCGGTCAGATCTTCGCACGCACAGGACCAGGCACCATGACCACGGTCTTACTGGTTGATATTGCGATGATCATGCTGGTTCTGTTTTTATTTGCCAGCCGCAAGATGATCCCTGCGCCCGAAGCTGCCAATGCAGATTAGTAAACTGAGTTATTCATAATGGGACTTTTTTGCCACTAGAAATCTCGTCCCTTAAGTTGTATGATGGTCCCAATCAAAGGAGAGTCCATGAGGCATCGAGTCTTTTTATCACTGATTGTTTTAATATTCCTGATGGTCGCCTGCAACATGCCCGGAACCATGCCGGCTGCAGATGCGACATCCATGTTCGCGACGGAGGCGCCCATCATTGACACATCTCCTACCGTGGCACCCACGCCCACCCTGCTTCCGTCAGATTTACCTTTCACCATTGATTGCAATGCGCTCGATGCTGCGCGCGCGGCCGATTGCGAAACGTACGTCAGCGCGACGCGCGACAAGGTCTACCCGATCCTGCGCGAGGTCACCGGTGTATCCCTCTCTACTTGTTACGAAGAGATCCATTACACCATCACCGTCGATGATCCGGCGGTCGATGTAGGCGGTTTCGCCGACGGGGCCAACATCACTTTCTCGCAAACCTACAGCGTGGACCTGCCTGAGAAGTACGACGTGCATGAGCTTCTGCATTCCGCGAGTCAGTGCAGCGGCGCGCTCGATCAACACGTTTTTCACGGCTCGGTCATGAACTATGTGTATGCCAAGATCGGCGTACTTGCACCCGGTTATTTTGCCCCAAGAGCCGATGCGGTTGAACTGAACGACTCCCTGTTGGAAGTGATCAAGACCTCCAGCGGAAGCGTCCTTGCAGACCAGTGCCGCGCCATTCTGGGGAACCAGATGACGATCGCATATTTCGATCTTGACGAAAGCGCAGTGGCTCCGTTATATCGGGTCACCATTAACCCTCAACCTGCCGCGCCTCCAAACGGGATATTGGTCTCCACCTGGGGCAGCGAAGACGCGGCGAAAGTGCAAGCCCTGCTCGAAGCACTCGAACGGGATTTCAAGTATCCGTTCGACGTCCCTGCCTGCGGATACTGATCGTATGTGATCAGCACGCAACGAGTATTGCCGCGTATTTGGGCCCATTAGTGTGTTACACTCAATGAGTAATAAATAACTGGATCTCTGTCGTACCTTGGCCGCCGACCCTCTTATAGGGTCGGCGGCCATTTCTATTTCCGGCCGTGCCGGAGAAAGCAGTAATAAAATGGATATTAGAATCTATGTAGGAAACCTGCCCAAGTCGACCACACAGGATCAGATCAATGCCTTGTTCGTGCAAGCCGGCCCGGTCTCTTCGGTGGAACTCGCCACAGACAAGGGTGGCTTGTCACGGGGCTTCGCCTTTGTTTCCATGCCCACACAGGCTGACGCAGACAATGCCATCAGCATGTTCAATGAACACCTCATGGGCGATAACAAGCTCAAGGTCAATATTGCCAAACCGCGCGTCGAACACGCGTAGCAAGAAATATAGATATGAATAAAAGAGAGATCGTACAAGTCCTGATGGACGCTGTCCAGAAGGGTGATTTCGAGGATGCCGGGTCGATGCTTACAGATGATTTTCGGTTTAGCGGCCCCATCCCCACCCCGATCAATGCACAAGCCTGGCTCAATATGAGCGCCAGCATGAAAGCCGCCTTTCCGGACCTGGATTATCATTTCAAGGTCATCGGCACCGAGGGAGATGTGGTAAAGACCACCACACAACTCAGCGGAACGCATCATGCTCCCTTCGACCTCACTGGCATGGACATGGGGCTGATCCCTGCCACCCACAAGGCCTTTTCCGCGGCGCTTCAAAAGACAAAGATCACGGTCAAGGATGACAAGATATCCCTTTGGGCGGTTGAGCCCACAGATGGCGGCGACCTGATGGCGGTCCTGGACCAGCTCGGTGTTAAACCCATCTCCATGTAAATGCCTTGCGGCGTGAAATCCCACCTTAATTTGATACCGGTCCTATACCGGAGAGAGCAGAGCTAAAATGAGCGCAAAGATCTATGTAGGAAATCTGGCCAAGACCACCACCGAGGAAGAGATCAACACCTTGTTCGCACAAGCCGGGGAAATCTCCCTTGTGGAACTGGTCAAGGACAAGGGCACCGGCCTGTCGAAGGGTTTTGCCTTCGTTACAATGGCCGAAGAAAGTGACGCCCTAAAAGCCATTACCATGTTCAATGCCTATTCATTGAGCGACCATGAATTGAAAGTCAATGCCGCAAAGCCGAAGCCGGCGGCATAACACCAGCGCAGGCTATTGGACCGATAATGAACTACCTACCCCGCCGTACGGCGGGGTTCTTTAACCCACGGGGGAAGGAAAAGGAGGCCTTGATTTATGGATGTCGTATTGAGCATAGATAACCTGGCGATTTCGACCACGGAAGAGGAGTTGAAAACCCTGTTCATGCAAGTCGGGGAAGTCACAGCCATTCAGATCAACAAGGACCGTGTCAGCGGAAAGTCCAAGGGCTATGGCTTTCTCTCGATGAGCATGCTCAGCGAGGCAGACAAGGCGGTCAGCCGGTTTAATTCCTATTCTTTGAATGGCCAAAAATTACAGGTCCGCCTTTCAAAACCAAGAGCCGTAAGCGAGAACAAACCCGGTTTCAGGCCGTAAAAAAGCCAGCCTATCCCGTCCGCTCATCCGGGCAGGTCCTATATTAATCACAACACGCCCGGCCCCGAAAGAACGCAACCCATGATCAATTTGATCTCAAACACAAATATCCATCGGCCCATCAAACAGGTTTTCGATTTCATCATACTGCCGGAAAACGATTTTCAATGGCAGTATGGGACGCTTGCCTCGGCACAAATATCCGAGGGAATCGCCGGGGTGGGCACCTCTTTTCGAAGTGTTGGCCATTTTATGGGTCATCGCATGCAAAGCACCTTCGAGGTGACCGATTTCGAGCCGAACAAAAAATACGGATTCAAGTCCATCAGCGGTCCACTGCATTCACAGACTTCCTATACCTTTGAAATGATCAGAGGCTGTACCCAGGTCAGCCTGTCCATTCACGCAAATGTGATCAACCTGCTTCAAATGAATGAGGGAATTCTCGAAAAAAAGTTAAAGAAACAGCTTAAGGAAAACCTGACGCTGCTCAAGGATGTTCTGGAAACCAGATGATCGTTGGCTGGGTGGTAGACTTTTCGGATAAGTTCTAAATCTGAATGACCTGTTTGTTGGGTCTCAAAGCACCCGCCTCACGGCGGGGTTTCCATTTTTAATGGGCCTTTCACATCCGCTCACAGGCGTGCTAGAATATATGAAAACCAGGAGCAGAAATGCCTTTTAACTTCAGGCGGAAACCCCTCCCATTGAAAGTATCCAAAGTATTGCTGATCAATTTTCGGCCTGCGGCCGTCCCGGCGATATGGGGCAATACAATTGACCTGATCGATGAATATATTGAAGGCATATTACAAGCCAGCCAAAGGATCGTGCTCTATAAAATAGCCGCCAAACTGGACGTACCAAAATATCCGGTCCTGATGGACGGCCGGCAATACAACGATGCGACCTGGACGCAGGCCATCCAGGACGATAAAAAGGCGTTTCGCGATGCCCATGGCAATTACATGCTGGCAGATTACGCCCGCATCCTGAAGGAATTCAACATTATCCAGGGCATCCAGACTGGCCAGATCCACGAAGTATGGATGTTCGGCGGTCCATACTTTGGTTTCTATGAAAGCCGCATGGTCGGCAATGGGGCCTTCTGGTGCAATGCACCGGGCATCGAGCAGGATTGCAAACGCTTCGTGATGATGGGTTTCAATTACCAGCGCGGCGCGCAGGAGATGATCCATAGTTTCGGCCATCGCGCCGAAAGCATCCTTTCAAGGAAGTTCAACGCGCAGGATTTTCAAAACAAGCTTTATGGGCAGCAGCCAATCCCGGCGCCAAAAAATCCATTCGAACAATGGCTGTTGGAGCACGGCACCGTCCACCGCAAGCCTGGCGGCGCAGATTACGGGCAGAACGAATTCGTGTGGGCCTCCGCCTTGAAGACCGAATGGTGGCCTTTGATCATGGACCCCAACAAAGTCTTATGAAAAATTTATCTTTCAACCTTGCAAAATAAAAGAGCTATGCTACAATAAGCACAGTTCTGGCCAGCCTGCCCCCCTCAGGCTGGCCAGAACTATTTTTGTACAGACATTCAAATTCCCGGGCGTCATCGTGGGGAGTTACGAATAAAGTAAAATCAAAACCGGGAGCACCCATGAAAAAGATCTGGCCATTCAGTTTCTATTTTTTATATTTTGCAGCCTTTGCATCCCTCCTGCCGTTCCTCGTGATCTTCTACCAGCGGCTTGGGTTCAATGGCACACAGATCGGGTTATTGACCGGCGTGCCTCCGCTCATCACCATCTTCTGCGCACCCTTTGGCGCGGGTCTCGCGGATTCCACGCGGCGCCACAAATTGATCATGGGCCTCGGTATTTCAGTCGCCATTATTGTCGCATTGCTGCTTCCCCTCGCCAAAAGCTTTGCCGCGGTCTTCATCCTGATCGCCCTGTTCAACATATTCATTTCGCCGGTCTCTTCGCTGAGCGATAGCGGGACGATCACCATGCTCGGAGAAGAACGCTCCAAGTACGGGCGCATCCGCATCGGCGGCACCATCGGCTGGGGATTGTTCGCCCCG
>CAZJYB010000135.1:0-11648 GCA_964549865.1 uncultured Anaerolineaceae bacterium
CTCAGCCATGAAGTGATCGAACACGTACAGGATGACCGCGCTGCGGTCCGCGAGATGTTCCGCGTGCTCAAGCCCTGCGGCCGCGCTGTGATCTTTTGCCCGAATCGTGGGTATCCGTTCGAAACGCATGGGATCTATTGGAAGGGGAAGTATTATTTCGGCAATAAGTTGTTTGTGAATTACTTGCCGCGGCGTTTGCGCGACAAACTGACGCCGCATGTGCGTGTGTATTCAAGGCGCGACATGCAAGGATTGTTCGATGGTATGAACGTGAAATTTGTTGAACGTACTGTTATCTTTGGCGGATACGATAACATCATCTCCCGTTTTGGGTTGTTTGGAAAATTCCTGCGCGCCGTATTACAATTTTTGGAAACAACGCCATTGAAGGGGTTGGGGCTTTCGCACTTCTGGGTCGTTGAGAAGTTGTAGTTTCTAAAATATCAGGCAGATCACCAAATCATTTACGTTAGTTCCGCTTGGGCCTGTTTTGATCAGATCATCCATTTCATCGAAGAATGAATACGCATCGTTTCTGGACAAATGATCTGCCGCGTCCAGCCCGAGCCGCGCGGCCCTTCGAGCGGATTCATTTGTAATCACCGCGCCTGCAGCATCCGTGGGGCCGTCCTCGCCATCGGTCGCGATGGAAACAAGCATGACGCCCTTCATTTCCTCTAAAATATTCACGGCACCCAGTGCAAGCTCCTGATTACGCCCGCCTTTGCCATTTCCTTTAATGGTCACGGTTGTCTCTCCGCCTGCGAGCAAACAAAATGGACGCGCGCGCATGCGCGGTTCCTCCTTTAGCAGAATTGCGATCTCGCGCCCAACCTCCCGGGCTTCTCCCTGTAATTTATCCGTAATGATCTTCGTGGAAAAACCCTCCTGCCCGGCTTGTATTTGTGCGGCTTTCAAGGCAGTCTGATTGCCGGCGATGATGTGATTTTGAACGCGTTTGAAAACATCGTCATTGAGTCTGGCAGTCTCCCTGAGTTTTTTGCCCAATTTATTTTCAAGTTTGTATTTATCGAGGATCGCCACTGCATCTTCACGCGTGGATGGGTCGGGCGCGGTCGGGCCGGAGGCAATCGCCTCGATCGCATCCCCAACCACATCGGAGAGGATCAGGCTGAGGATCTGCGCGCCGTTCGCGGCCTGAGCAAGGCCGCCGCCTTTAAGCCTGTCGAGGTGGCGGCGAACCGTGTTGATCTCATCGATGCGCGCGCCGCTGGCTAATAATGCTGAGGTCAATGATTGCAGTTCAGCAAGTGAGATCAGCGGTGCGGTCATCAACGCAGACCCTCCGCCAGAGATCAGGCAGATGAGCAAGTCATCGGGCACGAGGCGGGAGACAAATTCCAATGCAGCGTGTCCTGCCGCAAGACTGGAGTCGCCGGGGATGGGATGATCTCCCTCGATCACGGTGGCAGTTAAAGTGGTGAGGCGCGAAGCGTGTTTGGTTATGATGAGGGCATCGTTTAAGTGGATCGAGTCCGCGAGGGCATCCGTCATGGCACAGGCAGCTTTTCCCAATCCGAAGGCAAAGACGCGTTTATTTGCCGGCAGGGGATTTTCATGCAAATATCGTTTTACAGCAGCGCCCGGCTCCACCGCATTGAACGCGCTGGCAAGGATGCGCATAACGGCTTCTCCGCGCGGATGACTTTTCAGTGTTGAGGTTGAAAATGCCTCGGGCTTGAACATGCATCAAGTATACCTATCACGGTCGCAAATTGCGATTCCTTGCGAGGGATCGCAATTTGCGACCGTTGGTATTATATAAACGTTGACGATTGTTTTGTTTCTTTGATACACTCACAAGGATCGATCTCAAAGGTGAAAATGCAAAGTCTAAATACGCAATTCGAACTGATCCGTCAATCGGCCACGGTCGCCATGGCAGACCGTATCCATGCGCTGAAAGATGCGGGCCAGAAGGTCGTAGGCCTGCAGGTAGGTGACCCGGACTTTGGAACACCCCCGGCAGTTCTGGATGTGGCCCTTAAAGCGATGCAGGCCGGGCTCACGCATTATGGACCCTCGCGCGGCTATCCGGAGCTGCTGGCTGCCGTTGCCAAAAAGCTGATGCGCGACGAGGGCGTTTCGTATGATCCCAACACCGAGATCCTTATCACGCATGGCGGCATTCATGCCTATTACACTGCGCTGCAATCGATTTTAAATCCGGGAGACGATGTGCTGATCCCGGACCCAACCTGGGCGACGCACGTGAACATGGCGACCATGCTGCGCGGGGATGTGATCCGCGTGCCGGCCCCTGTGGAGAATGGATTCATCCCATTTTTTGAATCATGGGACAAGGCGCTTACTTCGAAGACGCGCGTGATCGTATTGAATTATCCATCCAACCCGACAGGGGCCTATCCCTCGCGTGATTATTTACAGAAGCTGCAGGACTTTGCAAAAGCACATGATCTGTGGATCGTGAGCGATGAAGTATACGGAAGTTTATATTACGGCGAGAGACCGACCAGCGCGGCTGCCGTGGAAGGTGCAAAGGAAAGGACGTTGATCGTGAACAGCCTTTCCAAATCCTATGCCATGACCGGTTGGAGGGTAGGATTCCTCGCGGCGCCCGCTCGCGTGATCGAGAATGCATTGAAGGCCGGGCAAAATTCCATTACATGTGTGGCCCCCTTCATACAAAAAGCCGCAGCCTTTGCGTTGACTGACCCCGCCATTCAACAGGTGACAGGGGAAATGCGCGCTGGGTATGCGCGCCGTCGCGAACTGGTCATGCGAATATCTCGTGAGATGGAAAGCGATAAAATTTTGATCACGCCACCGCAGGGCGCGTTCTATTTCTTTCTCGATCTTCGTCCCTTGAAGATGTCCTCAGTGGAAATGTGCGAACGTATTCTCGAAGATGCCGGCGTGGGTCTTGTACCGGGCTCCGCATTTGGTGAACAGGGTGAGGGATTTGTACGCATGACTATCGCAGCTTCGGATGAGGATGTGGAAGCGGGATTTCGGAAAATTGTTGAGTGGGCGGAGAAACAATGAAAGTTGCATTCCAAGGTGAACCCGGCGCTTATAGCGAACAAGCCGTCTTCAATTATTTCGGGCAGGTGGAAACCCAGCCTTGCGAGTCGTTTGACGCGGTGTTCGACGCGGTTGTCGCGCGTGCCTGCGAATCTGCTTTAATTCCAATTGAGAATTCACTCGCTGGCAGCATTCACCAGAATTATGACCTGCTCCTGCGTCATAATCTGCATATCGCGGGCGAGTACTTTTTACGGGTGCAGCACTGCCTGATCTCATCTCCCGGCGTGAAAAAATCCGACATTAAAAAAGTGATCAGCCATCCACAAGCGCTGGGACAGTGTGCCGCCTATTTGCGCAATCTGGGCGTGAAGGTGGAGCCGGTCTACGATACTGCGGGAAGTGTAAAGATGTTGAAAGAGAGCGGCGATAAATCCACGGCTGCGATCGCCTCGCGCCGCGCAGCTGAGATCTACCAAATGCAGATTCTGGAAGAAGGCATCGAGGACGACCCTGAAAACTACACGCGCTTTCTTGCGATTCAGCATGAGTCCATCGTGCCGAGCGGTGAAGCAAAGACTTCGATTGTATTCACATTGAAGAACCAGCCTGGGGCGTTGTTCAAAGCTTTGAGCGTGTTCGCCCTGCGCGATATCGACCTGACCAAGATCGAGTCGCGTCCCTTACAGGGCAAGCCGTGGGAATATTTGTTTTATATCGACTTCCTTGGTTCACCCGCGGATATGCACGCTGAAAAGGCACTCGATCACTTGAATGAATATGCGGTGATGCTGCGCGTGCTGGGGTCGTATCCGAGATTTAAAGCGTAGTAGAGTGTTTGAAAGGTCTGTTTTTTACCACGAAGGCACACCGTTTGTGCCGCGTAGCACGGCGTCACGCCGGTGCGAGACGGCAAAGTCTCAAAGTCACAAAAAGAACTTCGTGGCTTCGTGTTTTAGTGTCTTTGTGGTGAGGTTTTAAGTATGATCTGCTAAAAATTCGAACGCGTCGAGCCCTGGGGGATCTGATCCGGGTCGAACGGGGTGACCTGATACACGTAGTAATTCAGCCAGTTTGCATATAACAGATTCGCATGCCCGCGCCAGCGGACGTTCGGTGTTTTGGATGGGTCGTCCTTTGGATAATAATTCTGCGGCACGTTGATCGGGAGTCCCTTATTGACGTCGCGGTCGTATTCCCCTTTAAGGGTAAGCGGGTCGTACTCCGAATGACCGGTCACGAAGATGTGGCGTCCATCCTTGGTGCCGAGAATGTAAATGCCGGCCTCGTCTGATTCGGCGAGGATGTTCAAGTCGTCCACTTTTTCCACATCCGCGCGGCGGATCTCGGTGTGGCGCGAGTGCGGGGCCAGAAAAATGTCATCGAAGCCGCGCATCAAGCTTTCGGTCGAAGAAAGGACGCGGTGCTCATAGACGCCGAACATCTTGTGAGGCAGGTCGTATTTGGGGATGCCATATCTGTGATACAACGCGGCCTGCGCTCCCCAGCAAATATAAAAATTGGACTCCACATTTGTCTCGGCCCAATCCAGAATGTGGGTGAGTTCATCCCAATATTCGACTTCTTCAAAAGGCATTTGCTCCACGGGCGCGCCGGTGATGATCAGACCGTCAAATTTTTCCTTTTCAATTTCCTCGAAGGTAACATAATGATTGAGCAGGTGATCTGCATCCGTATTCTTTGATTCATACGTGGCCGTGTGAAGCAGCGTGATCTCCACCTGCAGTGCGGAGTTGGAAAGCAGGCGCAGGATCTGCGTCTCAGTCGCGATCTTGGTGGGCATCAGGTTGAGGATCGCCACACGCATCGCGCGGATGTCCTGTTTGGCGGCGCGTTCCTCTCCCATGACGAAGATATTTTCGTTTTCGAGAATGGCACGCGCAGGAAGAGTGGATTGGATTTTTATCGGCATGGGTTTCCTAAAAGGCAAAGTGAGAAATGATGAATGATGAATTGAACTGTAGATATCATCGCGTGGTCCTGTTTTGCTTTGCAGTTTTCACAGATGTTACAAAGATCGCTGTCAATTCGCCATTCTCTTTCTGTAAATCGGCGAGTTGTTCAGTGGGCATAATTCTGCTTTCAGCGAGTAGTTCCAGCCAATATCCTGTTTCATCCAGTTCCTGCAAACTGCCTTCCATCTTGCTGATGAAATCGGCCGGGGATTTTGCGCGACAGGCTTCCCGGTATTGTGCTCCGACTGACGTGCCACTGCGCAAAATCTGTTTGCCTATGACTTGCGCCTCGCCGCTTTTGGGCAGGACCTGATACAACTTAATCATCCGCAAGGCATAAGTCTTGGTGCGATTTCTGAGATTGGATGAGTCGTGTGGCATGATAGTTGCCTTATGTCTTATTCAGCATTTTGCATTCCGCATTCATCCTTTTGATAGCGCCTGATCGATGTCCCAGAGAATATCCTCAATGTCCTCGAGGCCGATCGAAAGACGGATGAAATCCGGACTGACACCCGCAGCTTTTTGTTCTTCATCTGAAAGTTGGGAATGCGTTGTGCTGCCGGGGTGGATCGCAAGTGATTTTGCGTCGCCGAAATTGGCAACGTGGCTGAATAATTTTAAGTTGTCGATGAAACGCGCGCCGGCTTCGCGGCCGCCTTTGACGCCAAAACCCAGCACCGCGCTCGATGGCTTGGACAGATACTTTTGTGCGCGCGCGTAATCCGGGTGATTGGGCAGGCCGCAATGAATGACCCAACTTGCCTTGGGATGATCGCTTAAATACTCGGCGACAGCCTGCGCGTTCTGTACATGGCGATCCATGCGCAGGGACAGAGTCTCCAAGCCTTGCAGGAACATCCATGAATTGAATGGGGACTGGGTCGCGCCGATGTCGCGCATGATGCCGGCGCGTGCTTTTGAAATGAAAGCCAGCGGGCCGAAGTCTTCTGCGTAAACAACATCATGATAAGAGGGGTCTGGCGTGGTGAAGTTCTTGTGCCGCGTGCTTTTCCCCCAGTTGAATTTTCCGCTATCCACGATCACACCGCCCAGGGAGGTGCCATGCCCGCCAATATATTTCGATGTGGAGTGGGTGATGATGTGCGCGCCCCATTCGAACGGACGACAAAGATACGGGGTAGCGGTCGTGTTATCGATCATCAAGGGGATGTGGAACTCCTGCGCGATCTTCGCCACTTCCTCAAGCGGGAAGATATTCCCGAATGGATTGCTGATGGTCTCGCCGTAAATGATCTTTGTGTTCGGTTGGATCGCGCGGCGGAAATTTTCCGGGTCAGATGGGTCCACCATCGTGACATCGATACCCAAACGCGGGAACGTATATTTGAACTGACTGACCGTCCCGCCGTATAAAGCGGAGGACGAAACGATATGATCGCCCGCCTCACAGATCGCGAAAATGGCGGTCATCTGTGCGGCGTGACCGGAACTGGTTTCCAACGCGCCGACCCCGCCTTCGAGATCCGCGATGCGGTTTTCAAAAATGTTCGATGTCGGGTTGGAGATGCGCGTGTAGATGTTGCCGGTTTCCTGCAGGGCGAACAGACGCGCAGCGCGGTCCGTGCTTTGCAGGTCGTATGCGGTGGTCTGATAGATCGGTATTGCGCGGCTCCCTGTGCTCTGCTCAGGGGTGTATCCCGAGTGAAGTTGCCGGGTGTTGAAACCAAATTTACGATCGGTTGTGGGGGTTGCCATAAAGGTCTCCTCTTGAATAATGTTTATTCGCTTTTCAGGAGAGCTATTTAAAAAAATAGCCTCTTCTGAAAGTAAAAGAAGAGGTACACACGATACCGTCCTCTCATCTTCCAGTGTTTGAATGGCCAAAGCCATCCTTCTGTCGGAGTTGGCACCGTTTTAGCTGTTCGTTTAGCTACCCGGTTGCCGAGACTTCAAAGGGCCGTTCCCTCAGTCTCTCTGGATAAGAGCGAATATTTAATTGTGAAGTTTATATCACAAAAGATTTTCTTTTACAAGTAATTCGGCATTATAGATCGAGGCGCCGGCCGCGCCGCGGATCGTGTTATGGGAGAGCACCACGAACTTAAGATCCAAAAGTGGATCGCGCCTGACGCGACCGACTACTGTCGTCATGCCTTTCCCGGTTAACCGGTCCAGTCTTGGCTGGGGGCGGTCAGGTTCATCGCGGACCTCGATAACGGGTCGCGGACTCGAGGGCAGTTCCCTGGCGGACAGAGGCGCGGCGTAATCTCGTAATGCCTGGATGGCGACTTCAGGCTCAGCAGGTTTTCCTAATTGCACGCTTGCACATACAAGGTGCCCATCGATCACCGCCACGCGATTCGTATGCGCGCTGAAGGCGATATCTGCCAATTCAATCCTGGCTCCAGGCGGAGTCCCTCGCGAAGCATCCCTGTGGGGCGCCGCCGATGACAGCGGCTCGAGCGTTTCTATATATTTGCCGAGCATCTTGCGCGGCTCCCATTCCACTTTCTCTTCTTCGCCTCCGTTGCCAACGTTGGGGATGACGTTATCGATAATATCAAGCGAAGAAACACCAGGATAACCCGCGCCTGAAAGCGCCTGCAACGAAACTGCAAAGACTTTCTTCACGCCAAACGCATCCCCGAGCGCCTTGAGTGCGATCGTCAGACCTGTGCTTGTGCAGTTCGGGTTTGTAATAATGCATCCGCTCCATTTGCGATCGATGCGCTGCTGTTTGACGAGGTTGATATGATCTGCGTTGATCTCCGGGAGCAGCAGAGGCACATCCTCTGCGCGACGATAAGATGACGCATTCGAACAGACTGCCGCACCGGCCTGCGCAAATTGCGGCTCGAGGTCTTTGGCGATCTCGTTATGTAATGCAGAGAAAACGATCTTCGCCTGAACAGCATCCGTCGTCGCAGGCAACATGACCATATCGCGTGCATAGGCCGGCATGGGTTCATTCAACACCCAATGGCACGCATCAGAATATTTCTGCCCCGCGGACCGGTCAGAAGCGGCGAGTGCCACAACTTTGAACCATGGATGATTATCCAGTAACGAAATGAATCGCTGGCCGACGGAACCAGTCGCGCCGAGCACGGCTACGGGGATTTGAGATGATGACATGATAAGGACTCCTATAAATGATTTCGTAGGGGCGGGGTTTTCCCGCCCACATCGTCCCGATGTCCTTCGGGAGGGCGACAGGACGTCGCCCCTACGTATTAATTCACGATCAATTCATGCAGTGACTTCACTGCCAACTCGGTATCCGCCGCATCCACCACCATACTAATGGATACTTCGGATGAACCCTGTGCAATGGCCAGTACGTTGGCATTGTTCTTCCCAAGCTGCGAGAAAACCCGGCCTGCCACCCCGGGCGTATGACGCATTCCGACACCCACGACGGTGATGATCGAGACATCATCCGTCATCCAAACACGGTCGATGTCTTCATCTTCGATCTCGCTGGCAAAGATATTTTGCAACGCGGTAAGCACAGGTACCGCACTTTCATCGGGGACCGCAAAACAGATGGATTGCTCTGAGGATGCCTGTGTGATCAAGGGCACGCTTGTCCCTGTGGACGCGACCGCAGCAAAAGCACGTGCCGCCACGCCGGGGACGCCCAGCATGCCGCGCCCTTCAATAGTCACCAATCGCTGTTTGCGGATGGCGGTCACGGCTCGGATGATATGGTCTCCGTTAAGTCCCTTGCCGTTCGATGGAGAATTCGCGATCAGGCGTGTGCCGGGGTGGGTTGGGTTGAAGGTGTTACAGATGCGCAGCCCGATGCCGGCATCCACCACGGGACGAATGGTCTTCGGGTGCAAGACCTGTGCTCCGTAATAGGCAAGTTCTGCCACTTCGCTGTAGGTAAGTTCGGGTAGCGTGCGCGCTTCCTTCACAATGCGCGGGTCGGTGGTCATGATCCCATCCACATCCGTCCAGATCCATACCTCATCTGCGGGCAACACTGCACCGATGATCGCGGCGGAATAATCGCTCCCGCCGCGGCCCAGGGTTGTGATCGCACCTTCGGGAGTCGCGCCGATAAATCCTGTGGTAATGGGGATAATGCCTTCGTCCAAAATGGGATTCAATATCTTGCGTGTCTTTTCGGTTGTGGCTTTGAAGTCCGGGTGTGCGTTCTGGTAATGGTCGTTCGTGACGATCAGCTCTGTCGATTCGATCGCGCGTGATTTGACGCCTGCACTTTCCACCACTGCGCTCAATAAATGGATGCTCATTCTCTCGCCCAGAGAAGCCACGGCGTCCAACGCGCGTGGGCTCGATGTTCTGAGCGTGGCAATGTCTTTGCAAAGATCCAGGAGTGAAAGAATAAGTTGATTAATTTTCTGTTTTGTCTGCTCGCGGAGTTTTTCGTCTTTGATGAGGGCGTTCGCAGCGGCAAAGTGTTTTTCCCTCAGCGTAGATTCTGCCCTCGGAAGCGAATCAACCTTCCCCTGCGCGGCGAGCGTGGCGCAATCCAACAAGAGATTGGTGACACCTGCCATCGCGGACGTCACCACCACAACGCGCGGATATTCCGCACGGGCGTCCCTGATGATCTGGGTCGCTTTCGTGAGCGCGTCTATAGAGCCAACGGAAGTCCCGCCGAATTTCATCACAAGTGTTTGTTTTGCCATAAGTTCTCCATTGCTCAGACTTCGGAAGTCTGCCTTGACGAGTTAAAGTCTTGAAGACTCCCAAAAGACTTCCGAAGTCTTTGTGTTGAGATAAAAAAACGCCCCACGTTTCCGTGAGGCGTTGTGTGTCCTGAGAACCCTTTTCTTGCTTCGGTTACTTCTGTCCAACCACAAATGCCTCACGGTGGAAACCGGAGGTAGTAGTCATGGACATGGTACCAATGCCGTGCTTGTTCATATAGAAGGTATTTTATGCGAGTGAGTCGAATGCGTCAAGGGGAAATGAAAAATTGATCCGGAAAGACTCGCGGCGGCTTTTGTTGTGACTTTAACTTGATCAAATCCCTTGACTTATTCCCGAATCCGCCTATAATCGAGCGAAATATCAAGCACATGAATCCATATCTGACCGTCTCTCTTATTGTCGTCGTCCTTATTTCGGTCCTTATTATTAAGGATCAATTTTCGGTTAGGATGGCAACGGTGAGAGTGAAGTAACACTTTCGGTAAACGCAAAGAGCCGCCCTGACCAGGGGCGGCTCTTTTTATATCTATTTGAAATTATGGAGAAGAATTATGCCCGATCTGAAAAAGAACAGCGATGCAATTACCACGGGCCCCAACCGTGCGCCCGCGCGTGCCATGCTCAAAGCGGTGGGGTTCACCGACGATGATTTGCGCAAACCGATCGTGGGCGTGGCGAGCACGTGGATCGAGATCGGCCCGTGTAATTATCATTTGCGCAGGCTCTCGCAAAAGATCAAGGAAGGCATCCGTGCGGCTGGCGGGACACCCATGGAATTCAATACGGTGTCCATTTCAGATGGGATCAGCATGGGGTCCGAGGGAATGAAGGCATCGCTGATCAGCCGTGAGGTGATCGCAGACTCGATTGAATTGGTGGCGCGTGGAAATCATTTTGATGCAATTGTTTGTTTATCTGGCTGCGATAAAACCAACCCGGGCGTGATGATGGCGCTGGCACGGCTCGACATCCCAGGCGTGGCGTTGTATGGCGGCTCGATCAACCCGGGCAAGCTCGGTGAAAAATCACTGACCATTCAGGATGTGTTCGAGGCAGTGGGTGCATATTCAGCGGGGAAGATGAATGAAAAGGACTTTATGGACGTTGA
The DNA here is from genome assembly GCA_964549865.1 of uncultured Anaerolineaceae bacterium. GTDB lineage: Bacteria > Chloroflexota > Anaerolineae > Anaerolineales > Villigracilaceae > Villigracilis. The sequence goes on from CAZJYB010000135.1 coordinate 10,741, forward strand.
AAATTTGGCCTGCCCGGGCGCAGGTGCATGTGGTGGACAGTTCACGGCCAACACCATGTCCACGATCATGGAATTCATCGGCATCTCTCCTGTGGGGTTCAACAGCGTCACGGCCATGTCTGAAGAAAAAGACAACATCGCATTTGAGACGGGGAAACTGGTCATGGAAATGCTTCGTGCGGATCTGCGTCCCTCGCAAATTTACACACGCAAAGCATTCGAAAATGCGATCACTTCCGTGGCCGCAACGGGTGGCTCGACGAATGCAGTTCTCCACCTTTTGGCATTGGCGCGTGAATCGAACGTTGACCTGCACATCGACGACTTCGACTCGATCTGCTCACGCGTACCTCTCATTACAGATATCAAGCCGTTCGGCAAATACATGGCTGCAGATATGCACGCGGCGGGCGGCATCCCGTTCTTGATGAAACGCCTTATGGAAGGCGGTTATCTGCATGGGGATTGCATGACCGTCACAGGCAAGACCATTGCCGAAGCCGCTCAATCTGGCGTGGAGACTCCCGGTCAGCAGGTGATCTATCCGCTGGATAAGCCGATCAAGCCGAACGGCGGACTCGTCATTTTGCACGGCAATTTATCGGAAGAAGGCGGCGTGCATAAAGCCGCTGCGAACAACGTCAAACAGTTCACGGGGCCGGCACGCGTGTTCGAGCGTGAAGAGGATGCGATGAAGGCGGTCACCGACCAGAAGATCAAATCCGGCGATGTGGTTGTCATCCGTTATGAAGGTCCCAAAGGCGGGCCTGGGATGCGCGAAATGCTCGGGGTCACCGCGGCAATTGCGGGCGCAGGCCTGAGCGATCACGTGGCGTTACTCACTGATGGACGTTTCTCCGGCGCCACGCGCGGCATCTCTGTGGGCCATATCGCTCCTGAGGCTTACG
>CAZJYB010000136.1:0-11587 GCA_964549865.1 uncultured Anaerolineaceae bacterium
AGCGTGATCAGAGTCAAAAGAGGCAGGACAGCCGCAAAATGGGCCCGGTTTGAACGTGAGCTGCCGTAGCGGATGTAGTACCAGGCCAGCAGAAGCGAAACGAAAATACCCAGGGAAAGGTTGAGAAGCAAAATAGGCAGTGAGAGCGGGGCAGTGGTATCAATAGTCATCGTTGTTTAGAACTCCTTCATACTATGGATTAAGCCGAAATCATATCATAAGGGATTGTTAATAAGGGGTTAATTAAAAGTGGCGGCTGTGTCTCGTCGACCAGACGAGCGTGGACTCTGCTCAAGATGAGAATCTGCCAAAGCGAGAAAACTTCTTTTTAAGGCCGCAGACTTCCACTCGCCGAAGCGCAGCGAAGGTGTGCATTATCCTGCCGTCTCGCATAAGCGACACATGCGCCGCACTGCGTGGGCGCAGTGCAGGTGAGCAATCCTGTGGACCGCCGTGGCGCTGCTCGCGGCAAGGACGGTGGTGCTTGCCTAGTACGCTTTGTTGGGCGCTGATTGCGAGAAGACTCAACTGTTTTCAGATTGTACTTCCTCTTTCGTTCGTTTAATTAAATTGTCCTTTTGCCTAAAGAAAATCACCATGCCAAAAAGAACAAAAATGATATTTGACCAAAACAGAAAATCCAGGAAAAATTCGTATGAAAGGAATCTCCAATGGACTTGAGGTTCTGAAGTAATAAGAATTTTCAAGAGACCGTAATTTTCGTATGGCTGCATTTCTGAATAGATAAAACTGCCCATGCCAAGTAAATAACTAAACGGAAAGCCAAAATAAAAGGAAAGCGGATGTTCGCAACACCAGCCAATTATCGATAAGTAATGAGAAAAAACAATACTCAATAAGGTTGGAAAAATGGCTAATGGTAAAACCAACAGTGGCGATGGTAACAACACACCCCGTTTTTGCTTTGAATCTAAAAGCCATATAACAAAACAACTTATTATTGCGCCACTGCAAAAGATGGCTACTTTTAACCATGATGATTTATGCTCGATTGGGTAATTCCCACCAGGAACTCGGTTATATATTGCCAGCACTTCGTTTAGAAAGGTGACAAGCGCAAATAGTGTTTGTGTTATTGCAAGAATCCAAAACAATCTTGACTTACTGATTTTCAATTTGCACATCCCTGATTTTCGCTTTATGTGTAAGCGCCCAACTGGAGAATATACGGCAGCCGTCCGTATAACTGCCTATAGACGGTCACCGTAAAGTTTCCGTAGGGTATAACGTCCCAAATATCGGATTAGGCGGCGGAAGATTAAAGCTCACCAGGATTTTACGCCCCTGAAGTGTCGCGGTCAAGCAAGGTCTACTGTGTGACTTCAAATCTGTTTACGTTGCTTCCATAACTCACTTAACGCGTGGATATGGCCCACATGTTCGGCGGTATGTTCCAGCGCGTGCATCAATCCCCAAGCCACACTGTATTTCTTCTCATGTCTCGGTGAGAAGCGCTCTTCTTCCAGGTCCTCCAGCTTCATGCCTTCAAGAACTGACTTTTCATAGTCTTCGAGGTCATTGATCCGCAGCTTCAAGGCTTCAGCTGTAAGCCCGCTCACTTTGAATTCGGCATCCCGGTCGCGATGCGAGTCCTCTCCTTTGACCACGTCCCCGATCCAGTAACGCTCGCCACCGGTCAGGTGAAAGATCAGTACGGCCAGCGAATTCATCTCCGGCGCGGGTTTCCAGTCATAGGCCTCGGGAGGTAATTCGTCGAGGGATTTGATGATCTCGCGGTGACGCGCCTGAAGTTGATCGAAAAGGGCTTCATAGAACTTTTGCATGGCCCGGTTCCTCACTCTACCTTGAGTTTTTTATAATAATGGATTTTATCATCGTCATTTATTTCCCTGATGACTCTGCATGGGTTTCCAACAGCAATGGAGTTTGCCGGAATGTCTTTGGTTACGATGCTTCCAGCACCGATGACTGCATTATCTCCAATGGTAACACCTGGGCAGATCACCACGTTGCTGCCGATCCATACATGATTACCTATCGTCACAGGAAATGCGTACATCTCGCCCTGTGGTCTTAATTCCGGATGGACAGGATGCCCGGTCACTGCGATGGTCACATTGGGAGCGATCAAAACGCTATTCCCAATTGTGATCCTGGTGTCATCCACAAGGGTAAGGTTCATGTTCGCATACAGGTAATCTCCAATGAACACATTGGATCCATAACATATGTTGAGGGGCGGCTCCACCCAGCAGTCTTTTCCAAGCGCGCCGAACATGGATTTCATGAGGTCGATACGTTTCTGTGTTTCCGTGGGCCTCGTATGATTGAAATCATACATCAGCTCCTTGCCCCTTAATCTGTCTTCCGGCAATCCTTCCACCATATCTGTGAATAATTTACCGCTGGCGATACGTTCTCTCATGGTTGTCATATCAGTGGTTCTCCTCTAATTTTTGCCCGCCACATCATTTCTGGCAGGCGCTAAGTTACTAGGTTCACTTCCTAAAGTGCTGGCTTCAATCATTATTGCTTTGAGCAAATCTGAGAACGATTGCAACGAGAGTCCTTCGAGTAACAAACGATTCCAGAGCCCATCACGCACTTCGCCTGGATAAGGTTTAGATTCAACCATAATCTTCATCTCATTTCCGCCGATCCTCTCGAATCGAAGGGGCACTCCATTGTTTTGACAAAATTCCTCAACACACTGGTAGTTGAGTATGCAAATTACGGCGATGCGGCCGAAAAGGATGTCTATAATATCCCTTATAGGAAGATGCATTGCGGTAATTGGAAGTGATACATGGTATTCTTGGAAACGCGGGGTAATTGCTCGGAACGTAAATAAGGTTTCGAATATGTGAGGATGCTGCTCACTCGCGCGTAAGAAGGCAGTGTCCTCAGAGCGTTTGTGGGCATCGAATGCTAGATACAAGATACCTCTTTCGTGTTCTCTGAAGCCAAATTTGTGTGCGCGTGCAGACTTGATCGCTGCGGAAATGGACTTGTAATTATGCTTCTCAACTATAGGGGTTGAAAATGCTCTGCCTTTGAATTCTGGATGAAGTATTTCTAGATTGCCCGACTGCAGGAAATCACTTACTTGTTGCAGACGTTTTGCCTGTCGAGTCTCTCTTCCACTCTTGACGTTCTGATGGTTGTTTGAGCTTGTATCACCCGATTGCCTTATCTTTGCTTCTATAAGCCGATATAGGGCTCCGTTTCTGAACAGGGAGAAATCTGCAGTTCGAAGGCAATTAGTTAAGTCGTGCATAACTGGAAGCCATTCGCGCCCCAAATTACGCATCCCTTTAAACAGCATGATCTCTCTTTCAATGCCTTCTTTCTTTGACAAAAATACGACTGGTTCTTTCGCCCCGAGGGCTCGGATGGTCTCTCGTTGAAATCCATATGCTCGCCAAGCTATACCGTCGGCAACGTAACGATACAGCCAGCGACCATATCGTAGTAGCCGTACAGCAAAGTCATAGTCGGATGCCTCCCGACGTATTTCATTAACTTGTTGTTTAATATTTTCTGGAAGTGACTTTCTACCCTGCATTTCGGCTTGAGCTAACTGCCCGGCCTCATTGCGCAAGGCAGAAGCCCGATCACGACTTTCTCTTAGACTGTCTTCTAGAGCAAGGAGGTCATCGAGAATTGCTAGTTGAGCAGAAAAGAGAGCCCAACTCGAATAACGGAAAATTGCCATTCGCCAGATTATTCTACTAACTCTTTTGCGAAGTTCTTTTCTAAGAGGGTGCATTTCGAAGTCTGAAAATTCGGGCAATTGTCTTCACCTCATATGGTGACAATCTAAGGATGCAATGGCATTGTTTTGTAGATTCTACGCTCTTGAAGCCTTGTGGTCAATTGCTTAATCTGAAAATGGATTCCTCTTTGCCTTCATCCAGGATCACAAACCCGGATTTCTCCAACACGCGCTTTGAAGCCACGTTGTGGTTGGCAACATGCGAATATAGCGGGCGGATTTTTACCTCTTTCAAAAACTCCCCAAGCGCGCTACTGGCAATTCCCCGGCCCCAATATTCCCTCCCGAGCCAATATCCCACCTTCTGGTCGTATTTTTCCTTCCAGCTTAGAACGTGCCCGGCCACTTTGTCTTTGAAGACGATGGCCCTCAAGATCACCGCCGTGTTCTTCATGTTCTGCTCCCAATGCAGCATGAAGGGACCCCTGTCCCTGGAAGGGAAGGCGGCCATGCTTACAGCTTGTGGGTCCAGTTGCTGTTCGAAGAAGATCGGCAGGTCGGCTTCAATTACGTTCCGAAGGAGGATCTTTGTCAAATAGTTTTTTCCGGTCGATCATTTTACGCGCTGGGTCACTCCGTGCGGCTTAACGTATAACTGAAGAGCGCATTTCCTACAAGCAGATTCATATCCCGATCCATCAGGAAGAGGTGGTTGTCGTCTGCTTTCAAAAATGACACAGGATCTCCCAGGTCGTCTGAATGCAGTTGATAGACTACCGCATCGGGATCGGTTTTTGTACCCAGGAGGATCGTCCAAGTGCCTTCCCTGACAGTGCCTGTTCCCCGGAAGACGTAGGTGCCTGGTGCGCCGGTATCATCCTGATAGAGGGTAAGCTGCCACTTTACTTTTATGCATCTGGGATATGGCGGGACGCCGGTAAACTCGAACACAATATCATGGCAGGGCGTCCTGCCATCGAAGACTCCGAGAAGGGATGAACCGGAAGGTCTGGTTGGGATGACAAGCGGAGTTTCAGATACGGGTGCAGCACCGGCATTGGATATGTGTTGATAAGGATGGGTGTCCGTGCGGTTGATCGTGTAACTCCATGCACCATTTCCCACCAGCAGCGCCCCATTCTTGTTGAGCACGTGCAGGACATCATCGCTGATCTTCACAAACGACACGGAGTCTTCGGAGAGATCAGGGTTCAACCGATAGACGACCGCGTCCGGGTCGGTTGCCGTGCCTTTCGCGATGCCCCATTTGCCAGCCATCTCGATCTCTGTGCCCTCAGCTTCCAGTCCCGTGCTATTCTGCTGCGGAACGCCGTAAGCGCTGTTCAGTTCATAGGTGGTGGGCATCCCAGTGGATGGATCTTGATACAGGGTGAATTTCCATATCATTTCTTCGCAATCGGTATCTTCAGGGATCTGCGGCAGGGGCCGGGTCAATTTATTGCACGGGGTGATGCCTTCGAAGACGCCGAATATTTTTGGGTTTGTCTGTTCGATCGTGGGAATTGAACCGTAATCCTGTGTGGAAGTGCCAATACTCCCACACGCAGTAATCGTCAGCAGCAGCAAAACGGATGGAAGAAAATTAAGATGTGTTCTCATGGGGACTCCTTGTTCAGGTGAAATGCTTCCATGGAATACCCCGCTTACCTGCAATCGGTTCCCTTTTTATTTCTTTCAATTCCCCCGGGGCGCATATTTGAAGGGATTGATTATGTCCTTGCACGTTTCACAGAGTAATAAAGGTTGAGTCGGTGGGCGATCTGCGCCAGGATAAAGTAGAAAATGGCATCCAGAGTAAACGACAAAACCCTGAATTCATCCTCGATACCCAGCCTGCCCTGAACTGTAATTCCCGGTATATCGATCACATACTGCATGGGCAATCCACCGCCTCGCAGGGCACGATGGCAATCCTCAATGGGCACGCATTCGGTGCCGTATTGTCCAAGCTCCGGCCCCAGCGGCTGGTATGCAAATGAAACACACGCCAGACCCAGCGCGGTCAGTGCAAGTGTAATATTGGGATTTATGCTGAGTACACGCGCAGCCCGTATGAACATGAAAATGGCGATGACGAAGATCACCATTACTGGGAACAGGGAGGTGAACCCCATCCATTTGAGCGATAACACGCCGACTACTGCCAGCGTAAGGCCGACCGTCAATAATTGATTTGCTACCAGCCTCTCTGTTGCGGATGGGATGTGGTTTTGTCCATTGACTGGGTGCATTGATCTTTTCATTTCCTATTTGAAATAGTCGTATGCTTTAAGGGTCTTGATCGCATGGATGGTGACAACACTTCGGGCTTCCAACTCTGAGGCCGGGCTGATTGCCGGCCATGTGATGGGCCAGCCGCCGTCGGGCTGTTGTTCAGCCGCTAACATTTCCAAATGAAGATCGAGCGTGGAATCATCAAAAAGGCCGCGGCACAGGCTCACCGGCGTGGGTGCCCAGGCAAGTGGTTTCTTAACATAGCCTGAAGCCTGTGGGTCAAGTGGCACCTGTTTCTTGATTTGCTCTCCAATACGTTTGAATTCCCTGTTCGCGCGATCGCGTTCAGGGACGTGCTCCAAAAACAGGACGGCACATATCATGTCGTCGTCTGCTGGGCCTTGTAATGCTTCGATTTTCTGCCAGCAGAATTCTGTGACACGTTCCAACCATGAATGCTGAAAGTGATGCTTGTATAATAACCCGGCGATGCCAGCGGTGGGGTTGACCGAAGCAGGCGGATGATCTTCCGTATTCCACCACTCGGCGCGTGGCGCATCCCTGACGGTGGGCAGCACGAATGGCACGCCTCCCTCGGGAGTTGTGATCGTCATCAGGAAATCGCAGGTCTGGTTCACCATGTCCTCATCAAAACCAGTATCGTCCAGGATACGCAGCGCAAATTCCTGGTCGATGGGCTGATTGCTGGGGGTGCGTTTGTCCGGCTCGAGAGCATTGCCAAATCCGCCATCCGGGTTTTGATAGGCCTTCAATGCGGCCAGCACATTTTGCCTGGGACCATTCTGGAATAGAAAGGAGAAGAGTTGCCTTTCCAGCAAGCGTGCGTTATTCCATATGAAGGTTTGCGCCTTCTCGATGGCAGTTGAGGACATGATGAGCTAACTCCTTGAAAGATTGATGACTTTGAACATTCTACGGCTTTCAACTAACAAGGTCAAGCACGCCTCGGCAAAATTATTCGTTCTCGGATACAATTTCAACTCAAGTTTTTCTGACCAAGGAGACTTAATGGATCTCAAGCTCAAAGACAAGTGTGCACTGGTTACCGGTTCGTCACGCGGACTGGGTTATGCCACTGCGCTTGTACTTGCAAAAGAGGGATGCAAGATCGCTGTCAATGGGCGCGATGAGGCAAAGATCAAAAGTGTGGCTGACAAGATGAGCAAGGATACGGGCGCGCAGGTTATTGGATTAGCAGGAGATGTGAGCCTCGTTGATATGCCCGAGAAACTGGTCACGCAAACTGTGGATTCATTTGGCGGCCTGGATATCCTCATCACCAACGCGGGAGGTCCGCAGCCCGGTTCGATCGATACGCTCGATGAGCTCGCGTGGCAACAGGGCATCGACTTGTGTTTGATGTCACACGTGCGCCTGATCAAAGCCGCGCTGCCATATTTGCGAAAATCGGATTCAGCCAGTGTGCTCACAGTCACCTCGATCTCTGTCAAACAGCCGATCTCCAACCTGCTTTTATCGAATAGCATTCGTTCCGCTACTATTGGATTAACCAAATCGCTGGCGTTGGAACTTGGACGCGAGGGCATCCGTTTTAATTCCATTCTGCCAGGCTGGACGGAGACGGAAAGAGTCACAGAGTTGATGACTGCCCGGGCCACAGCGAACAGCTCCACGGTCGAGCAGGAGACGCGCAGGCAATCGGAGTTGAGTCCGCTGGGCAGGCTGGGTCAGCCCGAAGAGTTCGCGAATGCTGCGGCTTTCCTCGTCTCGCCTGCGGCTTCTTATATCACCGGCGTGATGTTGAACGTGGATGGCGGCATGTATAAAGGGATGTTATAAAAGGAAACCATGGATAAACTTTCAAGGCTTACCCGTAACTCACTGATCATTGCGTTCCTGTTTTTGATCGACAAAGCCATTGCCTTTGTACGCACCGGTATTATTTCGAGACAATATTCCGACGACGTGCAAATGTTGGATACGTTCAACGCCGCGAACAACCTGCCCGATGTGCTGTTTGCATTGATTTCCGGCGGCGCGCTGGCGATGGCCTTCATCCCCTTGCTGACGGAATATCTCACACTCAAAGACCGCGCTGCGGCATGGGACCTGTTCTCACGCGTGGCGAACGTCGCATTTTTAGTAACCGGCTCGTTTGCGATCGTCATCGCTATTTTCGCGCAACCAATCGCAAGGCTGGGCATTGCGCCCGGCTTCAGCGAGGAACAACTTCAGTTACTGGCCGAGTTGATGCGGCTGAATTTAATTGGAACGGTGATCTTTTCGATCAGTGGGTTGGTGGCGGCCTCACTTCAGGCGAACCAGCATTTTGTGATGCCCGCGCTCGCTCCCAGCATATACAACATCGGCCAGATCATCGGCGCGATCTTTTTGGTGCCGCGCTTTGGCATTCGCGGCCTGGTATATGGTGTCATCCTCGGCGCGGCCATGCATTTGCTGATCCAACTGCCCGCGCTTTTCAAATTTGGTTTTCGCTGGACTCCTTCGCTCGACTTGCGCCATACCGGTTTGATCGAAGCCCTGAAACTGATGGGGCCGCGTTTGCTCACGATGGGCGGCATTCAGATCATTTTCCTGGCGCGTGATAACCTGGCCTCGCGACTCGACCAGGTGGGTGCAGTGACTTCGCTCACCTATGGATGGATGATCATGCAGGTACCCGAGACCATTCTTGGGACAGCCCTTGCCACGGCCATGCTGCCAACGCTTTCGGAATACGCCTCACGCGCGGACTGGGCAGGTTTCCGTTTAACGATCGAACGCGCCCTGCGGGTTTTGATCGCGCTAACGATCCCTGTGGCCGCGGTGATGGCGGCGGGGATCCACCCGCTCGTGCGCGCAGTGTTCGGCTTCGACGAATCCACGACCACCTTGCTCACGTGGACAACACGCGCTTATTTGCTGACGCTTACCGGTTACACCATTCATGAGGTGGCGGCGCGTTCATTTTATGCGCGCAAGGAACCGATGTTCCCGTTATATGCGGTCCTGCTGCGGCTCGCGATGTTTCTGGGGATCGGTATCCTTGGGATCACCTTCTTTCCAGAGGTCGGCGCACCGATTGTGGCTTTTGCAGAGATCACCTTGCTGATCGAAGCGATCATTCTCTTTCGCTGGCTGTCCAACCGCACGCATGAACCCATCCATGTGGATGGGGCTGTGTGGAAAGGGCTGCTCGCGGCGCTCGTTGGCGGTGTGGTCGCCTATTTGATCGCGTACTACCTGCCCGGCGGCGCGGTAATCACGGCGCTCGTTGGTATGATCGTGGGCGGCTTGCTGGCTTTGGCGATCGTCTGGTCTGAGGCAAAGCTGCTTTTTAAGTTATAACTTGTTGAGGTGTCATTCTGCCGTCTCGCACCGGCGTGCCGCCGTGCTTCGCGGCACGAACGGTGAGCGAAGCGAAGAATCCCGCCGCGGAGCGGCGGAGACCCTTCGGTCATAACAAGCATTCCCTCAGGGTGACACAGATAAAGTATGAATGGAAAATTAAAACACAATTTCAAAGGGATGTATAATAGCTGTCATGTCTGAAAATATCGAACCAACACAATCCGGTCAACCGATCAAGGAAGACGATACACAACCGATCAAGCCGGCAGGCAAACCGCCGCGCTGGCGCTCGATCCTCGTCGGCGCTTTGGGGATCATCGTACTGGTGGTCATGGGCGGTTTTAGCGGCTACTTCTCTGGCATTGGTCAGCGCAACTCAGCGGACCAAACGGTCATCGCGAGCCAGCTTGCCGAACAATATAAATTTGCGCTGGTGGATATTGAATTCGGCCGCTATGAGGCCGCCAAACAACGTCTTGAGTTCATCATCTCCCATGATTCAGGGTATCCGGGCGCAGCTGAAAAACTCACAGAGGTGCTGGTGTTAAGCGTCATCCCCACTTTTACACCCATGCCCACGGTCACGTCTACGCCGGATTTCAGCGGAGCGGAAAGCGCGTATGCACGCGCACAACAACTGATCGCCGCGCAGGATTGGCCTGGCGCCCTGGGCGCGCTCGATACCATCCGCAAGCTGGACCCTACTTACAAGACCGCGCAAGTGGACGGTATGTATTATTTTGCGCTTCGTAATTATGGCCATAACCTGATCACCCAACAGGGCAACCTTGAAGGCGGTATCTATCAGCTCACGCTGGCGGAGCGATTCGGCCCATTGGATAATACCGCCACCGGTTTACGCGAAGGGGCGCGTATGTATATCACCGGTGCAACTTTCTGGGAGCTGGACTGGTCGCAGGCGGTTGCTTATTTCTCGCAAGTCGGTATAGGATGGCCCTCCTTGTGGGATGGCACCATGACAGGGTCGCAAAGATTTTATGTCGCCTCCATGCGCTACGGCGATGAACTTTTCGAAAAAGAGCAATTTTGTGAGGCGTACGAGCAATATCAAAACGCTGCCGGGATTAACGCGTTGGATGAAACTGCAAATCGGAATTCTGCGCAGGCCTTCCAGAAATGTTTTCCCGCCACGCCCACCCTCGGCGCTAGCCCTACAGTTCCAGTCGGAGTACCAACCGATACGCTACCTGTCGCGCCTTCAGATACACCTGAACCACCAACAGAAACGCCTACTCTTATTATTCCATAATATGACCCCGCCTCCCTCATGGGTGATGGCTTTGATCTACTGGCTTCACATGCTGGCGACCGTTGCATGGGTGGGGAGCCTGGTGGCAATCTCCATCCTCGTCCTGCCCGCCTCTGCGCGGACCCTGAAACTGCCCGACCGGCTCAGTTTTATCGCGGCCCTTCAAAAAAGACTCGAGCCCATTGCGTGGTTCTGCATAGGGCTTCTGGCAGTGACTGGTTTGTTCCAAATGAGCCTGAACCCTCACTACAACGGATTCCTGTCCATCAGTACACAATGGTCAATTGCCATGCTTGTTAAACACAGCCTCTCCCTTATGATGATCGTTGCCAGCGCCATCCTCACCTGGGAAGTGCTCCCCGCCATTCAACGCACCCTGCTCCAAAAGAACAAGGCAAAAGAGGAAGAGCTCGCCAGATTGAACAGGCGCGAGATCATTTTGTTGCGAACCAACATCGTGCTTGCCCTTCTGATATTGCTGGCAACCGCGGTTGCAAGAATTTCATGAAATAAAAAATCGCCCAAGCGGGCGATTTTTTATTATGCAGCCTGAAATATTTCGATCGGGTTGCCGGAAGGGTCCTCTGCCAGTATTTGTTTACCGCCCGGGCCAGAGATGATCTCGTTGCGAAATTTAATTCCCGCATTCTTCATCGTGGTGACAAGCGATTCGATGTCGTCCACTTCCACCACAAAGCGATTCCAGCCGCCGGGTTCTGGTTTGCGTCCATCCGGCATGGCACGCGCTGCAGATGTTTGAGGTCCGCTCAGCCACAGGCTCAGGTCGTCTTTCGCGACGATCGCAAAGGCTGGCCCCATCTGTTCGACGAGTTCGAAACCAAGATGTTTTGTATAAAATTCAATTGAAGATCCCACTTCATTGACCATATATCGGAAGGTAGCCATGTATTCTCCTTGATGATGATTATTGAGTGACCTTACGTACCTTGATGCTCCCGCAGGGTCTGTGACCCTGCGGCTTCTTTGCAAACTGCGGCGGTCACAGACCGCCTCTGAGCGTGACTGCGTAAGGTGAGTTATTGATTCTTTGC
>CAZJYB010000137.1:0-11382 GCA_964549865.1 uncultured Anaerolineaceae bacterium
AAGTGCTTCTGAATCCACGATCTGATACCAAAGCGCTTTGCGCGTTTCAACATCCGGGACGTGACGCGCCAACGGTTCGCGCAACTGTCCGCTTAATTCGAGAAAGCGTTCGTACTCCGAGCCGATCTGTTCTTGAAGACGTTCTTTTAAACGCACCGCCAGCGCCGGGGCTTTGCCGGCCGTGGAGATCGCGATCGTCAGGTCTCCCTTGCGCAGGATGGCCGGCGCGATGAAATTGCAGCGCGGCGTATCGTCCACAACATTGACCAGTTGTCCGTTCGCAGAGGCCTCCAACCAGACCTGATGATTGATATCGGTTTGATCCGTCGCGCAGATGACCATGAATGCCCCGCCGAGGTCGCCCGGCTGATACGTGCGCGCGATATGCACGATCTGATCCTGCTCCACGAGTTCATGTAAGCGCGATGTAAGATCAGGCGAAACGATCGTCACTTTTGCCCCGGCGGTTAATAGACCTTCCACTTTGCCTTCAGCGATCTTCCCGCCACCGATCACGACACAAGGTTGCTCATTTAATTGCAAGTAAATTGGATAATAAATTGTCATTATGTCTTGATGGTGGGCTGATGAATACCGCACTCCGTCTTGACTTTACCGGCCCAGCGACCCGAACGCGGATCCTGGCCCGGCTCAACAGACTTGGTGCATGTCCAGCAGCCGATGCTGGGATAACCGTAATCGTGCAATGGATTGTATGGAAGGTCGTTCACGCGGATGTGCTCCCAAACCTGGTCGTTCGTCCAGCCGGCTAGCGGGTTGAGCTTGACCATTTTATTGGCATAATCCCATTCCACCTGCGCGGTATTCGCACGGAAGGCGGTCTGGTCGCGGCGGATGCCGGTCACCCAGGCACTGTAATTTTTCAGGAACTGGCGTTGGGGAATCACCTTGCGGATCTGGCAGCAGGTGTCCGGGTCTCGTTCCCATAATTTATCGCCATGTCGGAGGGCCTGCTCCGGCAGGGAAAGGCCGGAATGGACGCGCTCAAAGCGAGTGCCAAGACGTTTGACGAGTTCATCGCGCAAATCGTAGGTATGTGCGAAGAGCAGCTCCGTATCCAGGTAAAAGACAGTAGCCTCGGGGCGGATCTGCGAAACGAGGTGCATCAACACAACCCCTTCGGGGCCAAACCCGGTGGCAAGCACCATCTGCGGCCCGAAGTTATCAAAGCCCCAGCGCAGAATGGCTTCCGGCGAACTCCCCTCCAGGGTGGCGCTGACCTGCTTTATCGATTCAGGTGTCCACTCGATGGTCTCGACGGGCAGGGGCGTTTTGTGTGGTTGTGTGCTCATGATGATTACTCCGAAATAAGCGTGACTTGAATGTCTTTTATGGATGACAAGGACTGCGGGATAAACCAATCGATCTGTTCATGTAAATTCACAACTTCGCCGACGATCAGGATGGCAGGCGGGCGAACAGCCTGTGCTTTTTGGACGATATCCTTTAACGTACCAATGAAGGTGACCTGCTTCTGTGTGGTACCCTGCTCGATGACTGCTGCAGGCGTCTCCGGCAGGCGACCGTGAGCAATGAGCTGGGTGACGATCTCCGGCAAATGTTCGACTCCCATTACAAAAACAACCGTTCCCGTGCGTGAGATGGATGTCCAATCGATATCCGAGTCTGAACCGCCCGTATGGCCCGCCACGACCGTAAAAGCCGTTGTGACACCGCGCTGCGTGACCGGGATGCCTGCATACGCAGGCACGGCGATGGCGCTGCTTACACCGGGGACAACTTCATAACGAACGCCGGCTTCTGCAAGCGCCTGGCACTCTTCCCCACCGCGTCCAAAGACGAATGGATCGCCGCCTTTAAGTCTCACCACTACCTTGCCTTCACGCGCCTTTTCTATCAACAAGGTATTGATTTCTGCCTGGGAACGGCGATGTGCTTTGGGTTCCTTGCCAACGTCAATCAGTTCAGCATGAACAGGCACTTCATCCAGCAATTCGGACGCAGCGAGTCGGTCATAGAGCACCACATCGGCTGCACGCAGGCAGGCCAGACCCTTTACAGTGATGAGGCCCGGGTCGCCTGGGCCGGCACCCACGATATAAACGATCCCATTCGCGGATGTATTCAGGTCATGCATGAGCGGTTTCGGCTTCCAGATTTTTCAAAAGTGTTTCAAGATCAAAATTCTTCGCAGCTTTTACGTTGACCGTGAATCGTTCACGTGGTTCGGCAATATTGGTAATCGCATATTCAGTGCCGTTGAACAGCTTGTTGAAGAATGCCTTCAGCTCGGGTTCGAGCGCGCCGAAGGTCTTTGTGTTGTTGGGCGCGAGCAGGCGATCATTGATAACAACCTGAGCCTCCTGCCCATTGAACTTCAGGCCGTTTTCTTTTTCCAGCAGGCGGGCTGCGATTAGCACAGCGCGTGCAGCCTGTGCAAGTTTGTCCTGGGTCGAGCCGTCGAGTGGTTCCTTGCGGTTATACAGCAGCCCGAGACGGCCGGCGCGGTTATCGAGGCTGTAATCTGCTTCATGACCGATAAGCAGCAAGCCCGGGCCGTTATGCACGTGCAGGTAGTCTGCAACGTCGATGAGCAATTCATCCAACACATGTTTCTGGATCCAAGTGTTAAACACGGCCGCGAAATCGGCCAGGTTCACAGACTCAGGATTTTCAATATAGAACTTGATGTTGATATGTTGTATGTTCATCCTACACCGCCTGTTGGCCCGGCAGCGGCTTTGCCGTGGACCTGGCCGCAAGCATTTTTCCGTAGCAGCTATGCGCCGCTTCGATCACCAGTTGCGCCTCTTCCACGCGTCGATGAGCTTCATCGGGAGTATATGATTCCCCAACCTTCTCATGCGCTCGCAGGAAGTAATGCCCGAATTTGCCGCCAGCATACTGGTCCCAGAACAACTGCGTATCATAGAAGCGCGTGCGGAATTCCTGCGCGATACGGTCCGGGTCGTTGGGCACATCGTAGAACTGTTCCTCCACCAGCGTCTTCGCGGCCTGCAGCATGGAGGCATAAGCCTGCTCACCGGCTTTCTGGTACGCGTTCTCATCCAAAAATACCTGGGCTTCAAAGACCTGGCGCTCTGCAGCGGCCAGTCCGAACTCGGCATGTGAAACAACTTCGCCGGCGCACTCACCCACCCCCATATCGCCGATCGTGAACTCGCGGCTGTCGCCCCAATCTGTATACAAACTGGGATCTTCATCATGCGTGGGCAGTTTCGTCAGGTCGTTGACCATGTTCTTGATCTCAACCTTGCCGACGCGCTGGATGAACGCCTGGAAGGATTCACCCTTCTGACGTTCCGCCACATACCGGCCTGTCAGCCGCTCCACAACTTCCGGAATTCGTTTGGCCGGCACAGCTCCCACGGCAAGCCCGTACGAGCCTCCGTTGTTCGTCCATTCGCCGCCCAACACAACTTGAAAGTGCGGAACCGTATAGTTCCCGGAGTGACGGCTGACGCCGTAGAAGCCGAGGTCTGCAAGATGGTGCTGGCCGCATGAATTGAAACAACCGCTGACCTTGATATGAAGGTTCTGCACGGCCTCGTCCATGGTGTGGCTCTTCTCTGCCAGGCGCTGACGTAACTCACCGGCCAACCCACGTGAGGCGGAAATCCCAAGTTTGCAGGTGTCTGTACCTGGGCAGGAGGTGATGTCAACAATGGTTCCTGCGCCGGCGTTGCCAAGCCCAACCGCTTCGAGGGCCGCATGAACTTCGGGCAGGTCCGCTTTGCTGATCCAGCGCAGGACAATGTTCTGGTCGACGGTCGTGCGAATTGTCCCGTTGGTGAAGCGGCGGGAAATATCTGCGAGGGCGCGCAATTGGTCCGCAGTGATGTCGCCCAATGGCAGGGCGACGGTTGCGGTCGCATATCCCTCCTGCTTCTGATGCCAGATATTTGTTTTATACCAGCGATTGAATTCATCGGAGCGCGAAGCGTCAGCCAACGGCTGGGCGGGGCGAAGCGGCTGTTCATCCGTTGCATGGATCTCAGCCAGATATTCCGTCCAGCGCGGATCGAGAGGCAGTGTGGCGCGTTCTTCCAGGACAAGGCGCTTGAATTCCTCGATGCCCAGTTGAGCAATTAAAAATTTGATACGCGCACGATTGCGGTTTTTCTTTTCGCCGAGTTTTGCGAACACACGCGAGATCGCCTGTGAAGTGGGCAATAATTCCTCTTCGGGGAGGAAATCGGTGAACAGCTTTGCCTGGTGAGGCACGGTACCCAGGCCGCCACCGATGTATAACTCGAAGCCGCGCTTTTCCACGCCGTCCACGATGCGTTTCACGGCGATCACGCCCATGTCGTGCATGTTGACGAGACCGCAGGCTTCAACCTTGCAGCCGGAGAAAGCCACCTTGAATTTGCGTCCAAAATCCTGCACATCGGGATGTCCCAACAGAAAGAACGCGAGGCCCTTTGCATAGGGTGTTACATCAAAAGATTCGGTCGAACACACACCGGAAAACGGGCAGGCCGTCACGTTGCGCACGGAGTTACCGCAGGCTTCGCGCGTGGTGATCCCAACGGCCGCAAGGCGGCGCATCAACGCGGGCGTGTCCTCAATATGCACAAAGTGAAGTTGAAAATCCTGGCGGGTTGTAACGTGCGCAATACCATCGGAATATTCCTCAGCCAATTCAGCCATCACTTCAAGCTGCTGTGGGCTCATCCCGCCGAACGGAACCTTGATACGTTCCATGCCTGGCGCATCCCAAACCGTGTTGGGTCCCTTGGTCAGGTCGGTTGAGCTGGAAGGATACGGCAGGGTCTGCGTCTCCTTGCCGTCCCAACGCTGGCCATTGTCGTAGCGTTGGCCGTAGGCACCGCGGCGCAGGCGGGTTTCGGCAAACAATTTTTCGTCCATCTTGCCCTGTTTGCGTAATTCGATCTCGGTCTCGTAGATCTCGATCTCACGCACGAGTTCTGGTATTGGGCTGTCGAGCGGCTGCTCGCGCCATAAATTATTGCTAGCCTTCATAATACATCACCTCTCAAGAAAATAAGTAACAAAAAAAGCCCGGGGTTATCCGGACTTTTATACAAATTTACCGGTGAACCCTTCTCCATGCGGAGAACTGTTCACCTGCTTCAGCCTGTTTCTATTTCAAATTAGCGGACTGTGATGGCGTGTTGAACAGCTCGATGTGTTGTCATACAACACATACACATACAAGCCACACATACGCAGAACATTACAACGGTCATCATCAGCTTTTAATTGGCGTGATTATAGCGGCAATGGCAGATTTGTCAATGTTTTCGGGATGTTCTATACAATTTTGACATCCCCAAAAAGTCACTGTTTTTTATCCTCCGCCAGACACGCCGCCCACAATTCCGCCATCCGTTAACTTTCGCAGGTCGCCTAATGCCGCTTCGATCTCTGCGGGCGTCACAGGGCGGTCTGCATCGCGATGTTTTAATGTACCAGCGTTCGCCTTCTCGAGCGCCAGTTCGCGGATCGAAGCGTTATTGGCCAATGCTTCCTTCACCAACGCGGCTCCCTGGGAATACCCGATCACGGGATTCAATGCGGTTACCACGATCGCATTCTTTGCAAGCCAGCCTTCGGCTTTTTCGCGGTTGGCGGTTACCCCTTTCACTGCGCGTTCGGTAAAGGCATTCACAGAACCAATCACCACCTGCATCATCTCGAAAAGATTATGCGCCAGGATGGGCATCATCACATTCAATTCCAATTGCCCGGCCTGCGCCGCGAGCGCCACTGTGGTATCACAGCCGATCACATGGAACATGGCCTGGTCCAGCATTTCGGCCATTACCGGGTTCACCTTGCCCGGCATGATCGAAGAACCCGGCTGAACGGCGGGTAAGCGGATCTCATCGAAACCGGTCGAGGGTCCGGAAGCGAGCAGGCGAAAATCATTGGCAATGCGGATGAGCGTGAGCGCAAGGGTGCGCAGCGAAGCGGAAAAGTCCGCGGGGTCCGCCATCGACTGCATCGACTCAAATAAATCATCGGATTCAGCCAGATGAAGGCCGGTCAACTCGGACAATTTCTTCACCATGCGCGCGTGATATTCGGGATGAGCGTTCAAACCGGACCCGACAGCTGTTCCGCCAATTCCCAATCGACTCAGCCCCTCAGCCGAGCGGCGAACGCGTTCGATATCGCGCTCGATCGCTTTGGCATACGCGGAAAATTCCTGGCCCAATCGCACAGGCACCGCATCCTGCAAATGTGTACGGCCGGATTTCACAACCTCGTCGAATTCATGGGCTTTGGCTTCAAGGGCAAATTGCAAATTTTTCAGGGACTTAAGCAATTCATCCAGCCGCCATAACGCGCCCAGGCGGATCGACGTCGGGATCACATCATTCGTGGATTGCGCCATGTTCACATGATCGTTCGGATGCACATAGTATTGACCGGGCGCACCACCCAGGATCTGTGTAGCGCGGTTGGCGATGACTTCGTTGGCGTTCATGTTATGGCTCGTCCCTGCACCTGCCTGGAAGGGCTCCACAACAAATTGATCGTCCCATTTGCCATCCATCACCTCGGCGGCCGCCTGCGCAATGGATTCGGCCAGTTGTTTTGCAGCGAAACGTTTGCCATCCACTTCGCGGTCATGGAACAAGCCCAGGTCAAAATTAACGAGTGCCGCGGCACGTTTGACCGCTGCGATGGACCAGATAAATGCGCGCCAGGGGCGCAGCCCGCTGATCGGGAAGTTTTCCACGGCGCGCCGGGTTTGCGCACCGTACAGGGCCGAAGCGGGAACGCGCATCTCACCCAGGGAATCCTTTTCCACGCGAAAATCCTTTGAGGTCATTTCATCTCCAAAATGATTTGTTTCAAGCTATTTTACACCGTTCGTCGCGTAAAAGATCGGCTCGCCGGGTGTTTACTAACATCACCGATTGCAAAGGGACTGATATATAATCAAAATAACATGCTGAATCGCCTGCGTCGTTTGGTAGCTCCCCCTATTTTTGACAACGAAGAAAAGACACGCGTTGCCCGTTTTTTGTTCATTTTTTCATGGATCGGGATTGGCGTGATACTTTTGGCAATCGCATTCCGTCTTGGTTCATGGACGGAGGCGAACAATTTCCGTTCGCTCATCCTGTTGACACTCATCCCAATCCTATTCCTGATGCAATTCATGCTAAGACTAGGTTATGTACAAGTCACAAGCATCCTTGTCACACTTATTACATGGGGCATACTGACCTATCTGGCAGCATTTGAAAACGGTGTTCGCGACACAGCAGTAGTCGCTTATATTTTGGTAATCCTGCTTTCCGTCATTTTCCTAAAATCGTATTTTGTATTACTTTTTAGCCTGATGAGCATTCTTTCCATATGGTATTTTGCCGTCATGGAAGAGCAGGGAGTCCGTCCTTTGCGCATAGATCATCCCTTCAATTATGCATGGGACCTGACAAGTATTGTCATGCTTATCAGCATATTGACTTATCTGGTTCTCAATGGCTGGTTACGCAGCCTGCAATCCGCCAGGCTTGAATTAAGAGAGCGTTTGCGTGCCGAGGAAAGGCTGCAAAAGCAGGCCGAATACCTGACAGCGCTTCACGAGACAGCATTGGGGCTGGTCAATCGGCTCGAGCTTCATCCTCTCCTTGAATCCATAATAACGCGCGCCAGTGAATTACTCGAAACCCCTCATGTTGCCTTGCATTTGGTCCTGCCAGACGAATCTGCATTAAAGCAGGAACTTGGGCTCGGGATATTCGTTCAATTTGATGAAATCATCACACATGAAAACTATGGTGTGGTGGGCACAGCCTGGGCTACAGGGGAAACTGTTTTTGTAAAAAGATACGGTGAATGGGAGGGAAGGATCCCCGAAGTAACCGACATGGGATTTGAGGCTGTTGTCGGCACCCCTCTCAAATCGGGAAATAAAATTGTCGGCATACTGGTCGTTGCACACCTCGAAAAGGACAAGGAATTTACCGACCAGCAGGTGATGCTGCTGGAAAGATTTGCCACGCTTGCGGCGCTTGCCATTCAAAACACACGTCTTCACGAACAGGCACAAACAGAATTAAACGAACGCAGAATCGTGGAATTAGCCTTGCGCGCCAGTGAGGAACGCTTCCGCAAGGTATTTGAGACCGGCCAGATGGCGATCTGCATTGCGTCGCTCGATGAGGGCAGGTTTATCGATGCAAATGACGCCTTCTGGAAATTATCCGGGCTGCGTCCGGAGACCACCATTGGGCAGACCGCCGTCGAACTGGGGATGTGGGAAAACCCGGATGCACGCAACGCATTCGTGGTCGAAATGCTTCAAAAGCGTTCCCTTAAAAATGTGGAAGTGCAATTTCCGACCCCAGGCGGGGAAAAGCGGGATTCACTTGCGTTCTATGAACTGATCCAGCTTGAGGATGAACAATGTGTCCTCGCCATGTTCTATGATATCACCGAACAAAAGCAGGCCCAGGAAGCACTAAGAGATGCAGAAGCACGTACACGCGCTTTATTAACGGCCATGCCCGATATGATCTTCGAGATTTCCAAAGAGGGGATATTCAAGGGATACATCCCCTCCTCCGAGATCGGGCCCCTTGTTCCGCCCGAACAATTTCTCGGCAAAAATATCAAGGAACTGTTCCCACCGCGTATCGCCGAACAGACCATGTTTGCACTTGAGCGGGCCCTGGAAACCAACCAATTGCACGCGTTCGAATACGGCATGCCGCCCGGGGAAGAGATGCAGTTCTTTGAAGCGCGCGTCTCCGCGATCTCCTCGGAACTCGCAATGATCATGGTACGCGATATCAGCCAGCGCAAATGGATCGAGACCGAACGCGAAAAACTGATCCAGGAATTGGAAGACAAGAATGCCGAGCTGGAGCGCTTCACTTATACGGTTTCGCATGATCTCAAATCCCCGCTGATTACCATCAAGGGCTTCCTCGGATTCATCGAGCAGGATGCATCCAATGGCAATATCTTGCGGTTAAAAGCTGATATAAAACGCATTGGCGACGCAACAGATAAAATGCAGCTGCTGCTGAATGAGCTGCTTGAACTTTCACGAATTGGCAGGCTGAAGAATGTCTACGAGGAAATTTCTTTTGAAGACATTGCGCGCGAAGCCGTGGAACTTGTACAGGGCCGTTTACTTAAGGCGCACGCAAAAGTCCGCATTCAAGAGAATATGCCAAAGATCCATGGCGATCATCCGCGTCTGCTGGAAGTCTTGCAAAACCTCGTGGATAATGCTGCAAAATTTATTGGCAGCCAGGCCAGGCCGAGAATTGAGATCGGCCAAAAGGGCGAAGAGGATGACAAACCGATCTTCTTCGTGCGCGATAACGGCATCGGCATTGAACCCGAACACCAGGATCGCATCTTTGGCCTGTTCAACAAATTGGATGCGGATACTGAAGGCACGGGGATCGGATTAACCCTCGTAAAACGCATTGTGGAGATACACGGGGGCAGGATCTGGGTTGAGAGTCAGGCAGGCAAAGGGTCCACATTCTTCTTCACGCTTCGAACAGAACCCGAGTTCTGATTCGTGTTATAACTGGCATTATTTTAATTGAGGAGGATTCTTCATGAAACGGGCAGTCAGTGTAAGCATTGGTTCATCCAAAAGAAACAAGGCCGTGGAAGTAACCTTGTTGGGCGAGAAAGTCAGCATCGAACGCATCGGCACGGACGGCGACATGGAAGCCGCCGCCTTGAAATTCAAGGAACTTGACGGCACAGTGGATGCCTTTGGCGTGGGAGGAGCAGACCTGGGTGCCCTAGCAGATGGAAAGTGGTATCCCTTTTATTCAGTGAAACCGATGGTGCGCTTCGTTAAAAAGACGCCTCTTGTGGATGGGGGAGGACTGAAGAACACACTTGAAAATAAAGCTCCTGCATTTTTAGACAAAAAAATCGGCGATTATATAAACTCACGAGGCCGCAAAGTGCTTGTGACTGTAGGTGTCGATCGTTGGGGTCTCTCGAAATCCTTTGTGGAAGCCGGTTACGAAACCGTCTTCGGTGACTTGATGTTCGGCCTGGATATACCGATCGCGATCCACAAGCTTAGCCAGCTTAAAACAGTCGCGGCCCTGCTGATGCCGATTGCCGGGCGCCTGCCATTTGCATGGATCTACCCCACCGGCGAAAAGCAGGAGAAGCGCATTCCCAAATGGGAAAAATACTATCAATGGGCCACGGTCATAGCAGGCGACTGTCATTATATTAAACGTAATATGCCTTACGATATGCAAGGCAAGGTTATTGTTACGAATACGACCACACCGGAAGATGTTGAAACTTTTCGCAAGGCGGGCATTAAATATCTGATCACCACCACACCTGTGATCGATGGCCGCTCGTTCGGCACGAACATGATGGAGGCCGCGCTGGTGGCAATCTCCGGCAAAGGCCGCCCGCTAAGCTGGGACGAGTTGAACGAGATGCTGGATAAACTTGGCTTTGAACCTCAACTGCAGGAACTGAACTAGACATGGACGCAATCATCACTGCGGGCGGAATTCCACAGCCCAACGATCCGTTATATCCCTATTCCAACGGCAATTCAAAAGCATTGATCGACATGGCCGGCAAACCCATGATCCAATGGATATTGGACGCGCTTGGCGATGCAAAAAAAGTGGACAGGGTCATTATCATCGGTCTTTCGCCAAAGAATGAACTCGTTTGCAAAAAACCCCTGCACTATATCTCCAATCAGGGACGTATGCTTTCAAATATCGTTGCCGGCGTGAACAAGGCCGTTAAGTTGAACCCAAAAAACCAATATGTCTTACTCGTTTCTTCTGATATTCCCGCTCTCAAAGGCGAAATGGTGGACTGGCTCGTAACCACATCCATGAAGACCAAAGACGATCTGTATTACGGTGTCTGCCCACGCCAAGTGATGGAAAAGCGTTTTCCCGCGTCCAACCGTACCTACACCAAATTAAAAGATATGCAGATATGTGGTGCGGATATAAACGTGATCCACGTAAGCATGGCTACCGAACACCTGGACACATGGGAACAGCTGATCGGCAATCGCAAGAGTCCCCTGCGCCAGGCCGCTGTGATCGGTTGGGATACATTATTCCAGCTGGCTACGCGTCAATTCACTTTGCAGGAATTGGTGGAACGTGCCTCAGAGAGAATAGGCATCAAAGGCCGCGCCATATTCTGGTCCCAGGCCGAGCCATGCATGGATGTGGACAAGCCTCATCAGCTGGAACTTCTGCGCGCAGATCTAACGCGCCAGGGACGCAAAGCCACTTCTCCAACAAAAAAACGTGTGCCAAAAAAGAAAGCGGTGAAGGCAAAGCCCGCTAAAAAAACGACTGAACCCAAGGCGAAAGTGAAGACCAGGCGCAAATGAGTTTCCGTTCCCTGCTTGAACTGGAT
>CAZJYB010000138.1:0-11263 GCA_964549865.1 uncultured Anaerolineaceae bacterium
AGATCTTTGCCTGGCGCGCCTCGTTGGGGACGTAATCCAGGTCACACTCAGGGTCGGGCGTTTCGTAGTGGATCGTGGGAGGCAGGATCCCTTCCGCTATGGCCTTCACGCAAAAGATCGCTTCCAATGCGCCTGTGGCGCCCATCATGTGCCCGGTCATCGATTTGGTGGATGAAACGGGGATCTTGTATGCCAGGTCACCGAAGGCCGCCTTGATCCCGCGCGTTTCAGCCTGGTCGTTCAGCATGGTACCGGTCCCATGCGCATTGATATAACCCACGTCTTCAATGTTGGCCTTTGCAGAACCGAGGGCCATCAGCATGGCAGCTGCACCGCCTTCACCCCTTTCATGAGGTGCCGTTACATGGAAGGCATCTGCGGTGGCACCATAGCCTGCCATTTCAGCAAGAATGGTCGCGCCGCGTGCCTTGGCATCGGATTCGCGTTCCAAAACCAGAATGCCTGCGCCTTCCCCCATCACCAACCCATCACGGTTTTTATCAAAAGGCTGTGGCGTCATTTGATAATTGTCATTGCGCCGCGAGCATGCACCCACACGGTCGAATGCCGCGACGCCTGTGGAGGTGATCGTCGCCTCAGCAGCGCCTGTGAGTGCGGCATCGATCATGCCGGTCCGCAACATCATCAACGCCGTACCGATCCCATCCGCGCCGGAAGCACAGGCAGAGGCAACGGAAAAGCACGGCCCTTTGAACCCAAACTCAATGGCAGTCATCCCTGCGGCCCCGTTGGCCATTAGCATGGGAAGCAGAAACGGGCTGACGCGCCGCGGTCCTTCAGTATGATTCGTAAGGATGGCGTCCTGCAGGGAATTCAAACCGCCAATCGCAGAGGAAATGATGCCGCCGATGCGGCCGGCGTTCGCCTCTGTGATCTTCAGGCCGGACTGGGCAAGCGCCTCTTTTGCGGAAGCGATCGCGAATTGCTCGAAGCGATCACGCCGGCGGGTTTCCTTCGGATCCATGTATTTCTCGGGAGCAAAATCCTTCACTTCCGCGGCAATATGGACTTGCAAAGCCGAAGAATCAAACTGGGTGATCGGACCAACACCCGAAACGCCTTCTATGACATTCTTCCAGGATTCAGCGACCGATAACCCAAGCGGATTAATGGTTCCCATTCCTGTAATCACGATACGATCCTGCATTCTTCCTCCGAAAATTACGAAATAAATCAATCAACGAACTTGTCCATAAAACACCGAAGTCGCTCATCAGTCACGCAGGAAAATCCCGATTCGCTCTGCACTCAAACCTGCTCAACCAAAACGGACATTCGCTACGCCTCAACCTCTTCGCGCCTGCCATTCGCGCTGAAGCAAGCCATAATGATACTCACTTACATACGCACCCTTGAAAAAAAGGTTTTCTACAAAATGTGCCTCGCGGCGAAAGCCAGTTTTTTCCAGGGTACGCCATGAGGCAGTGTTTTCGGCATCGCAGTCCGCGGCAACACGATGAAGGTCAAGGTCGCCAAACAGGAACTCCAGCAAACAGGAGGCGGCCTCCACGGCATGTCCCTTCTGCCAATGCGCAGGTGCGATCGTAAAACCGATCATGGCCTGACGGGCATCTTCACTCTTGATAAAGCAACCAAGATCTCCGATCATTTCGCCCGTGTCCTTGAGCTCCACCGCCAATTGCAGCCAGTGACCCTGCTTGGGCGCGTGCATATCCTTCATATCTTTAATAAGTTTCATGCCCTGCTCGCGCGCATAGGGAATATCCCATCCTTGATACTTCGCAACTTCGAGGCCATTACGATACGAAAGAAAAGACTCAAGGTCTGAGTCTTTGAAGTTGCGCAAAATAAGCCGTTCTGCATTCAAAAGCATGGTCATTCACCAGCCCTGGGAATGTAATCCCCTTCGATCCATTCCTCGCCATCCGGGCTGACTTCCTTTTTCCACACGGGCACGATCTCCTTCAAGCGGTCGATGCCATAACGCGCCGCGTCGAACACGCCCGTATCGCGATGCGCGGCAGTACAGGCGATCAGAACCGTTGGTGTCTTCGGATATAACTTTCCAATGCGCTGGACGATGGCGATCCCTTCGACAACCGGCCACTTTGCGCGGATCTCTTCTGCAACCTGTTTCATTTTTGCCTCGGCCATCGGGACGTACGCTTCATACACCAGATATTCGGTCTCGTGAGGGTCATCCCTTGAAGTGACGCCTCGTACCATGCCCGTGAAGATCGCGGCCGCGCCCGTGCTGCTGAGCGTGATGCGCGCCAGCAGATCGTTCAGGTCGATTTCAGATTCGGTGATAGAAAAGATGGTCGGAAAACTCATAGCGGCTCCAGCCGCCGTCTCGGCGGCGCATTGCTCCCGGCGTCGGGACGGCGCGGGAGCGATCTATCCACCACTCACGGGCGGGAAGAATGCGATCTCCGCGTTTTCAGGGAGGACTGCCTCATCAAACGCATATTCATGATTAATAGCAACCAATACAGATTTCAGAGACTCCTTGAGATTTGGATAATCCTCGGATAGCTTATCTTTCAATCCTCTAACGGTCATATTTTCAGGAATGTCCAGTTCAAGGGACCTAATCCCTGCGCGGTCCCGCAGCGTGGCGAAAAAAAGGAGCTTGATGCGGTTCACCATCAGATCCATATGTCATTTGGGGCCGTACGCTCGTTATCTTTTGCATCACCCGTATTGACCGTCCCGGCCGGCTCGATCAGCAGGAGATGACACTCGTTTTCAGCAGCCGGCTTATGCTCCACGCCTTTGGGCACCATGTACATTTCGCCCTCGTTCAGGGAGACTTTTCCATCGCGGAACAGAATTTCAAGGTGTCCCTTCAAGACGATGAAGACTTCGTCTGTTTCAGGGTGGTCGTGCCAGACGAACTCGCCCTGCACTTTAACGATCTTGAGGTGATAGTCATTCAACCGGGCAACGATCTTTGGGGACCAATGCTCGGTGAATTTTTTCAATTTTTCTTCGAAATTGACAGGTTGATATTCCATGTTATTCATTCACCACATCGCCGGACTGGCCGCCATGTTTTTCGATCAGGCGGATATTCTGTATTTTCATGGTCTTTTCGACAGCTTTGGCCATATCGTACACGGTCAGCGCCGCCACAGAGACGGCGGTCAGGGCTTCCATCTCAACACCGGTTTTGCCGGTCGCTTTTACAGTGGCGGTGATCACCACGCCAGGCAGCGAATCGTCAAGCGCGAGGTCCACATCCACTTTGGAGAGTTGCAGCGGATGACACAGCGGGATCAGGTCTGAGGTCCGTTTGGAGGCGGTGATCCCCGCGATCTGCGCCACGGTCAATACATCCCCCTTCTTGATCTGCCCCGCGCGGATCAACTCCAACGTCTCTTTCTTCATATGCACTTCACCGCGCGCGATCGCAACGCGGTCTGTATCCGGTTTATGGCCCACGTCCACCATGGCAGCACGGCCTTGTTCATCGAGATGAGTTAACTTGGTCATTAGCCGGATTATACACTGGTATAATCCGGCCGCCATGGAGAACCTGCTGGGACATTTAACCGGTGGATACAAAGTACAGATCCCTGTTTACGAGGGGCCGCTGGACCTGCTGCTTAACCTGATCGAACACGCCGAGTTGGATATTACGACGGTATCACTCGCCACGGTTACCGATCAATATCTTTCCTATCTTCAAGGGCTTGAGCAATTGAAGCCGGATGAGATCTCGGCATTCCTCGTGATCGCCGCCAAATTGTTGCAGATCAAATCTGAAGCCTTATTGCCACGCCCGCCTGAGCGCGAACCCGGCGAGGAAGACCCGGGCGTCTCCCTGATTGAGCAATTGCGATTATACAAACGATATAAGGAAATCGCCGGTTGGATGATAGAGCTTCAGGAAAACGGATGGCACACGTACCTGCGCGTTGCTCCGCCGCCAAAAGTGGAGGCCAGGCTCGATCTTTCAAACTTGACATTGGAAGGCTTGCTCTCCGCGGCCGAATCGGCTTTTTCAAAGGGACGGGATAAGCAGGCATTGGGCACGATCATCGCGGCACCCAGAGTGACGATCCGCGAGAAGATCGATTTCATCACCAAAACGATGAGAAACATCCAGCGAATGACATTCAGTGGATTGATCACAGACAAGTCCAGCCGTATCGAGATCGTGGTGACCTTTCTGGCACTGCTTGAATTGATCAAGCGCTATCACATCAGCGCACATCAAAGCGAATTGTTCGGGGATATCGAATTCGAACGCATGGGTGAATGGAAAGACGACGAAGAGATCGAGATCGAATTCGAGTAAATTACAGCAAGGAATTTAACGACAACGTCGTTGAGACGGCAAAGGAAAATTAACAAAAATGTCAGGTCAGCAGGAACCAATTATAGTATTATTAAACCTCACACAAATTCCAATCGAGTAATGTTAATCGCCACACCCCTCACCTGGAGACATCAATGAATCAGCAAAATAGCGAGCAACCCGAAGCCGTAAACTGGGGCCGGCGGCTGATTGCACTTGCAGGTATCCTGTGCATTTCGATGGGAGAGTATTTAATGATTGTTCAACCCGTTGACGAGAATAAAGTTTTTCCGACCTACTCCTGGTTGGCCATCCTCGGAATCGGCTTATTGATAACAAGTTTATTCATACAGCCCAGGTACAAGATCCAAACCAGCCTGGCTCGTCTAAAGATTTCAGAAACTGCATTTGGCGTATTCTTGTCCCTGCTTCTCAGCGGCCTGACAATAGCATCCGCAATATTATTTGAAACAAGCGGAGAGACGAATTACCTGCCTGTCACCCTGACCTGGCTTGCCAGTGGGATCGTTTATGTTCTCGCGTTTCGGAATCGAACTTCGCCTGGCTTCAGCCTTGCAAACTGGTTTACACAGTACAGGTCTGAAATAATTCTGGTCGGGTTGGCGTTTGCTCTGGCTGTTTTCCTTAGGTTTTATCAACTGGGAGACCTTCCCAGGGTCATAGATAACGACGAGGGGAAAATCGGCCTTTATGCCCAGTCGACCGAGTCCGGTTCCCTGGCCAACCCTTTTGCATTGTGGGAAAACTTCGGCTCCTTATATTTGCAGGTCGTTAATTTCTCCTTTAAAACATTCGGGGTTTCTACATTTACTCTTCGTTTGCTACCGGCAATAAGTGGCGTTCTTGCAGTTCCGGCTTTGTATTTGTTCGCCCGCCAGATTGTAGGTATTCGCCTTGCAACGATTGCGGTGTTCGTGCTGGCGGTATCTCACTCGCATATCCATTTCAGCAGGATCGAAGCAGTCGGATACATCCACAGTACATGGCTTGTCCCCCTTGCATTGTATTTATTGCTCAGTGGGCTGGATAAGCGCAGCTCATGGAGAACAGCCGCTGGCGGCGTCATCCTGGCTATAGATTTACGGGTGTATTTGACTTCACAAATCATTATTGGTTTGATTCTTGTGTATATGTTGGTCTCCCTGTTTTTGTTAAAGGATTGGTTCAGACCGGCTTTCAAACAAGCGCTGGTATTTTGGGGCGGATTTGCGATCGTCTTATTACCGCAACTACATTACATCTTTAATAATCCACATGAATTCTTGAATCGACTCTCGGCAGATGGAACCTTTCAATCCGGCTGGCTGGCATCCACAATGGCAGGCACCGGGAAGTCTGCTCTCGAGATTCTTTCTGGGCGGGTAATTCACGCGTTTTTATCGCTTATTTATTACCCGGCAATTGATTTTTATGGTTCTACAACTCCTATGCTAAGCATTTTTTCTGCGATCTTGTTCCTTGTGGGCCTTGGAATTGCAGTCGTCCGCATAAAATCACCTGGCTACCTGCTATTGATCGGTTACTTTTGGGCAGCGACATTCGCAGTCGGTATATTTGCAACTCCTCCCAGCTCAGATTCTTATAGAATGTTAATTGCATTGCCTCCCGCCTTCGTCATGGCAGCCGTGGGACTGGACTATTTATTGTATGTTTCCGGCGTTGAGTGGCAAAGCTCCAAACAAGCCTATATTTTGTCGGCAACAAGTATATTGATCGTAATTTCAATTATGGGAGTAACGCTGTATTATTTCGATTTTGCCGGCAAATGCCTGTTTGGCGGGGAGACCGCTGGGCGCTTCGCCTCCTATCTCGGTGTGTACGCAAAAACGGTTGATGAAGATTCAAAGATTTTTTTGCTTAATGACAATTATTATTTCTATGGCTCCCATGCCTCGGTCGATTTCTTGAGTGAACACAGAATGATCACAAACTATCCCGATCCAATGGATTCGTACGAAGTGAAATATGGAGAAACTATTATTGCGAGCCCGCCTCGAATCGAGGAACTACTTGCATGGGCTGAGGCCAATCCTGGCGGCGAATTAACCAAAGAGTATGATTGCGAAAACGTAATTCTTGTCTCGTACAAAATACCTGAAAAAACGTTTGGACCCTAAAGAATACGACCTCATGTTCCGTGTGGAACGCAAGCATTGGTGGTATTTGGGAATGCAGTCCATCACGGAGGCGCTTCTTGGTCAGTATTACCCGGCGACTGGCAGGCTCAACATCCTTGACGCCGGGTGCGGGACCGGCGCGGCCATGACAACATACCTGCCTAAATACGGCACAGTAACAGGTATTGATGTTTCTGATCTTGCCTTGAATTTCTGTAGAAAAAGAGGTGCGGAAAAATTGAGCCGCGCGTCTGTCTCAGAACTTCCCATTGCTTCCTCCACCTTCGACCTTGTCACGAGCTTCGACGTTCTCTACGAAAGTTCCGTGCCCGAAGACCTTGATGCCGTAAAAGAGTTTGCCCGGATATTAGTACATGGAGGCCGCATTCTCTTGCGCTTGCCCGCTTACGACTGGCTGCGCGGCCAGCACGACAGGATCATCCATACTGCGCGGCGTTACACAGCACCACAGGTAAGATCCTTGCTGGAATCGGCAGGCCTGGAAATAGAGCGTGTATCCTATGCAAACACCATTCTATTTCCATTGGCGCTTGTAAAAAGGATGGTCGAACGGGTATCAGGAAAAAATGAGCCGGTCTCCGATCTTGCATTTCCATTCGGGCCCTTGAATACATTGTTCAGAAAAATACTGTCACTTGAAGCGCTGTTGATCGCAAAATACAGCCTCCCCTATGGATTAAGCGTAATTGTGCTTGCGAGAAAAAAATAGCCCATGTCAACTGAGGAAAAATCGGAAAAGGGATTGAGTATCAGTGCAATATTCCCGGCCTACAATGATGGCGGGACAATCCCAAGCATGATCCTCACATCCCTTATTGCGTTGCGCGGCCTAACCGACAATTACGAGATCATTGTCACAAACGATGGAAGCAGTGACTACACATCAACCGTTTTGAATGAAATGGCTGTACGTTATCCGGAATTGCAAGTTGTTCAGCATTCTCAAAATCAGGGATATGGAGCGGCCTTGCGCTCAGGTTTCACAACGGCCACCAAGGATTGGGTTTTCTACACGGATGGAGATGCTCAATATGACCCCCTGGAACTTACTGTTCTGGTGAACGCACTCGCCGAAGGAATAGACGTTGTAAATGGATATAAGATCGAGCGCAACGACCCCTGGATTCGAAAGTTTATCGGTCGTGTTTATCACCATTTTGTCAGTTTTGTATTTAACATTCATCTTAGGGATGTGGATTGCGACTTTCGGTTAATTCGAAGAAGCGCCTTGAACGAGATCCACCTGGAGAGTGCAAGCGGTGCAATTTGTGTGGAAATGGTCAAGAAATTGCAGGATCTGGGATTTGTCTTTGCTGAAGTTCCGGTTCATCACCATCATCGTCAATATGGCCACTCGCAATTCTTTAACTTCAGACGCATTTTCAGCGTCATTCGGCAATTGACCATCCTGTACTGGAAGCTCGTGATAAAAAGAGAGCATCTGGAAAATCGCCATGCCAGCCTCTGAAATGCAAAAAGACTTTGTTGGCAAACAAGCATTGGTAACCGGCGGGCTCGGGTTCATAGGGAGCAATCTTGTAAGACGCCTGGCCAACTGGGGAGTTGAAGTATCAGTGGTTGACTCCAACAATCCTGAAACAGGTGCCAACCAATTTAATCTCGCGAACATTCAACACAAGGTAAATATCACTCTCGCAGACATTCGTGACCAGACAACAATGAAATCTCTCCTCAAAGGAAAGGATTTCCTGTTTAATCTGGCAGGTCTATCGAGTCATATGGGAGCCATGCAGGGCCCAATTGAAGACCTCGAAGTCAATGCAGTTGCACAATTAAGAATGCTCGAATTATGCCGGGAGATAAATCAGGAAATAAGAGTGGTATTTGCAGGGACCCGGCAGGTTTATGGGGCTGGAAACGTTTTGCCCGTCAGAGAGGATGCCACGGTTTCCCCCGTCGACCATAATGGTGTGAGCAAACTGGCAGGCGAACATTACCATATCATATACAACCGAATCTACGGCATGTGGACAAGCAGCCTGCGCATGACCAATACGTACGGACCTCGCATGCGGGTCAGGGATGCGCGCCAGACATTTATCGGATTTTGGATTAGGCTTTTGTTGGAGGATAGATCTTTTTCAGTATATGCAACCGGAAAGCAAATTCGGGATTTCAATTACGTTGAGGACGTACTCGACGCTTTAATACAGTGCGTAACTGACCCCGCTGCCAAGGGAAAAATTTATAATCTGGGCGGGAAGCCCGCGAGCTTGCTTGAAATCGCAAACCTCCTGGTTGCCTTGAATGGAAGCGGTTCCTATACCATCGACCCTTTTCCTGAGGAGCGATTGAAGATCGATATAAAGGACTATACGGGCGATTACTCAAAAATCAAAACAGACCTTGGCTGGCAACCAACAACCAGCTTGAGAGACGGGTTAAAACAAACCCTTGAATTCTATAGAACACATAGTCAACATTATTGGTAGACAGTGAAAAATATACCTGTTATCGACCTAAACGCGCAATACCGTTCAATCGAAACCGAGATTAACCCTGTGGTTTTACAAGTCTTGCAGAAGGGAGATTTCATCCTCGGTGAAGAAGTGTCAGTATTTGAAAGGGAATTTTCGGATTATTGCGATACATTGTTCGGAGTTGGAGTTGCGTCGGGCACCGACGCATTGTCTTTAGCCCTGCGTGCCTGCGAAATCGGCCGCGGGGATGACGTAATCACCTGCGCTCATACCGCAGTTGCAACGATCGTTGGCATTGAATCAACTGGTGCCCGGCCAGTCCTCGTGGATGTTCAAAATGGAACTTTTGCAATTGATCCAGCAAAAATCGAGTCATGTATCACGCCAAATACCCGCGCTATTATTCCCGTACATTTATACGGCAGCCCTGCCGATCTCGTTCCCATTCTTGAAATTGCCAGGCGGTTCAATCTTTATGTGATTGAAGATTGTGCCCAAGCGCATGGCGCTTTGTACAACAACAGAAAGGTTGGTGCGTGGGGAGATCTTGCAGCGTTCAGCTTTTATCCAACAAAGAACCTAGGGGCATATGGCGACGCCGGCATGGTGTTAACCGGTCGAAAAGACCTTTATGAAAGATTACTGTTACTTAGACAATACGGCTGGGAAAAAAGACATATAAGCACCAATAGAGGCGTAAATAGCCGGCTAGACAGTCTGCAGGCTGCAATATTAGGAGTTAAGCTCCGGCACTTGGATGAATGGAACAACAGGCGAATGCAGATCGCCAAAATCTACGGTCAACAATTATCCGGGTGCGATATCGGCCTGCCAATTGCAGCTCAAAATTCAACACACGTGTATCATCAATATGTAATCCGTAGCAAACGCAGGGACAGCCTGCGTTCGCATTTGCTCAATCGTTCGATCGACACGTCCATTCATTATCCCGTTCCTCCGCACCTCCAGCCTGCCTACAAAGACCTGGGGTATGTTGGCGGTGATTTTCCAAATTCTGAATTGGTCGCAAAAGAGATAATCTCCCTGCCAATCTATCCAGAACTATCAGATGCCGATATTGAGTATGTATGTAATGCGATCAAGGATTTTCATCTGGCGAAGTAGAAAGATCCTGGTGAGGATGCCGCGCTCAAAAACGCCCGATTATGTCAATAACCAGCCGGCAGTAACTGCTCGAGATATTCTCGATAGTGCCCGAGGGGCAGTTTTTTTATTAATTGCCTAAGCATTCTTTCGTCTATAAAATTCATTCTGTGGGCAACTTCCTCCGGGCTGCCGATCAACATTCCCTGCCGTTCTTCGATGGTTTGCACAAAATTTGCAGCCTGTAAAAGGTTGTTCGGAGTGCCGGCATCCAGCCAGGCCACGCCTCTTCCCAGCGGCTCTACAAACAGTTCGCCAAGCTCCAAATATGCGCGATTAATGTCGGTAATCTCCAGTTCACCGCGTCGTGAGGGCTTAATACCGCTTGCGATCTCGCTCACCTTGGAATCATAAAAATACAAGCCGGGAACAGCAAAGCGTGATTTGGGCCTCTCGGGCTTCTCTTCAATATCGACCACGCGCCCGTCAGCATCGAAGTCCACCACCCCGTAGGCCTCGGGATTGCGCACCGGATACGCAAATATACGGGCGCCCTTTCTAATAAGCGCTGCCGTTTTCAGCAGATCCCATAAACCGGTTCCATAGAAAATATTATCCCCAAGGATCAGGCTGGCCGGCAACCCTTCCAAAAAGTCACGCGCGAGGATAAACGCCTCCGCCAAGCCACGCGGCTGCTTCTGCTCCATATACGAAAAGTTAATCCCCCATTGTTCGCCCGAATCTAACAAACGCTGGAATTGAGAAAGGTTGTCTGTATCGCTAATAATTAATATCTGCCTGATTCCGGACAACATCAACACAGAAAGTGGATAATAGATCATTGGCTTGTTGTATACAGGCAGCAGTTGTTTGCTTACGCCCAGTGTTAATGGATACAATCTTGTTCCGTTCCCTCCTGCCAGCAAAATACCCTTCATTATCGTCGCCTTTCCACAAGACTTAAGTTACTTGAAAGATGGTCTTCTGACATGATATTTTTTCTCGAGCCATGCTTTGTAATCGTCGCTCGCAGTTGCCAAAGATATCCATTGCGAGTTTTCGAGATACCACTTGATGGTAAGGCGCAAGCCAGTATCGATATCATAATCCGGAAACCACCCAATCTCCCTTTGAATTTTTGTGACATCCAGAGCGTATCTGCGATCATGCCCTGGGCGATCCGGTACATGGGTGATGCGGGAGGAATATGGATGATCCAATGGCTTTATATCGTCAAGCATACAGCCGATCTTGCTGACCAGTTCAATATTTCG
>CAZJYB010000139.1:0-11116 GCA_964549865.1 uncultured Anaerolineaceae bacterium
GGTTTGTCCGAGGACCTGGTACGAATAGGTGACAACGGGATATTGTGTATATCCGCCATCATTGTTCCTCTGCGCCTGAACTGTGGACATGGTGACTGTGCCCGTCGTCTGGGACCATTCGCTGACGGCTCTCACTTTGCGTTGCGTGAAATACATAACGCCAAGAAATATGGCATTCAAAATGACCAGTAAGACCACAACGACCCCCACAGCGATGATGCTTCCCAGTGTGTCCATGCAAACTCCTTGAGATGAATTGAATATCCTTGTGTACAACCCCATTAAATCAGTTAAGCTTTGCCTTGTGAGTGGGATATTGGTCATGACAGCAAATGGCCGGGAAATAAAGTATCATCCATGAAAATCGGAATAAAGGACAAAACATGGAATCGATCATCTTCATTATCATCATCGGCCTGATCGGCGGGTTTGCCGTAGGCGTGCAAAGCCCGCTGGCCAGCATGATCAGCCAGCGGATCGGGGTATTCGAAAGCGTATTCATCGTTCATCTTGGAGGTGGGCTCGTGGCGCTGGTTCCGCTCCTGTATTATGGCGGCGGGAAACTCGCGCAATGGCGAAGCCTTCCCTGGTATACGCTTGTCGCCGGAGGATTCGGCGTCATCGTGATCGCGGCCATCAGTTACATTATCCCGCGCGCTGGTGTGGCTGTATCAGTGACTACCATTGTAGCCGGCCAACTTCTGGTGGGGACGATCCTCGATCACTTTGGGGCATTGGGCGCGATGGAAAAGCCTCTCGACGCGACGCGCATTTTCGGCCTGGTCGTGGTTTTGGTTGGCGTGTGGTTAACAACGAAATAGAGGCTGGGTTTTCTCCCCCGGCCAACGCGGCTCGCTGACTCCGAAGCATGAGTCAGGTGCCAGTTTATGGCTATAATGGGCCAGATACTCACGATCGCGCTTCATAATATAATGCCCGCAACTGTGATTATTCTGATTATCCAGGGAAAGAGGCTTGAAAGATCATGAACATTCATAAAAAATCGCGAAACTGGATCGTTGGATCGGTGCTGGTCATCGCGGTTCTGGCTTGTAAGCTGCCATCGGGTGCAGCAGTAGAAACGCCCACGCCCGCTCTGGCCCCGACGAATGCTGCTTCTGTGAATATCGCCTTTGAGGTGATTTACGAAATTACATGGCTCTGTGGGAATGATTGGCGAGTCAGCTTCAAGTTAAATAATCAGGGCAATGCCAATATCGAGTCTGTGTATTACAGCGTGATGGCCCCGTACCTCAGTTTCATCAACTACGGCGTCGTCAACAATGCGCCCTTCGAGTCGACCACAACGGAAAGCCAGCCAGCCTGTGCCGAGCCTGTGGGACATGGACAAAGCTCTCTCGCTCCCGGAAATGGGATGACCGTACCGATGAATATAAATCCCATCCCAGCCGGCGTGACGGAGGGCTTCCTCTACATCGAGGTCTGTTCGGAAGAAAACCGCAGCGGCGTGTGCACGAACCAGACTCAGTACTTCGACATCACGACCTGATCGACTTCGATTGAATAAAAAATGAGGACGAGACGCTTCGCGGTCTCGTCCTCATTTTTGTTTATAAGCGGCTGCAGAGTAGATCTCTCGGAGGAATCTGGATGGATGCCCACCCAGCATGTGTGTTTCCATGAATCCACTGCTCGTGGCCAACTCACGAAATGTTTCAAAGGAAAATGGATGGGGTACCCATGGATTGCCAGAGTCCGTGTTGTATTCGACGAGTAGCAGAATGCCACCAGGCTTCAGCAATGTATGGATATGGCGCAATATCTTTTCTCGATCTTTGAAGAAGTGGATGGAGTTCGCAGCGACGACGCCGTCCACTGGGGGCAAGTCGAGGGGGCGCGAAAAGTCATTCGGAAGCAGGATCAGGTTGAGGGTCGTATTGAAGCGGGCGCGATGGGCTTGCGCCAATTCTTTTAATGCGGATTTATCCTTATCGACCGCGTAGATCGTCGCGTCGAGTCCGATCAACTCGCGCAATGCCAGCGTGAACGCGCCGCTCCCCGCACCGAGATCCGCCCAGGTGCCACCCAAAGATAAATCAGCGGGCTTAAGAAGATTGACATGATCATGATGATCCATCGTTTATTATTCCAACTTGACGATGGCTTCATGGATCATGTGTGCGTAGCGATTTTGCAGGCGGATGAAATGGCTTTGGATCGCGTCCGCTTCGGCGCCATCGGGCGCGAGGAACTTGCCGCGCTCCACACCGCTGCGTGCGATCTCGCGGCACACGGCCTCGGTGATCAGCTCGGCCAGCAATACCTGCCCCTGCACGGTGGTATCGAGCCTGTCCTGTTTATCGAGATATTTTCTTACTGAGGGCGCGGCGGTCGCGACGACAATGTTCGAATTGACGCGGTCGAAATAGACGCGCTGGCGCGGGTCCATGCGGTCATCGAAACGGATATCCGTAAAGAGCGCCCTGCTGCCCTTCGACGGCGCAGCGATCATCTTTTCCTTTTTGGAATGTACCTGCACCAATGCCTGCGCGCGCAACTTCCCAACAAATGCAGTCACTGTCCCTTCACCACCCACCTGCCGGCCCTCCACTTTGATACGCGCCTGCCCAACGGTGGGATCGTTCTTGTGAGGATAAACGACCGCCTGGGAAGTCTCCACGATCACTTCCGGGCTGTTCGACATCACATTCACCGTTGTGCCCGCGCGTATATTCTCCCCAAGCTTTACGCGCAGCGTGAGCGTAACCGGCTGGGCGGTTTGCACATACACGCGTTCGGGAAAGAATCCGATGCCTGAGGGAGGCAGTTCGAGTTCCTTGCGCATTTGATCGGTCTGGCTGCTTAGTTCGGTGAGCGCAATGGTATTCAATTCATGCAGAGCGTGGTCCAGTTTCTGGCGCAGGCGTTTATCGAGCTTGGTCTTTTCCTCGTGCATGGCATGCTTGCGTTCGGCCTCGATCAGCGGCTCAAGCCTGTCTTCAACCGCAAGCTTCAACGCCTTCGCGAATGGATGGGTCCAGTTGATGCCATCGCGCGTTGCGGTGAGCACCGGCTCGTCGTTCTTCAACAGGTCGTGCAGATAATCGCACTGGATCGAGCCGTAGAAAAAAGATGCATACGGGTCGTTCTCGAACTTGAGCATGGTCAGCGAAATGACCGTTGCCTTGCTGATGACCAGCAGTCCGCCATCTGCATAATCGCCCTCTTCTGCGCGCGTGGATAACTGGATTCCCGACCTCAAGACTTCCAATTTTGCGGAAGCGGGATATCCCTTGATCTTGAACTTTTCCTTGAGGACGACATCGCCTCGCGGGGACTTGTAGCTGAGGACGTGCTCATGACGAATTTTCCCGTCTGGGAGAATATCCCGCAGAATGATGCGGCGCTTCGGGTTGCTCATGATCGGACGAAGCTCGAAATGCCTTTGCAGGTAATTTCGGAAATTATCGTATTGCGGTACTTTCACGTCATTACGCGAGACAATGATCTCCACGACCGTAGCATTGCCCTGTGGAATGCCATATTGCGTCCGAAGTTCGGCGGTGGCCCGAATTGGCTCATCCAGTTCAAAGGTGGGGATCCCCTTTTTGAGCAGCAGGGAACAGGAAAAAAAATAGGGGCCTTTGAAGGAACGTACATAGCCATAGCCAAGCCCGAAGATGGAATCCTTCAAGCCGCGTCCCCACATGCCGCGCACATGCTTGTCCTCTTTCATGCCGCTGGTGGCTTCCCCATAAGTACCCACCACCTTGTCCATGCGTGAATCGGTCATCCCTTCCGCAAAGTCGCGGATGCGGATCAGGGAATTCTTATGCCTGCGCGTGATCTCGATCTCGATCTCGCCGCTTGCGCGCAGACCGTTGGATTCGACGCGCGAATAACTGTCGTTACAGTTGGTAATGACCTCCACGAGTGCGCGCAAAACGTCCTTGCGGATCGCCTGATCCGCCTGTTGAAGCGCCACCCGGTCGGCATATTGTAATTTTCTGCTACTAACCATGTAATACTCTTTCCTTACTTTTTACTTTTTGCTTTTTTCGTTCTTTTAACAACAGGTTTTTTATGCGGGACGAACAAATGCGAAAATTTATGTTCACTGAAATCCAAAAATGCGGATAAATCCCTGCGGCTCGTGACCACTGCATATTCCCTGAACTGATCGAGATTCCTTTTCAGGGTCTCGGGCGGGCTTTCCATCGTACAGAGCAGCATGCTGCGCACGTCGAACTCGTTGAACTTCGAGCTCCTGCCGTGTTTTTTATAATCACGGTACGCATCTGAAGTCTCCATGGAACGGACAAATTTCCCGGCACGCGTCTTCGTTTCAGTGGGTACCACACGATTGGAGGTTGGACGCAGACCGCCAAGCATCTTCTCCACTTTCTCGGCAAATTTGGATCCCCTGGTGGTCAACTTGAATCCGTTCGCCACACTGCCAACGAGGTATCCCTTTCTACGGCATTCGCTCCAGCGCCGGCTGACCACCGCAGAATCCGGCCAGTATGGATACTTCACGAGCGAAAAGCGCTTCGGGAACAGGGTGAAACAAGCCGAAATAATATCTTCACTGGTGATGGCGATGCCCTGTGTGTGCAAAAAATGCATCGAGTACACGAGCAGGTCATTCAAGGCGATCTTTGTATACACTTGCGGGTCGAACTGGGGAGGGTTGGTAAGATTTAACATATTCCCCTCCGGAGATCAGGTCGGGAGCTGCGGGGTAAAGTCATGAGGCGGTGTTCGCTTTCCATTCTTGATGTCACAGGATGATATTTTAATCGTATTTTCGAATTCCCCAATATACTACATTTCTTCAGGTCGCATCGTCCCTTACTTTAACGGATACTTCCACAAAAATGTGCCGAACTACCCGTAGCAAATGGGCTCCGATCTTCGTTAAATCCTTAAACGAGCCTGCTGGAGCGGGCTGGAAAGGATTAGACCCATGATCAGAGAAGTGAAAGAAACCACGCTCGCCCCCAACCTGTTCTTTACAAGGCTGGCCACAGATACCCAGATCGAAAATACGAGAAAAGCCCTCGAAGGGCAGGGGATCCATACTTTTGTCGCTGAACACGGCGAAGAAGCCGAAAAAATGGTCTTCGACCTGCTGCCGGCAGGCGCGGAGGTGTTCACCGCTTCATCGCAAACGCTGGAACAGCTCGGCATCCCGGCTGAACTCGAAAAATCAGACATGTATAACCTGGTACGCGAAAAACTGAAGAGCGTGAAGGATAAACGCGAACAGGTCAAACTGGGTGCCACGCCTCAATACATCATTGGCAGCGTCCACGCAGTGACCGAAGACGGGCACGTGATGATCGCCTCGAACACTGGCAGCCAGCTGGGCCCGTATTCTGCAGGCGCCGAGAAGGTGATCTGGGTGGGGGGCGCGCAGAAGATCGTCAACGACATCACGGAGGGACTGCGCCGCATCGAGGAGTATGCCTTTCCGCGCGAGGATGAACGGTTGATGCGTGAATTCGGCGTGCACAGCAGGATCAACAAGATCCTGGTCGTCAACCGCGAAAAGCAGCCCGGGCGCATCACCATGATCATCGTGAAAGAGGAGCTTGGGTATTAAATAAAAAAAAGCCTCGAGGTCGTTTGACTTCGGGGCTTTTATTTCGTAATTCCCTACGGGTTCACGCCGATCAATGGAAGCTTTTCAGCAAGCAATTCCGGTGTGACCCGTTCGATGATCTTTGCGCGGATAATACCCTGTGCATCGATAAACAATTCAGTGGGGATCGCAAATATCTGGTACGACTCCAGCACCTCTCCATCGCGGTCCAGCAAGATGGGATGCGTGATCCCAAACTCATCGGCAAATCGTTGAACGACGTCCGGGCCTTCGTTGCTATCCACCAACAGGACAACAAGTTCTGGTTTGCGTTCATGCAGATCCTGCAATAGTGGGGCCTCGATCCGACAATCAGGACACCAGGTGGCCCCAATGGACAATAACACCGGCTGACCTCTAAATTGGCTCAGACGCACAGTTTCCCCATCCAACGACGCCAGCTCGAAATCAGGTGCGGCATCCCCAACTTTCAAGGAACTATTCTCGAGTGAATATTGATAGATGTTCGGCGCAAAGCGGACGGCGAAACCTGCTCCCAAACACACGATGAGGCATATCCCAACTGCTGAAGCCCCAAGGATCGCCGCCCAATTTGTTTTCTTTTCCATATAGCCATCCAACCTGTTGATATTAAGATTTTTGATCGATAGGGATTATATTAGGTTTTTCTGGGGACGAAGATCGCGCGCGCTTTCGTACTCCGGCAATTATCGTACCGATGCATGCCACCAGTATCAAAATGAAGCCGAAAAGGGCCAGAAACAGAAAAGTCTGCAATCCCTTTTGCACGATGTCTGGCAGAACATCCACTGCCAGCCTGGTCATCACTTGAGTATATTCACTTATCGCCGTCACCTCTGTTTGCGGGTCCTGCCCGGCCTGTTCCAGCCATCCACGCACCATGCTGAGCAGTACGATCCCGGGTACTGCCGCTAAAAAGATGACGCAGCCCGGGCTTCCAAGGCGCCCAAAACGATAACTGAAATAGATCAGCAAGCCCAGAAAAACAAGCGATATCGACCCCAACACCACGAATACTTTGTTCAGTTTGTCATGTGTCTCCGCAGAGATGAAGCCTGCAATGCCAAGCTCTCCGTCCATCATGCTGTCTTGCATCTCCGGGTCCGTGGACAGGCTTGCCAGCCCCTGCCCACCTTCATAATAGATGGGCTCTGCCAGTTGACGGAAAAACCAAAGCCGCATTTCCCTTGGGGATAAACCAGCGATATCCTGCTCACGGACAAAGATATTCACGTTTGGAATGGGCTGCCAGGCACCATTCGGCGATTCGGCGATCTTCTGATGCATGATCTCCATATCCGCTTCCTGATCCAGCCCCTCCCTGCTAAAGGAGTTGGCCAACACGACCGTCAGGAGTTCGATGCCCTGCTCTGGTGCAGTGACCTGCGCCAACATAAACGTGAGGAATGTGCCACTCAACAGGAACAACAGTAATATGGCGGTGATCCATTTTGCATCGACGTGCCAGTAGGGACGAGGTTTGGGGGATTCGCCTGTACTCATATTGACATCTCCTGAAGCTTCGATCATGAACGGATTGATCCAGCAACATGTGAATTCGCGCTCTGAATGATAGTAATACTTTACAACAGAGCATGTTATTTTGCAACTTACAGCCTCTCTTAAAGATCGTCAATCCCCATGTAACTCGAATCAAAAATCGGAACCTCGCGTTCCGATTTTGATCACTTTGATCGCTGTAACTCTTACAGTGCGCGCTTTTTCTTCTTGATCTCGACCCCAGTGACGTTGGTTCGATTGGCTTCCTGCTTTACCTTTCGATTGTATTTGCGTACGCCTTTGGATGGGCGCTTCGCCTTCTTCTTGACTGTTGGTGTATCCATTTGTGCTGCTCCTTGTGTGGTCATGCTTTACTTTTATGATCGACTTCATATTCCGCCCAAAGTTTGGCAATTTCGTCCCTGCCTTTTTGACGGGTATATCCATACTTGACTTGAAGCATGGTGACGAATTTATCGAACTTCACCTCTGCCTTGTCCACTTTGACCAGGTCGTAGTCGACCATCAGGCTCCAGCGGCCATTAAGCAGCCCGCGGATCACCACCCAGTTTTCTTCGAATATTGCTTTGTTCATAAGGTCCTTCTTCTGTTTAAATAATTAAACGCGCCTCTTCGAGGCAGCGTCGTTTCGATATTTGGATTTCCAAAAAGTGTTGTAATGTTGCTTACAAGATCTGATCCAAATCCCCCGCACATATAGGCAATTTACCATTTAACAACCTGATTTCATTGTACTACGGACTGTGGATAATGCTAGTGCCACCCCCACCCGTCCTCCCCTCGCGAAGCATCCTGTAAGGGCAAATACGACGATGAAAAATCAGGATGCTCATTCAACGATTAGATTATCGGATTTGGGGGCACCCTACGGGTGTGCACGCGAAGGTGCCCAACGGGCGGAGGGGGATGATAAACTTACTTCATAACATATTTCGGAGGCTATTATGTTCGTGATCATGGGTACGTGTTTTGGACTCGCGGCTTTTGGATTACTCGCAGGCGCAGTCTGGGCCTATTTAAGCCAGCGAAATAAAATGGAGGGACGCGTTGCAACGGTTGGAACTGTCGTTGAATTAACTACACAAGCCACAACCCAGAGCAGCATCATTTGCCCGGTGGTTGAATTCACAACGCTAACCGGAGAAAAGATCCGGTTCACATCCGATTTTGGATCGCGCCCGGCGGGGCATAAGATCGGTCAGAGTGTCAACGTCCGTTACGATGCCGCCGACCCGCAAAAAGCGGAGATCGAGTCGACGCTAACCCTTTGGATCACCCCGATCATTTTGACTTTTATGGGACTGATCGCCTTTTGCCTGGCGTTTGCCTTCCTTGGGATCTTTATGCTGGGCTTTTCGTCTTTTTGATTCTGGTTTGTAAAGCGATCTACACTCAAACCACGCGCAGGCTTTGTCTCGTCAGGCAGAGATCAATTCTTGAATCTTCCTGATTACTTGCAAAACATCCTTCAAGACCTCTTCATTCCTGAAGCGGACAGTGCGCAATCCCAACTCATTTAAAGCCTTATCGCGCTTGGCATCATTTGCCTTGTGACAATAAAAATCGGCCCCCCTCTTTTCCCCCCATTTTCACACTGAATGTTTCGCCATTTTCTTGATTTACAGTTGTGAAAATTGGGGGATGTCCGAAGGACAGGGGCCAACTTGTTCCCACGCAATTCCTGCCAAAGGATATTTTTAGCATCAGTCATCTCGCGACGCGACTCACGAGCGCGTGCCCGTTTTGCTTTAGCAACTCTTTGACCGGGGATGATGTTGTTGACAGGCATGGGGGATTCTAATATAAGACCCCTCCCTGGCCCTCCCCTAACCCTAAAGGGTGCTTTGCGAAGAGGAGGGAAACAGACTCCCCCTTCCCGCTCGGGAAGGGGGTTGGGGGGTTAGGTCAAACTGCTGGATGTCATCAATATTTTTGTCAAAACTTAATTCATATGCTTCAAGAATATGACGAAAGAACGCCTTGTAGCGCGCATCTTTTGATGAAGTTATACGCCGCCAAGAAAGCAAAAGGTTCTTTTTTGAAATGAGTTTTTCGAAGTTCATATACACTACTTTAACTGCTTAGCAAGTAACTCATTCGTAACAAGCAGGATAATTGCCTATCCCATATTTAAATTTTCCTTTCCTATCCATATAAGGTGTCGGTACTACAACACTTACCTGATGAGCATTTCCATCTGAAGTCAGAAATGAAACATCTGAAACCCAGTCCATACTGAACACAGATTCATACTAGTTCTTGAGCAGTTTTATTTTCAATCGATGCTGAAACTGTCGCGCCCAACACAATATCTTGAGACTGATTTGCTTCAACTCTCACTGGCGGAACCGTATTATCTATAGCAGCCTCTAGAGATTCCTTAAAGAT
The DNA here is from genome assembly GCA_964549865.1 of uncultured Anaerolineaceae bacterium. Taxonomy (GTDB): domain Bacteria; phylum Chloroflexota; class Anaerolineae; order Anaerolineales; family Villigracilaceae; genus Villigracilis. The sequence continues at coordinate 9,497 of CAZJYB010000139.1, forward strand.
ATCTCCTATAAAGCTATTGCCGTTATGCCACTCTTTATATTTTTCATTTGATTCAAAAAAACCGAAGTGGACCCTTGCAGTCACTCCATCAACTTTGCTGTCAATAATTTTTTCCCACGGCTGCTGCAGATCTATTAAATCAACAGGTTGTGACCCTCGATTGTTTATTTCAAATACAGGATAAAAAGTAAATTCCCACAATAGGAACATTCCCAACTACGCAAGGAGGGCGACTCTCAATCGATAAGTATTCATAGAAATTAAATTTGTATTGTATAGTTACATTATCGGGATTAGTTTGTCTTATGAATTCGTCTTGTTTTTGCGTCTGGTATATTGCTATTGCTGATATAACAACCCCCATCAATGCAATTACTACACTAATCGGCGCTAAGATATTATTATTTTCTTTACCAGTTTTTTGCTTCTGCTTTGGCATCAATCAATTGATCCTTATGCTTGGGACGGCGTCCCACCATTCGCCGTCCCATTCGCCATTCTCTATTCTCTTTCCTCTTACAACTTCGCAAACCTGCTCACCACCTTCGCCGCCGTCGCGGAGCGATCTATCACAAAGCCGAAGGATGAAGATCGGCGTGGCCGCGCTTTTACTGTTTCTTCTGTCCCTGTTGACGTAGATTTCGTTTCTGTTCTTGTTGCAGTTCCAGTTCCTGCTGTTCCTGTTGACGCAGTTTTCGTTTCTGTTCCTGTTGCAGCTCCAGTTGATGCTGCTCCTGTTGCTGTAGTTTTTGTTTCTGTTCCTGTTGTAGCTCCAGTTGCTGCCGTTCTTGCTGATGAAGTTTTTGCTTCAGTTCCTGTTCCCGTTTGAGTTCTTCCTGTTGTTCCTGTTTCATGGTACTTTCCTCTCGAATACGAGCCTTATCCAAATGTCACACAGGTTCCCGGATTGTGGCGGATGCCTGGCCATCTTTCTTCTAGTGAAGCAATTATACAGCCAGTTGATAAAACAAATAGGACGGCACCCCTGTACCGTCCTGTCTTTCATCTCTCCTCTTTCATTCCTACAACTTCGCGAACCTGCTGACCACCTTCGCCGGCGTCGCGGGACGATCCATCGCGCCGCCTTGATGAATAAAGATCGGCGTATCCAGGGCCGTATAAGCGAATTCCACGAAGGCCTGGCCGGTCAGGAAGCGTCCGCTGTCAATGGCACAGGAGGTGACGAAACCAATGCGCTTGCCATCCTTGTTCATCACGGGGTCGCCGCCGTGGGCAACGCGCACGCGCTGCTCGTCAAAGCGGAAGCGGACAACTACACCCCTGCGTTCCTTCTCGCGTGCAACATAGGCATCGCGGCCGATGAACCAAGGCTTGTACACTTTGATGTAGGAACCGAATCCACCTTCGGCAACTCCCAAATCACGAACAGGGCTGGGGGACCCAGCCCCTACAGACCCGGCCCCTACGTGACCACCGGAACCCAATCCCATTTCGTGACCATACAACGGCAGGCCCGCTTCTGTGCGTAATGAGTCACGTGCGCCCAACCCAACTGGTTTGACACCAAATTTCTCCCCTGCTTTCAAGACCGCGTTCCAAAAGTCCGCGGCGCGTTCGGGATGCACGAACAACTCGAAGGCCATCTTCTCGCCGGTGTAC
>CAZJYB010000140.1:0-10812 GCA_964549865.1 uncultured Anaerolineaceae bacterium
GTTCCTTCACTTGACCCGACTGGAGTAGACAGCCTAAGTATAGGAAGGTGGGAGTATATTACCACTCCATAAGTTGTTCACAATCAAAAATACATTGTACATCCATAAAAATATGGGTCGGATATTTTTACTTTCAGGTATTTCTTGAGTCTAGGTCGTTGCCCGGACTGACAACAAATTGCCGTTTTTACGGCACGATGTCAAAAAGGATTGGCTTGCTATGCGTCAACAAATCAAAAAAAAACAGATAACGATAACATTGGTTGCGCTTGCGTGTATAAGTATTTGCGCTGGAACAGCATATCAATTAAATTATTTGTATCTAAGAGAAAAAGAGCAGACCTATGGCAGCTATCCCTCATTTGTTAGTGATCCGAATGGTTCTGCCCAGTATGAAATAGATCCAGAGACAATACTCTTGTCTCTGGATCAAGACGGAACTGAGATATTCCACCCCGTTTCCACGATTCCTGAGGATGATCTACATCTAAATCCCGGTTCCTTTCCATGGATGCAGTCAGATTATCTCAAAATTGCCAATGCTCTGGTGCAAACTAAATTGAGCGAAGGCTTAAATGATTGGGAAGTGCTCGGCATGTATTTCAAAAAAGAATGTAGTGATACCCACAAGGGTTTTGACGCTGGTAGCGTCATTTATTTCAAGATCAACAGCGGCAATAATAGGGTGTCAGATTATTTGCATTACCAAACAATTACTGTAGAAGTCTATCCGTTGTTTAAAAAAGCGGTTTATGACGAGGCACATTTTCCTCGCCCTTTATTTGGATGGACAGGCATAAATATGAGCAACCTCAAGATAACAGCTGACGACGCGCTCCAAATAGTAGAAGAACTCGGCGGAAAGGAAGCGCGCCTTAAAGTCAACAATGTATGCAATATTTCCATACTTAATAGCCCTCTTTTCCCTAGAAATTGGCGGGTGAGCTACGACACAGCCCTTTTTGACGTTTCTGTTGACCTCTATTCCGGCAAAGCTAAGGTAATTGAGTAGGGAAACGAAGGGATTGCGACATATCTATCCTGGGAACGGTTGTGAAGAAGCGTCCATCACGGTTAACAAGCCGGTGACCATTACCGTGCTCGACGAAATGAACGCTCCCTATGCAGACCTCTCGATCCATGCCTTTGATGGAGAGACCATCACTGGCTATACCGCAACGACGGATGCAAACGGACAGGCCACGTTGATCTTGCCGGACGGGAATTACCGCTTCCGCGCAAACCTGCGAGGCACCGCATTCTGGAGCGGCACTGAAAATCATTGTGAAATCCCAGGCTGTGAAACGGCCTCCATCGGCATCCCCGGCGGATTCGAACAGGCCGAAGTCACAATTGATTACAACTACGATCCCTTATATCGTTTGACGACTGCGGAATATTCCACGGGCGACTCTTACAACTATACCTATGATCAAGTCGGAAACCGTCTCATGCAGGAAAGCAATATCAGCGGTCAGCCATCAGCGGTCAGCTATGTCTATGACAATGCCAATCGTTTGGCAAGTGTGGATGGAGTCAATTACACGTTTGACGCAAACGGGAATCTCTTGCATGATGAAAGTAACACCTATACATACGATTCCGCAAATCGCCTGATCTCAATCGCCGCAGGTCCCCAATCGTCAATCGAAAATCGCTATAATGGACTTGGCGACCGCATCCAACAAACGGTAGATAGTGTAACCACCACCTATCAATTGGATATTAATTCTGGCCTCACCCAGGTACTTAATGACGGGACGACGTCCTATACCTATGGCCTGGGCCGCATCTCACAGCAAAGCAGCAATATCCCCGAATACTTCCTTGGCGATGCATTGGGGATGCGTTGGGCTCAGCCGTTAGGGCCAGTTGGTGGAAGGCGGAGATATCGTCCTTGCAAAGAGCTGCGCCCTATATAGAAAGGTATTCTCCAGCGCGATAAGCAGGGAAAACGTGATTGCGTCCATTCGTCAGCCACATTAAAATTCAATCATCAAATTAGAATCCCATGGGGTTTATAATTACGGGGCCAGGAGCTGCAACACATGAAGCATTTTGCGAGCTTTCGATCGATCCGAAAATTGTTGTCTGTCCTCATTGCTGTTTTTTTATCGGCACTGTTCCTCGTCCCCGGCCTGCCTGCGGACGTATCTGCACAGGAGGAATCTCAGGTCACTTTGCAGGCGGATGCTGGATTCGACGGGTATATCAAAGAAGCCAAATGGATCCCGCTCCATATTACCCTCGAAAACAAGGGGCCGGCTGTCAATGGCAGGGTCCAGGCCTCCTACAAGATATACAACGCCTCCATCTCTGTTTTCAGCGCAGATATCTCCCTGCCCACCACCTCGCGCAAAGAGTTCTTCATTTACGTCTATGCACAGGGTGCCATCGTAAGCCTTAACATCAGCCTCGTTGTCGACGACGTGGCCATCGTGCAAACGAATGTAAAGGTGGCCAACCTGTCGAGCGATAACAAGCTGATTGGGTTATTATCGGATACCCCCTCCGCATACAACGTGCTGACTGAAATCCAAACAACGACCGGACTCACGCGTGTCGTTCAATTACAACCATCTCAATTCCCTGAACTCGCCCAGGGCTGGGAAGCGCTCGATGTCATCGTTGTGTCCGGCGCCGATACCGGCGAGTTCTCCCCTGCACAGCAAGAAGCATTGGAACTATGGATCGCAAAAGGCGGCAGCTTGCTGGTGGGCGGTGGCCCAAAATGGCGCGAGAATACAGCAGGGCTGGGTGATCTACTTCCCATTAAAGTTACAGGCACCACAAGGACAACCTCCCCGCTAGATTTGCAAACCTATACGAAAGAAATTTTCCCGTCCGACGCAGAAATGGTTCTCGCGATCGGGGAACTGTACGCAGATGCCCAAGTGCTGGCCGAGCAGGATGGCCACCCCTTTCTGATCCGGAAATCGCTTGGGCGCGGTCAGGTGATCTTCATCGCAGCGGACCCCAGCCTCGCGCCTCTCGAAGGTTGGGACGGAATGAAAGACATTTACGACTACCTGTTGAACTTTCACGTCGCGCCCACCAGTTGGGCAAATGGACAATGGGATATATACAATGCAAATCAGGCGCTCGGGACGATCTCAGAGTTGGGTGTCCCCTCCGTCTTTTATATTTGCAGCTGGATCATTCTCTACATTCTTATGATCGGCCCGCTCAATTACATCCTGCTGCGCATCATCAAACGCCGTGAACTGGCATGGATCTCGATCCCCGCGCTCGCCATCCTGTTTTCAACGGTCGCATATTTTTCCGGGTATTTATACCGAGGGAATGACCCCACCCTGAATCGCATCACGGTGATACAAGCCTGGGACGAGGTCGAGCGGGCGGAAAGCCATACGCTGCTGGGCATCTATTCCCCGCAGCGTGAACAATATTCCATTGAATCTGCAGATAACTTCCTGCTCTATCCGTACAATACACAGGACACCAATCTCATGGGGAACACCGGGTGGTATTCCATCCAACGGGAACGGAATGTGATCGCCGACAAAATTCCCATTGAGATCGGGGGCATGAAGATCATCGCCGCGCACGGCAGCCTGCCGGCCTTGCCGATGGAGCATGCGCTGGTCATCGAACTATCCAATTCGATGCCGAAACTGACCGGCACCATCACCAACACAGGGGCCGATTCATTAAAAGACGCGATCCTGGTAACCCCCGGGAGCTGGAAAAACATCGGCGACCTTTCACCCGGCAAACCCATGGACGTGGATGTACCTTTGCTCGCCGGGGCAGATGGGCCGGCTTTCTTTACCCAGGATTCAATGACGATCCTGGGCCTCGATTACCTGGATGTTGAAAACAACGAGGCCTTGAGTAGAAAAAATTCACTCTTGCAATCCCTGTTGTATGCACAATACGGCGCGAACAACATGAATTGGGGTATCTACCTGATGGGCTGGCTCGAGGAACCTGCTGCTTCCGCGAATCTCAGCGAGGGCAATCCAACGATATTGGACACCACATTTTACATCCATCAATTATCACCCGGTGTGCAGGCGCAGGATGGCGTTATAAAACTTTCCCCGGCCATGTTCCGTTGGGAATCTTCATCGCTGGAGGCCACGCCTTACGCTACATACGAATCACAGGATGGGTTTACGCTGAAATTCCGCCCCGCCATCCCGCTCCAATTCAGCACTGTAAGATCGCTGACGCTGCATCTGGACAGCTACAACGCGCCCACAAGTATCACCGCCTCCTTATGGGACCATGAACTTGAAAGCTGGATACCCATGGAAAATATCTTCTGGGGGGATTTCACTGTTCCGAACCCTGAAAGGTATGTGAACCGGGTCGGTGAAGTTCGATTACAGGTCGAGGACAATCAAAACAACTGGGTTGAAATGACGCATTCGAACATCACACTGGAAGTGGGACCATGAGCACGATCATTGAATTCCAGAACGTAAGCAAAAAATTCGCGCAAAGAAAAGCGGTGGATGCGGTCAGCTTGAAGATCGAAAGCGGCGAGATCTTTGGCCTTGTGGGCCCGAATGGCGCAGGCAAAACCACCACCATGCGCATGCTGGTCACCCTGCTCGAACCGGACCAGGGCGAGATACTCGTCAACGGATATTCCACGCGCAAAAACCCGCAGCAGGTTCGCAAACTGATCGGCTTCATGCCGGATTCCTTCGGCGTCTATGGCGACATGTCTGTCCATGAATATCTCGAATTTTTTGCAGCCTGCTACCATATTCCACAGGTGGAAAGGCCGCGCTTGATCCATGACCTGCTCGAACTTGTGGATATCTCCCATCGCCGTGACGACATGGTCGATACGCTCTCCACGGGACTTAAACAGCGCCTCGGACTCGCCCGCGTGCTGATCCACGACCCGAACATTCTCGTGTTGGACGAACCCGCTTCCGGGCTGGACCCGCGCGCCCGCGTCGAGATTCGGGAACTATTGCTCGAGGTGGCTCGTCTCGGAAAGACGATCCTGTTTTCGAGTCATATTCTCGCGGATGTGGCGGAGCTCTGCACCCGCGTGGGCATCATGGAAAATGGAAAGCTGGCCGCAGTGGGCACGCTCGACCAGCTGAGCCAGAACGTGGTGCCGCATCGTCTGATCCACATTTCCACGATCGAACGCGCGGACGAGGCGCAGCTCTTCCTCGAAAAATTTGAGGGCGTATCCGCCACACGCATGGACAGAACGGCGAACCACAACGGCCGCGGCCTGATCGAAGTGGATTTCAACGGTGACGACACTGCCGTACACCGATTGCTGGCGGCCCTGCTCGCACACGGATATGCGGTCATACATTTCAGTGAAGAGTCTAAAAACCTGGAAGAGGTCTTCATGCGCACCACCAAAGGAATTGTCTCCTGATGGATACGCCCGCCACCACCCCACCAGTCTCACAACCCAAACGATGGCGCATCTTCAACGGCCTGCTCGACAACCCGGTCATCATGAAGGAACTCAGGGGCAGGATGCGCGACCGCCGCACATTCATCCTGCTGACTGCCTATCTTTCGCTGATCGGCCTGTTCGTTGGCGTCGTCTATTTATTCATGTACGACACATTATCTTATACGCGCTTTGAACCCGGCTTTCGCCAGTCCATGGGAAAAGCCGTCTTTGGCACGGTGATCATGATCGAATTGCTGCTGATCAGCTTTATCGGCCCCGGCCTGACCGCCGGCTCGATCACCTCCGAGCGCGAGCACCGCACCTACGATCTGCTGAAGACCACGCTGCTCACGCCGCGCGAACTTATATTCGGAAAGCTCGGGGCCGCGGTGACCTATCTGCTCCTGTTGATCTTTACCACGCTTCCGATCCAAAGCCTGGCTTTTATCCTCGGGGGTGTTGGCCTGGCTGAAACGCTCATCTCCGGCCTGATGCTGGTCGTCACAGCGGTTTTCTTCTGTTCCCTGGGATTATTCTTTTCAAGCCTGTTAAAACGGACGCTTGCCGCCACGATTACCTCCTATGCCAGCATTTTGCTTTCGGTGCTCGCGCTTGTGCTGTTCGTTTTCATGATCGGTCTGTTCGAATCCTTCTTTTTCGGCGGTTATAACAATACGAATACCAGCGCGGCCCTTCAAAAGTTCGCATCCCTTGTGCTTTGGGCCTTCATTTCCACAAATTCGCTTCTTACCGTTTTCGTCAGTGAAACGATCCTGATCCAGGAGCAAAGCCTTTTCCTCACCAGCACGCCTTTCTTCGGAGGTACCAGCCCGACCCCGCTTCCCTCCCCCTGGATCATCTATGTTTTGCTTTATACTGCCCTGACCATCCTTCTTATTTTCATGAGCATCCGCCTGGTGCGGCGGCCCGAGCATTAAATGGCAACGATCACAGACCTTTCTCAAACGCTTGACCATTGGATCCGTCATATGCGCACACAACGCGCGCTGACCTGGTCACTGCGCGGGCTGATCATCGGGCTGGCGCTTGCATTGATGGCCGGGCTGATCGGCCTGTATAAGCTCGATCTATTACGAAATGAGTTTCTTGTGCTGGTGATTCTATCGGCCTTCATTGCTGCCTTCATTGCAGGCGGGATCGCATATCTATGGCCCGTACAGCCGCTCCGCGCGGCGCGTTACTTTGACCGCGCCTTTCACCTCGGGGAACGCGTCAGCACGGCGCTCGAGCTCGATCACAAAAATGAAAAGACCGAGCTGGCCCATCGTCAGCTTGAAGACGCGCTGCATGCATCTCAAAACATAAAACCCCGTCAATATCTTCCTCTGCGCCTGCAAAAGAAGGAGTTGACATATCTCTTCGCAGTCGCTTTCCTGCTCACCGTTGTCTGGCTGCGCGGAGAGGCATGGTTCAAAGCCGCTGCGCAAGCCCGCGCGGTGCAAGCCGCTGTATCGGAACAGGCCGCGAACATCGAGGAGATCATCCAGGAGATCGAATCGAATCAATTATTAAGTGAAGAACAACAACAGCAGCTTACTGAGCCGCTTGAACAGGCGCTTGGTGAATTACAAGGAAACCCAACGCTTGAAGGCTCGGTCTCTGTGTTGACGAGCACTGCTCAAAAGCTGGAGAATCTCTCGAACGAACAGACCGCGCAAATGTCACAGGCGCTTCAGCAGGCAGGGAACGAACTCGCAAAGGAACAAGACGGTCCCTTGCAATCGGCAGGAGAGAATTTGGCGCAGGGCGATAACATGGCCGCGGCCTCTGATATGGCAAACCTGGATATCAGCCAGATGAGCGCCGCGGAGAAAGCACAACTTGCAGATCAATTGAATACGCTTGCGGATTCTCTTTCATCGAGCAACCCGCAACTGGCGGATGAATTAAAAAAAGCAGCGGAAGCGCTTCAGAATGGCGACGACGCAGCTGCGCAGCAAGCTTTAAACAACGCTGCGCAAACGCTCGCACAAGCCGGCCAGCAGATCGCATCGTCACAGACGGCAAGCCAGGCTTCACAGCAGATGCAACAGGGGGCGAATCAAGTAATGGCCGCAGGCGGAGGTCAGGGACCCGCACAGAACGGACAGGGCCAGCAGGGCGAGGGCCCTGCTCAAGGTGGGCAAACGACCGGACCCGGCGCGGCAGGTTCGGGGTCCACTAGTGACTCGGGAAGTCCATCGAGCGGTGAAGAAGTGACGAATTCTCCCATCGATCAAAACAACGGCGCCGGTGACGGAGGTGAGGCGGCGTACGAACAGATCTACGCGCCCAGCCTGTTGGGCGGCGAGGATGGTTCCACCGTCGATCTTCCCTCCTCAGGGGATGAGGGCGAAGTGATCGGTCAGGGTCCAACCGACCCGGCACAGCCCGGCCAAAGCCTTGTACCGTACAATGAAGTTTACGCGCAATACGATGAATTCAATCGTGAAGCCATCGAAAGCGGAACCATCCCACTTTCGTTCATGAACATCATCAGAAATTATTTCGACTCGCTGGAACCTTAATGGAGACCTTATGACCGAATTATCCGCTGATAAATTTCGCGCACATGCACAAAAGATCGAGACCGAAGTTGGACGCGTGATCGTGGGGCAGAATGAGGTGGTAAGACACGTGCTCGTGAGCATTCTGGCGGGAGGACATGTGCTGCTGGAAGGCGTGCCCGGGCTTGGCAAGACGATGTTGATCCGCACGCTCGGCCAGGTGTTGGACCTGAAGTTTTCGCGCATCCAATTCACACCAGACCTGATGCCTGCGGACATCCTCGGGACAGAGATCCTCACGGATGTAAACGGCCATCGCGAGTTCCAATTCCGCTCCGGGCCGTTATTTGCAAACCTGGTGCTGGCAGATGAGATCAACCGCGCCACGCCCAAGACCCAATCTGCATTGCTCGAGGCCATGCAGGAAAGTTCGGTGACCGTTGCGCAGAAAACGTATCATCTGGAAGAACCGTTCTTTGTGATGGCCACGCAGAATCCCCTCGAAATGGAAGGGACCTATCCCCTGCCCGAGGCACAGCTCGACCGTTTCCTCTTCAAGATCAACGTGGAAATGCCCGATGTAAAGCAAATGACCGCGATCCTGGATCGCACAACCGGAAAAGAAACAGCCTCTGCGGATCGCGCGGCCAGTGGAAAAGACATCGTGAAGATGCGCGAGCTGGCACGCACGGTGCCGATCGCTTCACATGTAAAGGAATATATTGCCGGGCTCGTGCTGGCTTCGCATCCGGCAGATTCGCGCGCTTCACCGCTCGTGAAGAAATATGTCCGCTACGGGGTCTCTCCACGCGGCGGACAGGCACTCGTGCTCGGCGCAAAAGTGACCGCCCTGCTTTCGGGACGATACAACGTTGCCTTCGAAGATGTGCACGCCGTGGCGAAGGCGGCCCTGCGCCATCGTCTGCTGTTGAATTTCGACGGCCTTGCAGAAGGCATTAGCACGGATATGGTGATCGAGGAATTGGTCAGTGTACTTCAAGCTGCTTAAATAAATTCATCTTACGCACGAAGTCCCTCGCGTACGCCGCAAGCGGCAGTCCCGAGCGAAGCGAGTGGGCGTAGCGCAGCGTAGTGGGAGAACGTCCCGCCGAAGGTCTCCGAAGGAGGCAGGTTGCCGTAACTCAAGCCTGTTTTTAGATCAAACCTGCGGGACGGTGCGTAACATCACTTAAATAAAGTCGCCACATCATATCTGTGATTAAACAAAAATGCTATTCGACGAATCCACGCTTCGAAAATTAAACCAACTGACCCTTGTGGCATCGCGCGTGCGCACCGGTGCGATCAAGGGGGAACGCCGCTCCTCGCGGCGCGGCAGCAGTGTGGAGTTTGCCGATTACCGCGACTACACACCGGGCGACGACTTGCGCCGCCTCGATTGGAATATCTACGCGCGGCTTGAACGTCCCTTCATTAAATTGCTGGAAGAGGAAGAAGACCTCGCCGTGCATATTTTGCTCGATGGGTCGCAATCAATGAACTGGGGCGAAGGTGAAGAGCATAAATTCCATTACGCGCGCAGGTTAACCGCCGGGCTGGGCGCCATCGCACTTTCATCCGGCGATGTGCTTTCGATTGGCTATCTTCAAGGCGGACATGTGGCCGGCGAGTTTGGCCCCACGCGCGGGCAGGCTGCGCTGCCGCGTTTGTTCGGCTTTCTCGAAGTGTTGGAACCAAGCGGCCAGACAGACTTGAATCAATCGTTGCGCGAGTTCGGCATCAAGCCGCGGCGCCCGGGGCTGGTGATTCTCATCTCCGATCTGCTTTCATCGTCCGGCTATGAATCCGGCCTGCGAAATTTTCTCGGCCGCGGGCACGAAGCCGCGCTGGTGCATGTCCTTTCACCCGATGAGCTGGACCCACCGCTCGCGGGCGACCTGCAATTGGTGGATAGCGAGACACAAGACGCGCAAGACATCTCTTTGGACGGTGGCTTGCGCGAGCGGTATCGCGTGCGTGCACGTGCGTGGATCGAATCCACGCAGAAGGATTGCCACAAACAGGGTATTCGGTATCTGGGGTTGACCACGGATAAACCCTGGGACCAGGCGCTGTTGCTGGAGATGCGCCGCGCGGGCGTTGTTAAATGACATGCAATTTCTAGCACCCATTGGCTTTTGGCTTGCAGCCCTGGCCATCCCCATCATTTTGCTTTACATGCTCAAACTGCGCCGCAAGCAGGTGCAGGTCTCCTCAACTTTTCTATGGGAGCAGTTGCTGCGCGAACAGCAAGCCAACGCGCCATGGCAAAAACTCAAACGTAATCTACTTCTCATCCTGCAATTGATCATCCTGGCCGCGCTTGTCTTTGCGGTCGCGCGTCCCGCCATCCCGGTGCCCACGATCGCATCCGGCTCAGTGATCGTTTTATTGGATGCTTCCGCCTCGATGAACGCAACGGATACGCAGCCGTCGCGCTTTGAACTTGCGCGACGTACGATTCATTCGCTCATCGATGGACTCAACCCCGCTTCTTCCATGACCTTGATCCTGGTCGGTCGAACCCCCGAGATCCTGATCGCGGCTGAAACAGACAAACCGTTATTGAAGGTTGCGTTGAATAACGCTCATGTCACCCAGGGCGCCGCCGATTGGGAAAGCGCCTTTGCGCTGGCGGCCGGAGCCACACGCGGGAATCAGGCCGAGTCCACCATCGTGATCGTCTCAGATGGAGGCCTGCCCGAAAGCGGGTTACCCTCCCTGCCCGGCGATGTTCAGTTTTTGCCTGTTGGCAATTCGGATGAAAATATTGGCATCACTGCACTGGCGCTGCGACGCGGGCAAAATGGCCCTCAACTATTCGCAGAAATAACCAATTTCAGCAGCACAGAAAAAAGCGTTCTGCTCTCCTTCTATTTCGAGAATGAATTATTCAATGCCTTG
>CAZJYB010000141.1:0-10812 GCA_964549865.1 uncultured Anaerolineaceae bacterium
GACGGCTACATGGACACCGGTCAACTAGCGACTGGACAAAACCACATCCGTCATGTAAAATACAGCGCTGTCATTAAAGAAGAGCAAGTCATTTTTGGAGGAAGACCTTGGCTAACATTAAGTCCCAGATCAAACGTAATCGTCAAAACGAGAAGCGCCGCGTTCGCAACCGAACTTTCCGTGGTGCCGCTCGTACTGCCGTAACCAATGCCCGCGCTGCGTTCACGCAGAACGACCCCAACACGAAAGAAGCCGTGATGAAAGCGATCAGCATGTTGGATAAAGCCGCCCAGCAGGGTGTCGTGCATCCAAACAATGCAGCTCGCCGCAAAGGCCGCCTGATGAAAAGGCTTGCTGCATTCAACCCCAGCGAAACACCTGTGGAAGAGAAAAAGGCAAAGAAGGCTTCAACGAAAAAGGCCGCGCCAAAGAAAGCTGCTGCCAAGAAGTCTGAGTAATTCATTCTTTACACGGAAAAGCGCGGGAGTCGAAAGGCTCCCGCTTTTGTTTACCAGCACCTGAAGCATTCAGTAAATTAAAGATATAATCCCAAATCATGTTTGAAAAAGAACAAGAACTCATCGAAGAAAAGATCAAGACGTTCTGCGCGCAAAATGACATTGCGCTTGCAGAGCTTAAATGGCAGGCCATTCCTTTCTCCGGTGAATGGGGATTCGCCACGTCATTTTTTCAGACCGCCGCAGATGAAGCCCGCGCCGGCAAAGGGAACAAACTTCCGGTGCCGCAGCGCGCCCAGCAGATCGCCGAGCACATACAGGGACAGATCGGAAGCGTGCAAGGGATCAGCCGCATCGACGCGGTCAAGGGCTATCTCAATCTGTATTTCACGACATCTGAATACGCGCGCCGGGTCGTGGATCAAGTGCTCGCTTCGCGCGCGGACTTTGGGCGCGGCGTGGCGAAAAAAGAACGCGTCATGGTCGAATATGCCCAGCCGAACACACATCACTCCTTCCATATTGGACACGCGCGCAATACGATCCTTGGCGAGGCGCTTGCCAGGCTGGTGGAATTTGCTGGCTTTGAAACAATTCGCGCTTCCTATCCCGGCGATCTTGGGCTGGGTGTCATCACCGTGATGTGGATCTATGACAAATTGTATAAAGGCCAGGAACCGCAGGGTGTTCACGAGCGCGGCCAGTGGATGTTGAAATTATATGTGGAAGCCACCGCCCTGCTCGAAAAGAAGGATAACGAAACACCGCAAGAGACCGTGCAACGTGAAGCATACGAAGCGGAACGGCGCGAGATGTATCGCAAATGGGATGCGGGCGACCCGTACGTGCGCGAGTTATGGAAGACCACGCGCGAGTGGAGTCTGGAAGAACTGCGCGACGTGTTGAAAATGCTCGATGTAAAAATGGATGTATGGTTCTACGAAAGCGACGTGGACGAACCATCCAAGGTAATTGTCGATGAATTGATCGCAAAAAAGATCGCCGACGACGAACGCCCACAGGGCGGCGCTGTAATCGTGAAGATCGACGAGAAGTTGGGCCTGACAAAAGAAAAGTATGGCACGAATGTGATCCTGCGTTCGGACGGCACGACGCTGTATCTTACAAAGGACCTTGCGCTTGCAAAGGTGAAGTTCGAGCAATATCAGGTGGACCGCTCCATTTACGTGGTGGATGTGCGGCAGTCGCTTCACCTGCAGCAGGCATTTGCAATTTTAAAGCTGTGGGGTTTCCCTCAGGCAGAGAAGTGCTACCACTTGGGCTACGGTTTCGTGAGTCTTCCTGAAGGAGCCATGTCTGCGCGGCGCGGGCGCCTGGTGCTGTTCAAGGAAGTGGCGGATGAAGCCATCAAGCGTGTGCTGGCAGTGGAGGCCGAAAAAAGCGGGAACATCCCTGAGAATGAACGTGAGCACATTGCCTCCCAGATCGGCCTCGGCGCGCTGGTGTATTCCATGCTCTCGGTGGATAACAACAAGGATATCGTCTTTGACATTAACAAGGCACTGGCCTTCGACGGTCGAACGGGGCCATATATCCAGAACGCACATGTTCGGGCCAATTCGATCTTGAAAAAGTCGAATATTGCCGATCAAACATCGGTGAACTTTGACTACGAATTGACAAAACATGAGATCGAGTTGGTGGAAAAACTCTCGCGCTTCCCGGATGCAGTACAGCAGGCGGCAAATGAATATCGTCCCCTCGTGATGGCTTCCTACGCATACGATCTTGCCAACGCGTTCCACTCGTTCTATCATGCCGTGCCCGTCCTGCAGACGGAGGACAAGAAAATAAAGGACGCGCGTTTGGGCCTGGTGGCGGCCTCGAAGCAGGTCATCGCAAACGCGTTGAGATTGCTAGACATTCAAGCGCCCGAGATCATGTAATCGAGCGTCAAACGGGAAAATCCATGACCGCCAGCGCCGACCATCTCGTTCACATCTTCAACGAGATCGACCCTCTTAAAGAAGTGCTGGTATGGGGCGAGCCCGGCTGCGAAGCGTTACTGGCCCAGTTATTACCAAAATCCAAAAGTCTATTCTTTACCTATTACGAGGTCCCGGAAGCGCGCGCGGAATTCCGCAGGATGCAAGCGCTGATCGAGCAGGAGGGTGTGCAGGTCATTCGCGCCAAGGATGCCTATGTACGCGTGCTTGCAGGTCAACACATCGCTGGCCTGCCCAGATCCATGGGGGAATTGGAAAGAAAGCTTCTGGAGCGCGCGGATGAGTATTTCGAGACTTATAAACAAGAAAAAATTGCCGAGCTTGAAAACAGCGGGCTGAACGTCACGATAGATGAAATTTATTTACAGGTAAAAAACGATATCCAGCACGTCCTGAGAGAAGATCTGGAAACTTATGGGGAAGAGAACGCCATAAAATTGAATTACCAATTATCCTTTTCACAGGGACTACCCCTCTGCAATATCTTTTACGGCCGCGATCAATCCAATACGTTGGGAGATAGCATCCTGCTCTCGAGCATGCGTTGGGAGGTGCGAAAGCCGGAGATGGAAATCTATAAAGAGGTCCTGGAAGAACTCGGCTGTGAGAAATATATCGTTGAGATAGAGGATGGATCGATCGAGGGCGGCGATTCGATCATCCTTGGGGACACTTGTTACATTGGGGTCGGCGCACGCACCACCCTGCCCGCTGTGAAAGATGTGTGCAGGAAAATCGGTGACAAGCTTGCAGAACACGGAATCCAAATTGTTGCCGTCGTGAACGAACGTCACGAGAGAGAATCCGCATCCCCTACGAATCCATCCACGGAGCACATGCAAGCCATGCATCTCGACATGTTCTGGGTGCCGCTCGCGCCTCACCTGGTGCTGGCAGGCGGCGAAATAGACAGTCGCCGCGCATTACGCGTCAGCAAACAGAACGGGCAGATCACCAGCGAAGATCTGGGTGGATTTAGAGACCTATTGCACAATAAAGGCATCGAGATTATCGACGTAACGCCGCAAGAACAAAAGGATTACGCCACCAACCTGCTCAATTTTGGGAACAAAAAAGTGCTGATCGCGCTCTCGAAAAACGAGCGCGTGAATCACGAATTGGAATCAAGGGGATTCAAGGTCATCAAAGCCGAACTCACCAAGCTCGTTGGCGGGTACGGCGCGGCACACTGCCTGACTGCACCGATCGTGAGGAAATAATAAAATCAAAGCATCCCAGATCTTTCAGACCTGGGATGCTTTGATTAATTTGATTTAGTAGTCAACACAACCCCGTTTTGCGATGGGTCATAGATCAGAAGTCCTTCATCTATCTGGTTCGCAGGAATGCCTGCTTTTTCAACACGGGCAACCACTTCATCCAGTGCTTTTTGATCGGGCAAATTGACCACGAAATGGCGTAATCCGAGTGCATCAGCAGGAGGTGGAGGCACGCCCTCCCCTTGCCAGGCGTTGAGCCCGAGGTGATGGTGGTACCCACCCGCAGAAATGAACGCGGCTTGAAATGTGGATGACATGCCCATTACATCAAAGCCAATAATGCCGTGATAAAAATCCACCGCTTCCTGTACATTTCGCACATGCAAATGGATGTGACCAACTTTTGTTTCAGGAGGAATGGGCGCATCCAAACGATCGTCTTCTTTGAGATGCTTGAACAAAGCTTCCACGTCCAATGGCTCACGGCCGCTGCTTAATGTGCCGTCTGTACGGCGTGTAACGAAATCGTTTTTCTCGACAATGAATGTCCCATCTTCAGGCGACTCGGCATACAGCTCAATCCCGTTGCCTTCCGGGTCATCCAGGTAGGTAGTCTTGGTCATGATATGGTCAGTTGGGTGGTTACGATATTTCAACTCAAACAAACGCGCCACTGCAATAGCTAGTTGACGCCGATCTGGGAACAAAACAGCAAAGTGATACAACCCAGTCACACCGCGATATTTCTTTAAGTTGGGTTCTTCAGTTAAGCGTAACAAGTCTGTGCCACCAGCTCCCAACCCAGCCTTATTTCCTTCACGCCAATGCAGTTGGAAGCCAAGCACCTTTTGATAGAACTCGATCTGATTCTCCAGGCTGGCAACTGTCAACGAGACATGACCCATCATCGTGGCGGGATGGATCGAAAACTCTGTTTTGGTGGTAGTTTGTGTCTGCATTTGTTTCATTTCTTTTTCTCTCTCGCGATTTTATGATTACTGTCGGTTGGTTAGACAACATCACCACGAGTTTAATTTCTTTTGAGAATCGGCTCACAATTACAATCCATTAACTAAGGGCGCCACCCGTTTACCGATCAGTTTAATGGATTTCGTGAGTTTTTCGTGCGACAAACCTGCATTATCCATCTGGAAAGTGACTCTTGAAATACCGCCAAGAGCTTCACTATGCCGAAGGATTTTTGCAGCAACATCTTCGGGGCTGCCAATCAACAATGAACCCAACGGGCCCAATTGTTCATCAAAATGTTCTCTCCGCATGGGTGGCCAGCCACGCTCTTTTCCGATCTTTGTAAAAGTTTCGGCATAGCCGGGATAGTAATCATCGATCACTTCCTGCATGGTATTCACCACATAGCCAATCGAGTGCAATGCGACGTCCAGTTTTTCAGGGGGATGTCCTGCTTCTTTTCCAGCCTCTCTGTAAAGATCAACGAGTGGACGAAAACGTCGTGTTTCGCCGCCGATTATGGCAACCGTAAGCGGCAGCCCAAGCATCCCTGCACGAACAAATGATTGAGGTGTGCCCCCGACACCCAGGCGAATAGGAAAGGGGTCCTGCATCGGTCTTGGATAGATGGCCTGATTTATAAGTGCAGGCCGGAATTTGCCAGACCAATTAACTACTTCATTATCGCGGATATTAAGCAGGAGATTCAACTTTTCAGAAAACAGCTCATCATAATCCTGGAGATCCAAACCAAACAGTGGGAAGGCTTCTATGAATGAGCCACGGCCGACCACCATTTCGGCCCTTCCCTGTGAAACCAGATCCAGGGTGGCAAAGTTTTGAAATACCCGAACGGGGTCTGCAGCACTGAGCACTGTTACCGCGCTGGTAAGGCGGATTTTCTTTGTACGTGCCGCTGCGGCAGCAAGAATGATTGAAGGCGCAGAATCAAGGAATTCTTTTCGATGATGTTCCCCAATGCCAAACACATCAAGCCCTGCGCGGTCTGCCTGTTCGATTCTTTCGAGTAATTCGGCCATGGATTGCGCCCTGCTTCCAGCAGTGCTCATGGCATCATTTGATACTGCAGCGAAACTATCGATTCCAATTTCCATGATTCTTTTTCTCCAACTACTTCTTTAAAATTTGGTTGTTTAATCTGACTTCTATAATTGTGGGCAGAGCCAAGCAATCTTATCCATAACGAGATAAAGCAGGGGTGTTCCCCATTCACTTTTTCCCTCTACCGAGCTGGACATGCCCAACTATGAGTTAGACAACATCACCATGAGTTTAATTGGGTTTAATTTCTTTTTAGAAACCTATTTCTTCCTTGATAATGATCATTGTGATACGGTTCGGGCGGAGTTCCTTGTTAACGATCAACATTTTATTTACCGCAGTACTGACTTTATAGAGTTCCTGCATATGCGTCTCTTCAAGAGGAATAACATGATCCTCAATGCGGCGAAACCCTTCATTCAAGTCCTTCACAATTTTCTGAGCACCGACCACCCAGATCACCTTGCCAGCACCTGAAGCATATGGACCCAGCTGGCTGCCGGTATTCGAAGCAATCACAACATACCCATCTTCAGTCACCGCCTGGACACTGCCCACAGCATAATCGGGCGCGCCTCTCAGCTTACGAATTTCACGGGCTTGAGTCTCTCGATTCATTGCAAATATTTTAGGTCGCAGCGCATCAAAATGTCCTGACTGATCAATCTCATCTTTAATGCCCAGCTTTTCAAGCGTTACAGATGAACTGAGAAAAACTTCGGCTCCTTCGGGAACCAATTCATGGAACAATCGTTTCGCCTCAGCGCCGTTTTCGGCGATCAACGTTTGAATGCCATTGGCTTCAAGCGCCTTTGAAGTGCGCGCGATCTTCTCATCAGTTGCCAGTTGGGTAAATTCCTTGTTAGGGATTAAATTTGAAACTTCAGTTGCGGTTAGCATAACATCCTCCGAGACGGGTTATATTAGAACCCGATTTTTTCCTTTATGATGATCATCGTAATACGATCGGGGCGGAGTTCGCGATTAACGACCAGGACCTTGCTCACAGCGGTGCTCACCTTGTAAAGCTGCTGCATGTGCTCCTCTTCGAGAGGCAGAATATATTCGTGAATGCGTCGGAAGCCTTCGTTCAGATCCTTCACGATCTTCTGTGCGCCGACCACCCAGATCACCTTGCCAGCACCGGAGGCATATGGACCAAGCTGACTGCCCGAGTTGGATGCGATCATCACCTGGCCATCCTCGGTCACTGCATGGACACTCCCTGCTGCATAATCCGGCGCAGCGCCCAACTTGCGGATCTCACGCGCTTGAGTCTCGCGATCCATGGCAAAAATTTTGGGGCGCAACGGATCGAAACGCCCGGAATTATCGATCTCATCCTTGATGCCGAGTTTTTCAAGTGTGACCGAGGAACCGAGAAAGACCTCTGCTTCGTCGGGGACCAATTCAAAGAACAGGCGCTTTGCCTCTTCCCCGTTCTGCGCGATCAGGGCATGGATACCATTTGCTTCAAGCGCGTCAACAACGCGTTCGATCTGCCGGTCATCTGCGAGTTTTGAAAATTCCCTGTTTGGAGCCAGTGCAATCTCTTTATTAACTTTTGACATGATACTTCTTCCTTTTCTTTGGTTCAGATGGTTTCGTTCTTCCGCATTCTTACGCAAGCAACGACCAGCGGCCAAAGACCACGAATACTGAAAGTGCGAGCAAAACAATGTTCACGGGGATCACGCTGTATTCCTTTCTTGGCAGGTGTTCTGTGAAGATCGCCAGCAGTTGGATCATTGCAAGCCCGATCGCTGCGAGCAACGTCAGCCAGGGCAGGACGCCCGTTATCAGCGGCAGAAGAAGCCCAAGCGCGCCGAGCAACTCCGAGATCCCAACGAAGCGGATGAAACCAAGCGACCTGCCGTGTGTCCAAGTCATCTGCGGGTTCGCCTGCGTCTTGACCGTTTGAAAAGTCTTCATACTGCCAGCCATTAAATACATGGCGGCCAGCAATCCCTGCGCGATCCATAGTGCGATATTCATCTTGACTCTCCTTTTGAGTTGTGCTATATTTTCAACGTCTGTTGGATAAGCAACAGTTGTTGTTAATTTACCTGTACAGATGTTTAAAGTCACCCATCAAAAAGTGGCTTTTGTTGCCTAAGCAACACTGGAGTAAAAATGTTGTCTAACTTACAGAAAGAGAAAGTGGATCCCCGCGTCAAACGGACCCGAGGCCTGCTCGAAAAAGCCTTTATGGAGGTCGTTGCTGAAAAAGGGTTCCATTCCACTTCGGTGCAGGACATCACCGAAAAAGCAGGAGTCAACCGCGCCACATTCTACGCGCATTTCCCCGATAAATACGCCCTGCTCGATCACAGCGTCCGCCAGGGGTTCAAGCACGAGATCGAAAAACGATTGCTTAACGCCTGTCAATACAGCGACGAGAATCTAAAAGCGCTTATCGTTACAGTGTGTGAATTTGTGTCAAATGCCAACGCGCATTGCAAACCGGCGGATCCGCAATTTGAATCGTTGGTGGAACCACAGGTTAAAAATGCGTTGCAGGGATTGTTGCAAGTCTGGCTGGAAAAAGAAGGCTCAAATGCCGATCCCAAAACTGCAGCTACAGCCGCAAGCTGGGCGATCTACGGATTGGCCCTGCAATGGAGTCATGAGAAGAGCAAGAAACGGCCTTCGGCAGAAAAATTCGCCGAGCAGATATTTCCGCTGATCGCAGCCAACTTAAGACTGGCTGAACCGGTATAAAAAGTTTTATTCTATTGCAGGCTTTAAGTGAACAATGAAGGCGGTGCCGTTGTTCAACTCGCTTTTCACATCTATTTTTCCGCCCAACTCTTCAATGATCGATTTGACGATGTACAGGCCGATGCCGCTTCCGGGTATTTCGGCGATGGTCACATTTTTTGCACGATAGAATTTTTCGAACAGATGGGAAATGGCCTCGGGAGCAATACCCATGCCCTGATCTTCGATCAATATCGTAACATCATCCTTTGAATGCCCGACTGTGATCCTGACATCACTGCCCTCAGGCGAAAATTTTGTTGCATTATTGATCAGGTTGATAAATACCTGTTCGAGGGCCCCTTGATCGCCCAAAATTGGAACCGGGGTTTGGGGCGCATCCAGCAGAAGGGTGACCTTCTTTTTATTGGCAATCGGCCTGACTGCCTGAATCGATTCCTGCAATACTGGAACAAGGTCCATTGGAAGACCTTCCAACCGGATCATACCGCTTTCCAGCCGCCCTGCCATCAAGAGACGGTCGATCAGGCTTTTCTGTCGATTTAATTCATTCCTCAGGGTGCGCCAATATTCGTCCAGCTCTTCATCGGTTCCTCCCTGCTGTATCAGATCCGCCATCAAGATCACGGCTGTCAGCGGCGTTCGCAGTTCGTGCGACGCACGATTGATGAAATCTGTTTTCATCTCATTGAGATTTATCATGTCTGTAATATCACGGACAATGATCAAGGCTTCGTGCGAATTGACGGGGTGCAGCCTTGATTCGTAAGCACTACTGCTAAAAGGCAATTGAAATCCCTCCACCCAGCGAGGCGCTGTAAAGGAATCCTGGTTTTCACTGCCAATGATGCGGGCCACGATCTCCTGCGGCCACGTTTCATCGAATTTTTTACCGGCGATCATATCGCGGTGAATATACAGGGCATGATCCGGGTTGGTACTGTAATCGAGGATGATGCCGACGGAATTAATGCGGATCAACAGATCCGGCAATGCATCCACGATCGCGCGGTTTCTGGACTCGTTCAACCGGATGGTTTCTTCATATTGAATACGCTGTAATGCTGCCCCAATAAGATTGGCAGCCGTCTGTATGGTGTCAAAATCCGCCGGCAGCCATGCAAGCGCGTTTTCGCGGTCAAACAAACCGAGAAAGCCCCAGGATCCCAATGTCCCCTGAACGGGGATCGCCAAAAACGAATAACCGGGTGTATCGATGGTTGTAGCGGCGTCCTTTACAGAAAAGACCGCCTCGGGTGAGGAAACGATCGTGTTTACAAAAGGCCCGATGGCCTTCTCAATATCGAAGGAGTTGACCTCCTGCTCCACCCACTTATATCGAACCCGGATCTCGGGCTGGCCTGCAAAATTATCGATCTCAAAAATCACGCAGCAAAAGGTCTCCAATGCCTGCCCGAGAGACTCCAACACCTCGGATATCCTCGACTCGATATTTGAGGAACGGAATAAACGGGCAGTGGCCTCACTAATGACGGACAGGATACGACCGCTTCTTTTGAGGAGCTTTTCCGTTGTTTTTCTCTCCGTAATATCGCGTACGATGCTTTGAATATAGGCAGGTGCTCCGCTTTCATCGGAAACGAGCGATGCGCTGACTTCGACGGGAACCAGAACCCCATCCTTTCGTTTGAGTATCCTCTCGTAGATGTTGGCTTGATCCCCGTCCGCGGATTTCTGCTCCAGCAACTCCTCCATGGACATCACGTCACTCACAGACATCCCAACCAACTCGCCCTGCTCATAACCAAGCAGATGAACGGCACGCGGGTTTGCGGCAAGATAACGCAGGTCCATGCCAATAATAAAAACACATTCTCCCGTTTGTTCGAACAGGGTACTTCCGAATTTATCAACATCCCACTTTTCCTTCCTGGCCCCCAATTTCCTAATGATCTCGGGTGATAACCTGCTGATCGGCCTGGTCCTGTCATCCATATACTATATCTTCCGCGCTGACACCCGGCAATTCAGCGTAAACCAGACTGCCTGCGCTGCTATCGACGATCTTGACATATCCATTAAGGCTTTGGAAAACAGCACGGGCAATGGTCAGCCCAACCCCAAGCCCATCATATTCCCTGTTGTCTCCCTGGCTGATCTGATAAAACCGTTCAAAGACCTTTTCGCGTTGTTGCAATGGTATGCCGGGTCCTTCATCTGAAACTTCAATTTTGACCCCACCAGCCGACCTGGTGTGGATATTAAATCGTACCTTTCCATTTTGAGGACTGAACTTAAATGCATTATCGATGAGATGCAAAACTGCCTGCGAGAACTCCCGCCGCGGAGCTTTCACCACTCCCTGATCAACAACTTCATGGGCAAAATCCAATTCTTTGGCCTTATATCGTTCCAGTCGCTTATATGCCGGGCCTAATATATGATCCTGCATAT
>CAZJYB010000142.1:0-10805 GCA_964549865.1 uncultured Anaerolineaceae bacterium
CATCGGCAGCATACAACCAGGTGGCGGCACGGATATCATGTCCGGCTTGCAGGCCATGGCTGGTATTTTGCCGGATGATCCCGCGAAGGTCAAGCATGTGATCCTGCTCACCGACGGCGGCGCGGACCCAAGCGGGATCCCGGAATTGGTGGAAAAACTTTTCACAGAGAACGGCATCACGCTCTCAACTGTCGGCGTTGGCAATGACGCCGCGCCCTTCCTTGAAGACCTCGCGCTGATCGGCGGCGGGCGTTATCATTTCACTGCCGATGCCAGCAGCATCCCGAGCATCTTTACAGAAGAGACTTCGCTCGCGACACGTTCGTATATCATGGAAGAATCATTCTTCCCGGCGCTCGTCAATTCTTCACCGATCCTCGCGAACATCGAAACCACCCCGCGCCTGCATGGGTATGTAGCATCCAGCGCGAAAGACCTCGCAACCGTGATCCTCGAATCCGAAAAAGGAGACCCGATCCTTGCTGCGTGGCAATACGGCCTGGGCCGTTCGGTGGCTTTCACGTCCGATGCGACCGGTCGCTGGGCGCGCGAATGGGTTGGCTGGGAAGGCTACCCAACTTTCTGGGCGCAGGCCGTGCGTTATACCATCGGCGATACACTCGATACCGCGCTTGAGATGACGATCAAAACCGAAGGCGAACAGGCACATTTGGCCCTCGACGCGCAAAACCCGAATGGTGAATTTCTCAACGATTATCAGGTCGAAGCAAGCATTGTCGCGCCGCATGGCGAAGCGCAAAGTGTGTCATTGAGGCAAACCGCGCCCGGTCGATATGAAGCGGATTTTCTTCCAACTGAACAAGGCGTGTATCTGATCCATTTATCCGGGGAAGCGGGCCAGACAGGTGCATCGTTTTCAGAGACGACCGGCTGGGCACTCTCCTATTCGCCCGAATACCTGCGTCTCGAATCGGACCCGGACCTGCTCATGCGCCTCGTGACGTCGACGAACGGGAAGGTTGCCTCTGCCAATCCCGCCGATGCATTCACCCATGACCTGGAAGGCTCGCGTGCCTCGCGCCCGGCATGGCCGTGGCTTTTGCTCATCGCTGTAATCCTGCTTCCTTTTGATATTGCAGTCCGCAGGCTCATCATCACAACGCAGGATATAACTCGTACAGGCACGTGGCTGGCTGGGAAACTAAACCTTCAAAGAACTGAAGTACCTGTGCTCGAGGCAGATATACGCATGCAGGCCTTATTAAAAGCAAAGGAGCGCGTCCGCGAGAACGCGCCATCCACGTCGCCGGTCGAATCAGTCGTCAATGCGCCGCAGGTCATCGAAACAGAAAAACCGCGCGTCGAGCGGTCGGCACCTTCAGAAGAAAAGGCACCGACTGATCCTGCTCGATCCACAACGGCTTCCTTGCTGGCAAAGAAGAAGGAACGCAGGAAATAAGCCAGGCTGGCAAGAATCCTGCCGGGCGGATATTTTCAATTTCGCAGTGATCCCGGTTATTTTCTGGAGTAAAATTAATCGTCGTATGTTTTTATGAAAAGCTGGATCGAACAAGGGCTATTCAAATGAAGGAAGAAACAAAAGACCGCGCACAGGAAGAATCGGCATATCGGAGCATCTTCGACACCATCACAGACGGTGTGATCGTCAACGATGTCTCCAGCGGCCTGGTGGTGGATGCCAATACTGCCGCCGCAGAGATGCACGGCTATACCCGTGAGGAATTTATCGGCCTTCATCCCACGGTCTTCATGGATCCGAAGAGCCATCATTTATTAATGGAATACATCCAAACGACGCAAGCGGGTCGCGTATTTGAAGCGCAGGCCATGCATATGCGCAAGGATAATTCATCGTTCCATGCCGAGTGGCGCGGAACGGCCTTCTCCCATCAGGGCCATGCATGCCTGCTGAGCACCATTCGCGATGTGAGCCAGCGGATCGGTGAAGAGCGCCTGCTTCGAAAATGGGTGGAGCAACGCGCTTATGAACAGTCCACATTGCTCGAGATCTCACAGGAACTGGCCACAGCCATCGATCTCAAGCCGCGCTTTATTCTCAACCATTTCCGCGATGTGATCGAATACAACCTGGCGGGGTATTTCACGCTGGACGAGCCGACGTTGACAGTCATTACCACATACAGGCCCCAGGAATCGGAACAGGCGGTACCTCTCAGCATGGAACTTGACAACCCGACAATGCTGACTTCAATCTTTAATAAATATCGTCCCGTTCGAATTGCGGATGTGAATGGTGCAGACCAGGCGGCTGAATTCTTAAGATCCTTCCTGAGAGGTGATGCTGCAGTGCTTTTGGATGGGGTGCAATCATGGATGTGGGTACCCCTGGCGGTTAAAGGTCGCTACATGGGGGTCATCGGCCTCGCCCACTCCGAACCGGATTACTTCAAGGAGCATCAAGCAGACCTGGCGCTGACCCTCGCGAATCATGCCGCCACCACCCTGGTCAATGTCGAACTATATGAAGACGGACAGGCACTGGCAGTACTGCAGGAACGCCAGCGCCTCGCACGCAACCTTCACGACGCCGTAAACCAGTCGCTCTTCTCTGCCAGCCTGATCGCCGAAGTATTGCCGCGTTTGTGGGAACGCGACCCCAAGGAAGCCAGGCGTTCCATCGAAGACCTGCGCAAGCTGACACGCGGCGCGATTTCAGAAATGCGCATGCTGGTAGCCGAATTAAGGCCCCTCGCACTGGCAGACAGCAATATCAATGACCTGTTTCACCAGCTCGCGAATGCCTTCACGGGCCGCACCAACATTCCAGTCGCTGTAACCATTACCGGCGACGATACCATAAGCAGCGAAGTGCAGGTCGTGCTCTATCGAATCGGCCAGGAGGCCCTGAACAATATCGTCAAACACGCAGGCGCGAGCCGTGTAAAGATAAATTTGCAATACAGTGAAAGCAGGGTCGAAATGCTTATTCACGATAATGGCCGCGGCTTCGACCCCGACTCCGCATTACCCGGGCACTATGGCCTGAGCATGATGCACGAACGCGCCCAGAATGTGGGCGCAGTGTTAACGATTAACAGCAAGCCCGGCGAAGGCACCAAAGTCCTTCTTCGCTGGCCGGGAGAACCCGAAGAGGAGAAGCAATGAAGAATCCATCACCCCCACGCATCCGCGTGATGCTCGTGGACGATCATATGATGGTACGCCGTGGATTGGCGATCTTCCTGAAAGCCTTTGACGACATGGAACTGGCAGGCGAGGCCGAGGGAGGTTCAGCCGCCGTTGAACTCTGCGCAAAACTTCAGCCTGATGTCGTCTTGATGGATATGGTCATGCCCGATATAGACGGCGCGGCATTGACGCGGCTTGTCCGCAAGCGATCCCCCACCACGCAGGTGATCGCGCTGACCAGTTTTAAGGACGAGATCCTTGTACAAAGTGCATTGCAGGCCGGGGCCATTGGCTATTTGCTCAAGGATGTTTCCGCGCATGATCTCGCGCAAGCCATCCGCGCTGCCCATGCCGGGCGGGCCACCATTTCTCAGGAGGCAGCCCAGGCATTGGTCCATGCAACGAAGGAGCCGATCCCCGGCCACGACCTTACCGAACGCGAACGTGTGGTCCTGGTCCTCATGGTGGAAGGGTTGAATAATACACAGATCGCCGGCAGGCTTACTGTAAGCCCTTCAACGATCAAATCGCACGTCAGCAATATTCTCGCGAAATTAGGGGTCGCCAGCCGTACCGAGGCGGTGGCCCTTGCCTTACGTTTTAAACTGGTTTCCTGACCTGGAAATTAAAGCAAAAAAGCGTCCCCGGCCGAATAGGCCGGGGACGCTTTTTAGTTGAACCAGAGATTCAAGTTTTCAGACAGCCAACTGAAAATATCCCAGATGGAATTGCAGAAAAGTCACCAGAAATATACCGGATGAATCTCCCCCAAATGGCGGAGACAAACATTCCCCTGCCGACGGATGCGTTCAGGGAGTGTTTGCTATAAGATTAATTTAGATTTACAACTCAAACGCCGGGAATTGTTTTGATCAATTCTCACTAACAAAGGAGAAATAAAATGAACGTTATGCGTAGAATTTTTAACATCACTTGCTTGCTGACCCTGTCTGCCTTGGTACTTGTGGCATGCGGCAGTTTTGCCTTCCAGGGCGAGGCACAACCCAGCGGTGATGGCGGCATCACCATCACCGGGGATACCCAGGCCGTTCCACAGACCGCTCCAAATGAATCCAGTGAGTCTGGTTCTCCGATCCTTGGAGAAAACGCAATGCTGATCTTGTTCGTTTTAATGGGAGTTGGAGTCTTAATCTTGGTCGTACTGATGGTGATCGGGCGCTCTTCGGGCCATGCTCATTCATAAATTATGAGGCTTGACCATTGATCAGATAGACTTGATCAGATAGACCGGGGCTAAAAATAATCCCCGGCCTATCTGATCAATGGTCTTTTGTAAACCCAAATAGATAAAGCTGCAAAAGGAGAAGAGAGCATGAAACTGAATTTACTGTTTTTCGCGATGGACTTGCTCACCTTGCTTGCCTATCCAATCGTATTCGTATTTTATAAGAGGGACCAGCTTTCCAGACTAAACGCCAAGTAATCCACAATGGAGACGGATCCCATTAAATCTGTGCGCCGGGTAATCAAAGATTCGAGATAAAGGAGCTCTCCATGAAAATAAAAAACGTCTTCATCCTGCACAGCGGCCTTGTTCTGGCGTTCACGCTGGCAGCCTGCGGCAGTCCTCCAACGGCCAAGCCGACAATACCGCCACCTGCAGTGGCCCCCGAACAGGCAGATATAAGCTATCACTTTGTCACAAACAGCCTCCTGATTCCAACGACCCAGGCCCAATCACAAACATGGGCCCTCGATGTGGATAAAGATCCGCAACAGAGACTCGACAACTTGTTTGGTGACATGCTCGCCACACTTGTCTCGGTATCTCCGGGCCTCGAATTACAATCGACGCTCGACGAGATGATCAACACGGGCCAGCTGGTCATGCTGCATGTGCTGAAGACCGGCGACCTGCAGAACGACCCGGACGCCCAATGGACCCTTTTTCATGGGATGAAGACAGAATCAACACCCGTCTTCGATGGCTCAGACAACTTTACGATCGACCCGGGCACCACAACTGATTCCTCGATCCTCAATGGTTCGATCACGAACGGTCATTTCTCTGGCGGCCCGGCCAGCGCGAGCGTCCAGATGGCCTTTATGGGAATTCCGCTGGAAGTGGAATTGATCGGCGTGCGGATCGAAGCGGACGTAAACGCAAATGGTTGTTCCAACGGAAAGCTCGCGGGTGGTTTGACCGAGGAGAAATTTCGAGCCGGGTTTCTGCCCATACTCGTGGATGGACTTAATCAAACCATCGAGGCCAACTCCGGCGCCACTTTTACACAAACCCTGCTGACTGCATTCGATGGAGACAATAACGGCATCATCTCCCAGGATGAACTGGAGGGCAATATTTTGTTCAAAGTGGCCAGTTCCCCTGATCTCGATCTGCTTGACGCCGCCGGCCAATTCAATCCGGGCCAGGATGGCATCAAAGACTCATTGTCGGTGGGGCTGGGTTTCACCTGCGTCCCTGCGAACTTCATTGCGCCCGGAGAATAAACCAGGGTGGGCAGGGAGCAAAATCATACGGATCGATTCATGGATGACCGGCTTGCCTGTACAGCAGGAAGGAATCATTCCATCATGCATGATGCGTTGGTCGAATTCCCCCCTTTCGTGTGCGTAAAGCTTTCGCTTCATTTCAGGAGACAGTATTCATGGCTTCAAAGACCACCAAACCGAAAATGCCGAAACGCCCGAAAAATTCTTCGTCCGCACCGCGCCCGCTCGCCACACCCACAGATCTGACTCCCGAACAGGTTCAGGCTGTCAGCGAAGCGATCAACCCCATCATTGCGGATACCATGGCATTGTTCATGAAGGCGAAAAACTTCCACTGGCATCTGGTTGGGTCGCATTATCGTGATTATCATATTCTTTTCGACGAGCATGCCGAACAATTAATGGCGTCACTTGATCCCCTGGCTGAGCGTGTACGACGCATCGGCGGCACCACGCTTCGCAGCATCGGGCACGTTCAAGAGTTGACGGCCATCGCTGACGATAATGACGACCTGGTCCTGGCAGACGAAATGATCGAACGCCTGCTGGCAGACAATCTGCATATCGGAAAGCAGATGCGCGCGGCGATAGAACTGACCCAGGAGAATCGCGATCACCCCACCAGCGATTTGCTGATAGAGCTGCTGGATGCCACCGAGAAACGGATCTGGTTCTTGCACGAGATCAGCCAGGGCAGCTCGAACGTAAAATAGCACGATCCTGGTCTTATTCAACAAAATCAAAAAGGAGAAATACATGTTTCCAATTGGTGATGACAATAGCAGTCGAAGAACGGTGCCTTTGGTTACCTATGCCCTGATCGCACTGAACGTATTCTTTTTCCTGGTGGAGATGAGCGGCGGGGAGGCCTTCATTATGCAGTGGGCCTTTATTCCAAGTCGTTTCCTCTCCGACCCAGTTGCAGATTTCCCGACCTTGTTTACCTCGATGTTCATGCATGCCGGCTGGGTACATCTTGGCGGCAATATGCTGTACTTGTGGATCTTCGGCGATAACGTGGAGGATCGATTTGGGCATGTTCAATTCCTGATCTTCTATCTTCTGTGCGGGCTTGCCGCAACCTTCCTGCAACTGGCCTTTAGTGCGGATTCAAGCATCCCCAATCTGGGTGCCTCAGGAGCCATTGCCGGCGCACTCGGTTCTTATATGTTGCTGTTCCCACAGGCACGCGTCAGCGTCTTGCAGGGACAACGAGTGATCCCGGTTCCCGCATTGATGGTGATCGGGCTTTGGTTTGTCCTGCAATTGTTCAGCGGTATCGGTTCGATTACCGCAACATCCGACACCGGAGGTGTGGCTTATATGGCACACATCGGCGGGTTCGTTGCCGGCTTCCTGCTGACCTTTTTATTCAGGGGAAGTCCGAGAGCGCGGCTGACGGCTTAATAAGAACCGCCATTTCATAAATGTAAAAGGCATCGCTGCCTGTCTCCCCCAAGTGGCGGAGATGAATACTCCCCGGCTGAAGGATGTAGCTTGGGAGTATTTGTTATAAGATGAGGCATGCTCCGCGTTTATGTGGCCAATGCACAACCGGAAGAGCGCGCAGCGTTTTGCCTGTTACTGCTCGATCTAAAGATGAAGGTCGTTGGCGAATCATCAGACTGGCCAACGACACTGGCACAAGCTCCCGATACCCAATTCAACATGCTATTGGTGGATGCAGATCTTCTTCCGTCGGAATTCGCCATGGGTATTGCAGAGTTACGACGGTTATGTTTATATGAATTTTTCGTGGTCCTGGTCAGCCAGTTGGATGCACGCCAGCAGGCGGCATTTTCCGCCGGGGCAGACGACTTCATCAGCAAGACCGAGGTGCCGAAGCGTATGGTAGATCGCCTGCAGTTAGCGGCAAAAAGTATGCGAACCTGAGGTCCTGAGGCGCACATAAAAATTACTCCATCAAACATGTCTTTGAGCATTGTTATCCATGGTCCAAAAAGGAGGATCCCATGAACAGAGATATTCTCGATGGATAGCCCAATCACAAAATCAACGAAAGGATAATAAAAAATGAACAGACATACGCTCGACCAAGAATATCATGTCGACCAACCCAGAAACTTTTTTACCGGGCTGTTGATCGGAGGCCTGGCCGGCGCCGCAACCATGCTTTTGTTTGCACCCCAATCCGGCAAGGCCACACGCCAGCAGATCCAGCAGAAGACCATGGAACTGCGCAATCAAACCGTGGCAACTGTGGAAGGCACCATGGGGCAAATCCGCGGCAAGGCCGACCAGATCAAGGCTGACGTGCGCGATAAAGCAAGGGAATTAAAAGAACAGAGCCAGGAAGTGCTTGTTGGCCAACTGGACCGCGTGTCTGAAGCCGCAGAAAAAGGGAAAAAGGCAATCCAGGGCAAAGAAAGTTAGTCCCACGCCCTGTTTATATGTGTCATTGCGGGAGAAGCAGACCATCGATTTTATAGAGCTGCCTGGCCCGTCTCCTCTGGCGTGCAGCGCATTGAAAGCATCCCGCAATGACACATCAAATGTTCGGCAAAAGTTCAAAACCATCGGGAAATAACATATTTCATCAAAAAAGGAGATTTAACATGCTTGAAACAATCATCGTAGTATTGGTCCTGTTATGGCTGTTTGGCTATATCGGCCCGGTCATCATCCCGGCATTTCCCCAAAGCGGGAATCTCGTCCATGTCATATTGGTGATCGCCGTGATCCTGATCATTGTATCGCTGGCACGCGGGCGCAGGTTGTAGATCGTGCAGACCGGGCGGCATCCACAAGCCGTTCATTTTTCTAATAACTGATAAAAGGAGAAAACCATGTTGGAACTAATTATCGTGATCCTGATCGTACTTTGGCTGCTCGGCTATGTAGGCCCGGCCCCCTTCCGCCGCG
The DNA here is from genome assembly GCA_964549865.1 of uncultured Anaerolineaceae bacterium. GTDB lineage: Bacteria > Chloroflexota > Anaerolineae > Anaerolineales > Villigracilaceae > Villigracilis. The sequence continues at coordinate 8,491 of CAZJYB010000142.1, forward strand.
GCGGCAATTTTGTTCATATCCTGCTCATAATTGTTGTCGTCCTCGTGCTGGTACGACTGTTGCAGTAAAATCGCCGGAAAGGCAGTATCCCCATGAAGACTTGCTCTGAAGTAATGACAAAAAAACCGACTTGTTGCCTGCCGACCGATGCAGCCTCAAAAGCGGCCCTGTTGATGAAGAACGAGAATGTCGGTTCCATCCCGGTCATCGAAAGCGAGCAGACCAAAAAATTGATCGGCATTGTGACCGACCGCGACCTTGCCCTGCTCATTGTAGCGCAGGGGCGCGACACGAAATCCACAAAAGTGGCGGATGTGATGACGCAAAAGATCGTCACCTGCCGCGCCGCTGACGATGTGCAAAAGGCGCTTGATGCAATGTCTGAGTTTCAACTGCGGCGCATACCTGTGGTGGATGAGAACGGTCAAATTATCGGGATCATCTCCCAGGCCGATGTGGCAACCCGTGTTGACCAGCCGGAAGAGACAGCGGAAATGGTTAAGGAAATTTCGCAACCTACCGCAGCGTAATCGTTTCAATGCTTTGTTGGGTCAGCGACTCTTGCAAGAGTCGCTGACCCAGGTTTATTTAAATATGAGCCGGCTCTTGTCTTTCTTCCGCCGAAGGTCTCTCGCGACGCATCCCGAGCGAGGCGAGTGGGCGAAGGAGGCAGGGGGTTCGTAACCATGCGATTTCCCTGCAAGACCTGGCGGTCGCATGAAGAGGGAGCCAAGCTGGGGACAATGGGCATGTACCCTGTAAAGGTATTCGAACCACTCAAATAAAAGGCTCCCTCACGAAGAGGGAGCCAAGCTGGGGACAATGGACGCGTACCCTGTAAGGGTATTCGAACCACTCCAAATAAAAAGGCTCCCTCACGAAGAGGGAGCCAAGCTGGGGACAATGGATTCGAACCACTACTAATTGCTCCAGAGGCAATTGTCCTGCCATTAGACGAGTCCCCAATAAACCAGCGGGCGCTATTGTAGCATAGCGATATTATTCGGGCAAGGGCGATGCTACTTCCTTGCAGCGCGGCGGGTGTTATCTTCAACATCCATGAAGATCAGCAGGGCTTTGCCCATCGCCTGGATACCAATGAAATATAGCAAACCCGGTACGATGGGTTGAAGCATCCACGAAAGTTGCTGGGCCAGATCGGTAAAACCGGACGGGTAAATAAACCCGCGCGAAAGTTGAAGAAGGAAAACACCCAATTGCAATAGGGTTTGTGCAACGTGATAGACCAGGACGATCCACGAGGAAATTTCGGCCCAACGTGCGAGCCGTATTACAGAGTCACGGTCGAAATACGTCCCAGCGAAGCTGGTTTTAGGTTTTTTTGATTCGGTCATGGTTCCTCCACCAGTAATTATACATGCAATAAAGTGCAGTTTGTTATAATTGCGGACGCTAAAATAAAGATCATAAAGGCAGATGCATGAGCCCTGAAGAAACAAATAAGCCAACAGATTTTCTCCGAGAGATCGTTGCGGAAGACTTGAAGAGCGGTCGCTTCAAGCATGTACGCACGCGCCTGCCTCCCGAGCCGAACGGATACCTGCACATCGGCCACGTGAAGGCCTTCATGATCGACTATCTCGTGGCAAGGGAAAATAACGGCGAGGTGATCCTGCGCTTCGACGACACCAACCCCGCCAGGGAAGAAACTGAATTCGTGGATGCGATCCTGGAGGACGCGCGCTGGCTCGGCATCGAGTGGAAACGCGTGACCTTCGCCTCCGATTATTTCGAAGAGCTGTATGAATGGGCGAAAAAGCTGGTGCTGGCCGGCAAGGCTTATGTGGATGACCAGACCCCCGAGCAATTAAGCGTCACCCGCGGCACATTGACTGAGCCCGGGGTAAATTCCCCGTTCCGCGACCGGGATGTGGAGGAGAACATGGACCTGCTCGAGCGCATGAAGGATGGCGAATTCCCCGATGGCTCACGCGTCCTGCGCGCCAAAATAGACATGGCGCACCCGAACATCAACATGCGCGACCCGGTTATGTACCGCATTTTGCACGAACCGCCGCATCATCGCACGGGAAATAAATGGAAGATCTACCCGCTGTATGATTGGTCTCACGGACAGAACGATTCGATGGAAGGCATCACACACTCGTTGTGTTCGCTTGAATATGAAAACCACCGTCCATTGTATGAATGGTTCCTCGATCAACTGGGCGTGTTCAAGCCGCGGCAGATCGAATTCGCGCGTTTGAATTTGACCTATACCGTGATGAGCAAGCGCAAGCTGCGCCGCCTGGTGGAGGAAAAACACGTGAACGGCTGGGACGACCCGCGCATGC
>CAZJYB010000143.1:0-10747 GCA_964549865.1 uncultured Anaerolineaceae bacterium
TCCATCTGGCATTTCTGTCCCTGTGCCGCATGTAGTGCAAAGGAAGACCACTGTTGGAGAATGGGTTTCCCGCCCCATTCGAACTCTGGTTCAAATCACGCGCACGATTTGGAAGACCATCACAGAAGCCGTACCGCGTTTTGTTCAACGCATTCGCCAAGTCATTGAGTACATTACTCATTCGGAGTGGGTAAAAAGTGTTATCCAAGTGGCGCAAACCGTTTACAAGTGGGTGACAGAAAAAGTCCCGCTCCTGAATTGGATTGGGTGGATCATTGGTTTTATCTGGAAAAATATCCTAAAGCCGTTTGTCGTTTGGGTTGCCAAAACAATTTACACGTTGAAAACATGGGTTGAAAAGATAGTACGCCAGGTTGTCGAGTGGGTTCAAGACGGCTGGAACTACATCACACGTCAAATCTCCGAAACCATCCGCGAGTGGGTGGAGAAAACAGAGTGGGTACGGGAATGGGTTACGAAAGAAATTACAGTTCCAGAAATTGTATGGACGATGACATTTATTCCCATGCCGTCCCTCAACTTATCAAGCATTTTGACAACTGACCTGATACGAACGCTTGCGAAGTTAGTCCCCACGGTGGGGTTGGCGGCTCTTTCAATTACAATGTGCGTTAATCCTTCGCAATCCATTTCAACGCCTACTCCTGATTTTTTAGCGGCAACAGCGGCTGCGCTTGATTGTATGCAAACCCAAATTGCAGGAACACAAACTGCGATGGCCGTCACTCCGACTCCATTATCCACGGCGACACTACTGCCAGATTGGTTGCAGTCAGTTAATGACCCAGGCACTCTGGATACTCACTATTCCAATCTAACTTTTCTAAATAAATGGCTTCAAGAAAATCAGTTATGGCTTCAATCAAACGGCTATCCAGTTGATCCAACCTACTGGCAGAATTATTACAATCAAGATGTGTTGAACTATGCTGTGGAAAACGGGATACCGCCCTTTTTGCTTAAAGGACTAATTTTGAAAGAGTCACATTCTGCTCTTAACCCATCCAATCCTGACGCAACGGGACTGGCACAAATCACGCTGGATGGCTTCGATCAAGCCTTCCGATATAACCCAAATTCAAGTAAGTATATTCAACTGATATACCAGTATGCCATCAGATCTGGAACAGCAGGTGGATCTAATTTTCCAGCATATGATCCAGCAAAATATCCCACATATCAAGACTATTATATCTACGCATTGGACGAATCCCAGAAGGCTGTTTTGAGAACCGAGGCGCAGAAAACAGTGGATGGGATGTGCTACCCAGCAGATATAAGCACAGGTCAGTGTGGAAATGAAGATTTATCAAAACCGCTACTTAAAGAAGGGAGCGTCAGCACAGATTTGGCGGCTCAAATTCTTGTTGTAAACAAGAATCAACTTATTACTTCCATCGGGCAAAACATATGGAATGCAATACCACCAACGGAGCAGTGGAAAATGGTTGCTGCATCTTATAACGGCGGTGTGGGTTGTATCAGCAATTCCTTCCATGACGCTCAGTCTGCGAATGCAAGCCAGATCCAGTCTTGGGATCAGGTAAAACCTTATTTAGAAAACAATTGTATCGCGCCAAATGATACTGAGGTATATTCAGATATTGTGACATGCTACGCATCCGGAAATGGGGATACTCCATGCCAATAGCAAGAAGCTCAATCTTTGAGGAGAAAACAATGAAAATGAATCGTAGATGGCTAATTATGGTTGCATCGACGGTAATCATAATTATTTCGATAGGCTGTACATCTTTTGCCTCCACATCTGCCTTCCCAATAGTACAATCCACGTTCATATCGCCCTCTATTTTAAAACCATATGCCCATACTGTCCTTACTCCAGACGGCAAGTATCTAACCATTGGTGATTTGACACAGGTTGAATTAAGTACCGGAATGGTAAATCGTCCTTTCGATGGATATCTTTCCAAGGAATGGCAGAACACTTACTTTATTGATAATATGATATGGTCACCTGACGGGAAATATCTAACAGTGGAAACCCACCTAGGCGGTTCTGCTTTGCCTCCAGTTAATAATCTTGTTTTCATTATTGATACACAAACTCAAACTATAAGTGAGCCGCTTGAAATTGGGCCGATCCTATACGGATCACCTTTTGGTGAAAGAATCTTAGCTAATTCGCTCACGACGATATTTGGTTTTTGGCAAGTTTACGATGAAAATATGCGAAATTTGGTTCCAATGCCATCGGAAACCGTAAACCCGGAGAAAGAACAAACCGGCGGATCGGCAATGCTCCTTTGGAATCGAGCAACAAATATGCCTGTTGCCGTAATTGATTGGAGAGATCCCATCAATGCTGGTGGGACAACAGCTGCTCAGGAAATCGGTATTACCTTGTCTTTTGGAAACGAAAACGGCGAGTTAGATTATGACTTTTCGTCATACACCAAAAAATTTGCGTCAATGCCACCAGACAATATAATATACGCTATCTTTGACCCAAAAGGCGAATATATCTTAATAGTGCAATGGAAGTGTTCTGAAAATGATTCCAACCAATGCTCACTGTATCCGGGGAAAGAATACTTCAACAACATAACTGATACTGCCTTAATTTTGGTGAATTGGCGTACAGGAGAACAGCAAGAGCTGATTCGGTTATCTCAAATTGACCCGCTTAATGTTATTGCACAGTATGCGGATTGGTCGGCAGATGGTCGCACAATCCTTGTCTGGCGGAAAGACGCATCACCCATAGTGTTAAAAATCAAATACCCCTGACCAAGATAAAAGCGGCACAACAAAGCGTACCGGACAAGCGCCCGCACTTTGCACTGGGCCCTCGGAAGATCGCCGAGAACAGGCAGGTGGGATCCCCAGCGCTCATGCGCTGGGGTGGGCGATCCAGTCAAGCTGGACGAACGGTGGTCGCAGTGGACTGCTCCCTCGCCCAATCGTCGCCATTTTCAAGCATTTCGCGTACGCGTGGCTTCGAGTTTTCTCTGCTCACACCTGTGCCTGCGGCAATGGCGCAGGCAAGCAGAGTCCAGCCTCTGCTGACTAGCGAAGCTGTGTCGAAGCACCCGCCCACAATCCGCTGAACGCAAACCGTTGGTGCGCGTACGCCAATGGCTAATGGGATGTGAAATATGAAACACAGACGTTCACAATATCTATCTATTATTCCCATACTTGTATCGAGCGCGATGATGCTTGGCTGTTCAACTCCGCATCCCAACGCGTCGACACCGACCAGCATATCAACGCCAGCGTTTCTTCTAGAGACCGCATCTCCAACCGGACCAGTCCTAAATTCTTCGATTAGCATCCTGCTGGATGATTTCGGCCCACAACCCTATCAAGGAGAATCTGTTTACTTCTTCAACCGCCTTGAGGGTGATCGTGGCGCACTGAATGATAGCATTCTAGTTTGGGACAATGGGCAGGTTACAACCACAATTTCCCAAGGAAAAAACTGGGGAGGCGTATGGATGAGCCTCAATCATCCGATACGTGAAGGATTGCCCATTAATTTCTCGGCGATTTTACCTGCACAAATATCACCAGCGTATCAAAGCCAGATCACAGGCATGACGGTTCACATCGCGAGTGGAACACCAAATAGAACATTCAAACTGGAACTCAAGAATGGTAATGAAACGAGTTGGAATGAAGAAGTCACCCTGGAGGGCGGAGAACAGATTTTGAATTTTGACTTGCCTGCTTTGGGAAATATCAATCAGCTTATTTGGATTCTGGATTATGCAAACCCCGGTGATCACGTCGTTCTTGATCGTGTATCGTTTGCTGCTACAACCCAGATCACGGATACAGCAACAGCCGCGTTCGTGTGGAGCTATGGAATGCTCCTGAACAACTGGAATCCTGCAACAGGGCTGGTGCGCGATAAAGCAAAGGATGCGAGTGGTGAATTTGACGCGATTCAGGCTACGGGTAATCTCGCGGCGGCGACTGTCATCGCCGAACAACTGGGTGTCGTCGAACTCGCGGACGCAATCCAAATTGTGAACAAGATCAGCAAGGCTCTGCTTCTTGACCTGCCTCGTTTCCATGGATTATGGCCTCATTGGGTCAGAGTTTCGTCTGCGGGCGAATTCGTAATTGTGGAAAATACAGAATGGTCTTCTATCGATACAGTGATTGCCGCCATTGGTTTACTCGAGGCACAAAGTGGATTAGGGATGGACACATTGGGCACAGAGCACATGCTTCGGGAAATTGAATGGAGCAATTTGGTTACACCCAACGGAATCTCTCACGGATACACCTACTCAGGCGATCTGATCCCTTATTCCTGGGATGCTTTTGGTGGGGAAAGTTGGCTGGTTGGATTGGCTTACGCCGGGGTGACCGGTCAAGTTGCTCCGCTCGCCTATCCTTCTCCACCTACGGCCAACGGGTCAGGCTTCATTGACGAGTTGGCGTGGTTATTTGTGCCGCCACCGTCCGGACAGGATTATTGGGGAACAGACTGGAGGTCATACCGGTCCACAGCAGTAGATAATCAAATCTCATACTACTCTGCGCATAATTCAACATCTTGTCTTGCCCAACTTGGTTTGTTTGGATTGTCTGCTACTGAGGTGCCGGCACCATCAATGGTTGCTCAGGATAGTATTTATCAAGCTTATGGCATCGGAGGCGCTTTTGCGCCGGCAAAGGATGGATCAGCAGTGGGCGCACCAGTTGTCGCCCCGCATTACTCAGCGATGATCGCGTCTCTCAGTCCGGAAGAAGCGATCAAGATGTGGGACTGGCTGATCGCTAATGGGGTTTTTTCTCCACTAAACAATGTCGAAAGTTTGATGTTCCCGGCGAATGTAAATTGTGATCCTACAAATATCGTATGGAACCAACTAAAGGGGTCATGGAATCTTTCTCTGCAAACCCTGGGATGGGGACGTTACCTGGCTGAACGGGATGGGCAGGCCCCTATTTTATGGCGGGCGGCAAAAACAAATCCGCTATTGTATGAAGGGTATCTTCTTCTGGCTCCAAACGAGCAATCGCGTTTGATGATTGGGGTGCACAAGAATTTGTTTCTGATAAGAGACTAAACTCAGGGGCAACTTGATGGACACAGAATTTCATTGGGAGAGCCACAACATAAAAATTGATTCGCAGCCTGGACTGAAGTATTTATGGATGGCTACGGAGACAGTTGTCAAAGTTGATGATGTAGAGATTAGCCGCGTCGGCGGTTTTAGATTTACTGACAGAATAACCGGGAAATTCATTCACAACGATCATGCCTGCGAATTTGTTCTTGCGATGAAAGTTGATCTAATCACATTAGTGTCTGTTCCTTATGAGTTTCAAATAGACGGAAACATCATTTCACAAGGAAGGTTGAAAATCAAGAACTGGCCGCTGGCTTTTGTAACGCCGGCAATATTTGCTGCCTGCGTATGTTGCCCTATGGTATTTGTTCTCTTTTTACAATCGCCAAGATAGAATGTTTACTGTTTTATGTTGAGTTATGAGTGTTACAATAACAGAAATGTACAGTCTCGACACGATCGCCAACGAAAAAGACGACTTTCAAAAAGCGGTTTTGAACGCGCGTGCGTTCAGGCCGCTTTATGTCAAGATCAAGGTCAATTACGGATGCAATCTCAAATGCGAGATGTGCAAACACTGGCGAGATACGCGCGAGGCGCCCATCTCAATGACGCGCTTCAGGGAAGTGATAAGCGAACTCGCGGAATTGGGCTGCAAGAAGATCCATTTTTCAGGCGGCGAGCCAATGCTGCGCCCACAGTTACCGGATTTGGTGGCACATGCAACAGAGTTGGGGATGCGCGTCACGCTCACAACGAACGGCACATTGATCGATAAGGAAAAAGCAAAACGACTCGTCGAAGCGGGCTTGCGCGGCGTGAACGTTTCCATTGATTCGCCCATTCGCAAGATCCACGAGAAGGTACGCGGCGTGGAAGGTTCGTTCAAATTAACAACAAAAGCAGTTGAACTATTCCATAAATACTCGCACAAGGGCAAACTTACGGTCCGTATCAACACGGTCATCAGCCGCAATAATTATTTCAGCCTCGCCACACTGCCAGACCTGGCGCATGAACTAGGCGCAGACGGAATTAATTTGATCCCCGTCGACGATCATTGCGGAGAGCAACTTTCCATGCGCAAGAAGGACATCGCGCTCTTCAATGAAGAGATCGCACCACATATCGAGAAACGCTCGAACGAGCTTGGGATCAATATCGCAGACGAGGACGCGTTCCCCTTTGGGCGCGACGAGTCCGAGGTCCAATTGGGACGCGCCGGCCGCTATGCCTTCGGCTATTACAGCAAACGTCCATGTTTCGCACCGTGGACTCACAGTCTCATCGACTTCAACGGCTTCGTTTATGTGTGCTGCATGACGCGCGAGCAGATCGCTCCGCTTGGCGATATTCGCAAACAATCGTTCAAGGAAATCTGGGAAGGCGCAGGCTATCAGGCTGTGCGGGGTAAGATGCACCCGCCTTCATTGAAACCTTGCCAGCGCTGCGACGATTTTATTGTGGAAAATAAAAAGATCTGGGAAATGGTCGGGCCGTATTGATGCTCGTCATTGCGAGGAGGGCGCCTTTCCCGACGAAGCAATCTCTTCGCCGTCACCGCGATTGCTTCGGGCAAAGAACAAAAACGCCCTCGCAATGACGAGAAGATTTAACTCAAATCAGAAAATAATTCGCCACTGTCGTTGTCATTGTCCCACATGCTGGAGCGGCCAAAAGTATCAAGGTCGGATGAAGTGAACAGCGCCGCAGCGATCGGCAGGGCCACCGGCATGTCCAGGCCTTGCTGGCAGGCCAGGCACACACGGCCTTCTTTTGTTTGATTGGTATGCTCGTCGCAAAACCCCCGCCCGCATTTCACGCATTTCCCCAACGAAGGATTCTCACAACGATGTGGGACAAGATAACCAATAATCATTTCGCATTGATCAGCCATGAAAATTGCGCTCCTCACTGAAAAGTATACACCCGACATCGGCGGACTGGCAATCTCAACAGGACGTTTGGGCCACCTGCTTTCCTCCGCAGGACATGACGTGCGCGTCTTCGCACCGACCTCCAACCTGCCAGCCTCCGAAAAACGGATTCTCCCCTCGAACGGAGTCAGCATTACGCGCTTCGGCTCGCACAAACGCGTGGACGATACGCTGGTGGATTGGTTCGAACTCATCGCGGAAGAACACAAACGCGCCGCGTTCGATGTGCTGCATGGATATTTTTTACCGCAAGCAGGTTTTGTCGCCACATACGCTGGAAAATATTTAGATATCCCAAGCGTTGTTTCCATTCGCGGAAATGACATTGAGCGCGCGGCATTCGACCCGGCAAAATTCTCGCATGTGATGTATGCATTGCAAAATGCCGGTGCAGTAACGACGAACGCAAGTGAGTTGGTTAAGAAAGCAAAAGCATTTATTGATAGAGAAATCGTTTTGATCCCAAACGGGATCGACACCGAACACTTCAAGCCCATGGAAAAGAATCTCTCTTTGGCAGAGGCGTTGGGTTTGAATCTTGCTCAAAGCGCCGAGGAAAGTGCCCCACAAGGGTACGGCGCCTTGAGCGTGCGGCCAGTGGTTGGCTTTGTTGGTGAGTTGCGCGAGAAAAAAGGGTTGAAAACTCTATTGAGTGGCTACGCGCAACTGAATAAGGGATGTCCTACTACCCTGCTTATTGTTGGTGAAGTTAGGGACGGAGCAGATAAAAAGAGCTTCGAAGAAATGAGATCGTCCATTCCGGACGCAAACATTATTGTGACCGGGATGATCTCACACAAGGATATGCCCGCCTATTTTTCATTGATCGATGTGTTCGTTCACCCATCGCTACGGGATGGAATGCCAAATGCCCTGCTCGAAGCCATGGCATGTGAAAAATCCGTGGTTGCGACCCCTGTTGGCGGAGTTATGGATGTAATCGAAGACGAAAAGAATGGATTGTTGGTCAACGTCAATGACGCAAGCGAATTGGCAAATACGATCGGCAAGTTATTAGACCAGCCCGAAAAACGACTGGAATTAGGCAGGTCGGCGAGGGAAACAGTATCAAGCAGGTATTCACCTGAGCAAGAGCTGGAAGCGAACTTGAAGGTCTACCAGAAAATTGGAATAGCATGATGAACATTCGACCTGAGATACCACAGGATGCGGCAGCAATAGAACAAGTCACGCTTGCCGCGTTCAATGGAAAACCATATAGCGATCAGACCGAACACCTCATTGTAAACGGTTTGCGCAAGGCAGGCGCATTATCCATTTCACTGGTGGCGGAAATTGATAACCAGCTCATTGGTCACATCGCGTTTTCGGTTGTGACGATCAACGGGATCGATCAGCGCTGGTATGGATTGGGGCCCATATCCGTCCTGCCTGAATTTCAAAGACAGGGCGTTGGTTCAAAGCTGATCGAGGCGGGCCTTGCAGGAATTCGCGCTCTGGGTGCGCAGGGCTGCGTATTATTGGGCAACCCGCAGTATTACAATCGTTTCGGGTTCAAAGCATATCAGGATCTTACATATCATGGAGCACCGTCCGTTGAACACTTCATGGCTTTGCCATTTTATGACGACGTACCACAGGGAGAAGTTGAATTTCACCAGGCTTTTTATATAAGTGCGTAACAGTTCCCTATGCGTCCACCGCCACTATAAAGGCAGCATCCGAATGGACACCTCTCCCAGCTCCTCCATCGCCATGACAGTGGAGGGTGTGGCAGAAATATTTTTGTCCGCAACCAGATCGTAAAACGACTCGGTCATCCATAACGCGGATTCCGTTGCGCCGGAACGTTGTAAAAGCCGGTGCGTCAGGATCACACCCAACCCGGCCAGTTCGTCAAATTCTCGAATACGCTTGAAAGCCACATCCCCGGTATGAAAAATGGCGCGAAAACGGATGGCGCGCAATTCCTTCCCCATCGCGGGGTCCGCTTCAATGGCCTGCCCCCGTCGAAATATAAATGCGCTGAACATGCGTTTTGCCTGGTTGACGAGGCTGCCTGCCAGGATCGTGCGGTCGTTCTCGGCAAGCGCGTACAACAATGTGGCGTCGCCCTCCAGCTTGTTGAGTATCAAGGGCGGACGTGCGGCGTTGATGGCCGCTTCCAATAGTTCGGGAGCAAGAGCCTGCCCCGCCTCGGTGGCGGCTTTCACCTCAACCAGCATCAACATACCCGGCCGCACAACCACGTCGGCCGGGCCCTTGCGCAACGCCCGTTGTATATTTTTTCGCAAGATATTGACTGCACTGTTGAGACCTTCGAGCAAATAAAGGATGAGGTTCAAACCGCCTGCAGGCAGGTTATTGAAAGCCACGCGCGGTTTGCGCAACAACATGCGACCGAAAGAGTGCTGATTGAGCCGCGGTGGCTTCACTACCTGCAGGTGCCTCTGCAAACAACAGGACTGCGTCCCCTTCCAACTGGCCTACCTGCAGGGGAAAATCGGCAGATTGCAGAATGGATTCCATTAATTCAGTGATGATTTGTTCGGCGTGAAGCAGGCTGGTGTAATGCAGGCGCGAAAAATGGGTATAACCGCTGATATCGGCCAGCACCAGTACGCCACGTACAGTTTCATTAGAAGATGAATTCACAGCAACAACACACCCGAAACCTTATTTTTCCAATGGTATCATTGTTTTCTACGCCACGGAAAGAATGAGTCTCTTATAATCGTCAGTACCCACAGGTGACAAATGACAACTCTCTTTGACTCAACCACCACGGTAAAAACAGAATTATCCAGACAAAAATACATCGCCTCGGATGAAATTTCGACGATCGTATATCTCTCGCAAAAATTGGGAAAGCCGCTTCTCGCGGAAGGGCCGGCCGGCGTGGGCAAGACCGAGCTCGCCAAGGCGATTGCCGGCGCAACCGGACGCGAGTTGATCCGCCTGCAATGTTATGAAGGGCTGGACGAATCGAAGGCGCTGTACGAATGGGAATATTCCAAGCAATTACTTTACACGCAGCTCTTGCGCGATAAATTAAACGACACGCTCGGCAAAGCAGATTCGCTTTCAGAGGCTGCCGATAAGCTCGCCAAGGAAGAGGACGTGTTCTTCTCAAACCGCTTTTTGCTGCAGCGTCCGTTATTGAAGGCGATCTTGAGCGATGAACCCACTGTTTTGTTGATCGACGAGATCGACCGTGCGGATGCGGAGTTCGAAGCCTTTCTGTTGGAAGTGCTGAGCGACTTTCAGGTATCCGTGCCGGAATTGGGGACTCTCTCTGCCAAGCACAGGCCGTTTGTGATCCTCACATCCAATAACACACGCGAGCTTTCCGAAGCGTTGAAGCGGCGTTGTTTGTATCTGTTCATTGATTATCCATCCCTGCAGGAAGAACTTTCGGTGGTGCGATTGAAAGTACCCGACCTGAACCCGAAACTGGCACAACAGGCCGTGGAATTCGTGCAGAAATTACGCAAAGCGGACATGCGCAAGTCGCCGTCCATTAGCGAGACGCTGGATTGGGCAAACGCGCTCGTGGCATTGAACGCATCCAATTTGGATAAAGACACGCTCGAAGATACGATCTCTGTATTGTTGAAACACGAAGCAGATTTACAAAAGGCAAAGCGGCAATACATCAATCCACCCCCTCCGCCGCAGCCAAGGCCGAAGCCAAATGATTTCGGGAGATTTTCCGGAAATTAATGAATTTTTGTAGGGGCGAGGCCGCGAAGCGTCTCGCCCTCCCGAAGGACATCG
>CAZJYB010000144.1:0-10596 GCA_964549865.1 uncultured Anaerolineaceae bacterium
GAATGGAGAGAAAGGTTTCTTCGCTTTTTGGAATTAGCAGAATCCACTCCTGAAAAAGACCTGTTGGAAATCGGAAAGTATCGGTGGCTGCCAGAATACCCTCTCTCGGCAGTTCTGCTTGGTTCTTATGAGCATCATGAAGAGCATCTTGAACCTTTACTTGTCCTGCTCCGTCAGAATGGAAAATTGTAATACTGCCCTACAGTTAACTTCAATCGTTAAAATTTCTATTTTCTGAAAGAATCCCACACTTCCAGCGTGGGCTTGAGGAAGCCATCGAAGCCGCGGTTGTCTTTTGATTGGTGCAAGTTTATAATCTGTGTATGGGATTTTTCACAGAAATTCGTCTGATTAAATCATAGTTGTGCCTTCAAGGAGACAGCCACTGAAATGTACTCCCGACTCTTCTCTTTCGCAGGTGGCGAGGTTGGTCTATGGCAAGTTGTGAACATTCGCACTGTCATTGGAGACGCTCTTGCCGATGTCGAGAGGTTGAACATTGCCACAGGAGCCGTCGAGGAGGTGCCCGACGGTGCAAAATGGCTCCTTCGTGGGCTGACAAGCAACGAGCGCTACATAACTCGGCTCGAGAAGGACCAGCTCATGGCGAAACAGCCAACTCTCGGCCGCCCACAGGCAATTTGCGCTGCTCTCATCCCCATTCGCAAGACCGCGTCATGGTGGGCTCTTGCTCAAGATGAGCGCCGAAAAGTTTTTGAGGACAGCTCGAAGCACGTAAAAACAGGTCTAAGGTATCTACCCGCAGTTGCCCGGCGTCTCCATCACTGCCGTGACCTTGGAGAGAATGAGCCATTCGATTTCTTGACATGGTTTGAGTACGCATCGTCATATTCTGCGGCCTTTGATGAGTTGGTAGCTGAGCTTCGTGCCTCAGAAGAGTGGAAATATGTTGATAGGGAGATCGACATCCGCGTGGTGCGCGATGGGGACTAACACCGCCTTGCACTAGACCGTTACAAATTTCTATTCCCTGAAAGAATCCCACACTTCGAGAGCGGGTTTGGGGGAACGATCGAAGTTGCGGAGTCCAATATAGGCGAAAGCTCCAAGTGAGATTGCATCTTGTGGGTTGCGTCCATCTTTTTCCATCTGCTTTACATAGGAATCGATGTTGAAGTCGTTGAGTATGGTATTGACCCAGAACGCGAGCCGCGGGCCTAGTTGAGTGTGCAGCGCGTTAAGGTAGGCCACTTGGTCTTCTGGTGTGCTGATGATCTGGCCAATGTCGCGGGAGGTGTATCCGCCCTCTGCGATCGCGACCGGCTTCGAGGTTCGCAGGAGAAGCGGGGAGTAATAATCTGTAGTGATCTCTGACCCGGATGGGAAAACAAAATAGGGATACGATGAGATCACCCACAAATCCAGGTTTGGTTCGAAGACTTCGATCTGTTCCCAATTGACGTCAAATTTCTGACGATTTCCCTCTTCCGGCTGCGGGAACATGTTGTTCAAGTCGTCCCATTGAAAACTGACGAAGATCTGTGTTTCGGGCGCTTCGGCTTTGACGAGCGCGTAGATCTCGTTATACAAGCTGACAAAGTTTTGCGCGTCGTCCGGATAGGCATCCATGTAGGTATTGATCTCTGAAGCGAGACCGAGGTAGCGCGGGTGAAAATTTCGCACGACCCACAGTGCATAGTTTTTATAAGCTGAGCGCACATCCGGGTTCGCAAAACTGGCCTCCCAGCCTGCGGGCAGACCGATGAACTCGCGGCGGTTGAGGCCGTTCAGCGCGTCGAGCACAAAAATATATTCGAGGTCGTTCTGGTGGGCGAGCTTTACCTGGTTAATGAGATCGGTGCGCGTTTGCGATTCTCCATCCGTACCGTTCACGAAATCCTCCCAGGCGGTATTTTGCTGGATGAGCACGAAATCACCGTGATCACTCAGGTCTTCAAATAGCTTGAAAATACTTTCAAGGGTGGCCTCCGGCGGAGAAGGGAAGAAACCGTAGGCGGTTTGGCTTGAATCAAAAACGGAACTCTGCAGCGTGGGTGGGATACCTGGTGTCCCTGAGCCGCAGGCCAAAGCTGTAATCGCAAGAATACAGATGAAATTAAAAAATCGTCGCATGAGCGCCTCCGTATATTTTACAGAGTTACGAGGCGAAATGTTGCAGTTTATCCACCGCGCTGGAGCACATTAATGAAGGCGAAGAACAGGCAAAAGCCGATAAGACCGAGAACAATACCTGCAATTGCGGCGGCGCGTGAGCGTCCCTTTCCAAACAGCCCAGCCCCACCCAAAATGACCGCCAGCAAACCAAGGAACGCGCTCGACGCACCGCATACGAACAGCGGCGTGCCGGCGAGCACGATCCAGCGTTGATTGAGGCCGGTCAGCGCGCAGATGCCAATGCCAAATACAAGCGCGGAAGAAGCAATGCCGAGCCATAAACTGGCATTGCCAAGTGTGTTCGGTTTTTCAGGGGATTCAGACATGTGCGCAGCCTCCTGCATCAAACGATCGTGTTTGCTTCCGACGAATCCTCAATTTTTGGCACCGGCCGGCGTACTACATATTTTGAAACCAGGATCATAATTAATCCGAGCAGCGTGAGGGCAAGTCCCTGAAGCAGGACCGGGCGCATAATCGTCTGCGTCATTGCGGAGGCAAGGTCGCTGGCATAATCCGTCAATACCTCGGGCAGGTAGGTTGGCGCTCTTTGTGTGATGGCCCGTTTTAACAAGCCGCCGATCACAGGCGCGCCGCCGAGGCTGATGAGGGTTGCGATGAGTCCAGTGGCAAGCAATGGAGCGCCCCACCAATCGAGCCAGGTCTTAAAGGAATTAACTGCAAGAAGTGTAAGCAAAAATAATAGCCCGAGTGGAATGAGAGGAGTCAATCTCATGACTGTACGTGCATTTTGCAATCTTGCACGCGGGTCAGTTTCTCGCGAGACTCCCTGCGCGCTTGCAAAAGTCACCTGGTCTGGAAGAACGAACGCCGTGACCTCCATTTGTGCATCGATGAGTGGTGTGAGCAATGGATGCAATTCTGGCGGAGGTTTGCAAAACTGAATATCTTCCGCTGATATCAAATTGATGGTCATTTGCACGACCTGGATCAGCGTGCAATCCGGCTGCCCATTCAAAAGTGTGTAAATCGCTTCGACGCCTGCAGGGCCAGTCATGTTTCTCTTGAGCGGCTGGAGTGACATTTGTGCCGTGTCTGATTCAAAATTGAGATATGCAAACACGGAATTCAGCGCTTCGTCTCCCATGGCCACAAGTGCGTCCTGTGGCAGCATTGCCTGAAAGAATGCCTCCCATGCATGCTGGCTCATGCCTTGCATCATGAGGGGCAATTCACTTTCATCTACGGATCCCCCGGTCATTGCCTGGGCCAACACTGCGGGCAGGCGTTCGTAGAATCCCTGTTTCACAAAAGCTTGCTGGTATGTTTCAGCCGTGAATGCCCAGCGGTCAAAATTAAAGAAGATCAATGCAAAGATGGCGCTGATCACGAACAGGATCGCGAAGAATGTGGCGAAAGTTCTTCCAAGCATATTCATCTAAAAATTTATTTCTTCGCCAGCAGCATCTCAATGTAATCCTGCGTGACCGTTTCTGCGTTACCCACGCCGAGCAGGTCGAGCAACTCAATTACCAGCCCGGCCTTATGATCTGCATCTTTGCGGCTCCACGTGCGGCTTTTGATCTCAAGGAAATGTCCCATGGCGGGCTCTTTCATATGGTCGAGATTCACGAAAAACTCCGTCTCTTTGTATTTTATGTGCCAGCGCAGGCGGTCCTTTTCGATCGAGATTTCCTGTTTTGGCGTAAAGTATTCACGATAAAAACGCAGCGTGTGAAGGGCGGGCGCAAGGAAACGACTGCGCGAAAGCAATATGTCGTGTCCGATCTGCCCCTCGCGTTTTTGACCGAGCAAAGTGAGGCGCGAGCGTACACTTTCAACCTCACCTTTTTCATTGATGAGGTTGTCTTCACGGAAGCGCAGTCTTCCCTGTGATGGGTCTTCGAAGATGAAATAGTCGTCGTATTGATGATAATGTTTGTGGACGTTGATCTTGACCTCAGGGCGTTTCATATTCTGAACCAGCTGGTCCGGGTCCGTTATCTTGACCTTGACCTGGACTTCGAACGATTCCTGCTCCATCGAGCCGCCCAGCGCGATCAATTTCGATAAAACGGACTTTTCGCGGTCGATCAGGAATATGTCGATTTTCTTTGCGATCTCGCCAGCCTGCTTTACCAGTTCTGCCTCGTTAAGCGTAAGCAATTTATGATCGCGCATCAACCACTTTCCATTGACCATCACATCGGTCACATCTGTGGACTTGGCCGCGTATACAAGCTGGGCATAGGCATTGTTTGGGTTACGACGGAAGCGCGGGGAATTGTGCGCGGGAGAGATATCCACAACGATCAGGTCTGCGCGTTTGCCTGCTTCGAGCGACCCAGTCAGGTGTCCGATGTGAAGCGCCTGCGCGCCCATGCGCGTTGCCATCAGCAGCGCGGTTGCAGCCGGGACGACGGTTGGGTTGTTGGTGGATGCCTTTGCAACAAATGCGGCCAGCCGTACCTCTTCGAACATGTCGAGGTCGTTATTCGATGCCGGGCCATCCGTTCCAATGCCCACGTTAAGTCCGTTCTCCAGCATTTTCTGCACCGGCGCAAACCCGGAGGCGAGTTTGAGATTCGACGATGGGTTGTGGGCCACGCCTGCGTTGACATGTTGCAGCGTGCGCATTTCACCGATGTCGATGTGGACACAATGGGCAGCAATGACCTTGGCCTCCAGAACACCCTGTTTTTTAACATAAGGCACCACCGGCATGCCGTTCTCGTTACGCATGTTCTGAACTTCGAACGCAGTCTCTGAAATATGAATATGCAGGGGCACATCGAATTCTTTTGCCAGGTCTGCTGTAGCTCTTAATATTTCCGGCGTGGTGGAATACGGCGCGTGCGGCGCGACTGCAGGGACGATAAGCGAATGTCCCTTCCATTTTTGGATGAACTCCCGTGCCATTGCAAGGGAATCCTCAAAAGCGGGCGCGTCGGGTGCGGGATACTTCATCACGGTCTGACCGCAGACCGCGCGCAAGCCGGCATCGGCCGTGGCTTGCGCGATATGATCCTCGAAATAATACATGTCGTTGAAGGTCGTGATGCCGCTGCGGATCTGCTCTGCGCAAGCCAGGGAGGTTCCGAGGCGAACGAAATCAGGCGAGACGAATTCACGCTCCACGGGAAGCATGTAGCCCATCAACCACACATCGAGTCGCAGGTCGTCTGCCAGGCCACGCAGCAAAGTCATTGGAACATGGGTATGCGCGTTGATCAGCCCCGGCATGAGGACCTTGCTTCCACAATCTATTGTCTCTTTCGCGGAATATTCCTTCTTTATTTCGGCCTCGGGTCCCACTGCGAGAATGGAATCTCCCTTGATCGCGATCGCGCCGGGATCGTATTGATTCAGTTTACCGTCCATAGTGAGGATGACTGCGTTGGTTAACAATGTATCCACTTTTTGGGTCATTTATTCTCCTTGTTGTTGCACCAGCAGTTATATTGCTGGCTGACGGCAGTGCAACTACCGTCAGAACTTTAAGGCTCCTGCACAGCCCCTTATTTATCCCAATTCAGTAAAACATCCAGTGCTTTTACATTTCTTGTAAAGTCGGTGTATTTATGGGTTGCAAGTTCCATGTCCACTGAAACGGCGCCGAGTTCAACCGCGTAATCTGCAAGGGTGCCTGTGAATATGCAGCCCGTATCAAGGGGAGGAAATGAGTATTTTGTCACCTTCGCAAGCGCTTCTGCAAAACGAATGGAATTTTCCTCCCACGGCTCGCCGCCTGGGAATACGCCAAGCGCTGCGCTGTGATAACTGATCAGCGCCTGGACTTTGTGCGATTGCAAAAAATTCATAAGGGCACGTGTTTCGGGCTCCGACCCGGGGCCTGTCCCGCCTGTGGTTGGGCCGTAGTTCCAACAACCGTCGCGATCCCAATTCGCGACCCAATTGGTGGGGAAGTTGCGGTTCAGGTCCACGCCATGGTCGTTGACGCGGCCGTCAATTCCATGATCGCGCGCGTCGCCATCCGGGTTCAGGTTTCGCAGGATATATAGCGTCACATTGTCGGGGATGACATCCGGATTCTCATTAATATGAATGATCAATTCGTCGGCCAGCGCAATCGTGTTCCATTCATAACCGCCGTGGATGCCGGCCACGATCATGCGCTGGTTTGGTCCATGGCCAAACGCATAGACTTCAATAGGTCTGCCGGAAACAGAATATCCTATGATTGCGGCGCGATTCGTGCCGACAAGAACAAATGGTGTAGGGGTTTGTACCACGATCATGGTGGAACGTGGGTTGGGCGTGATGGTGGGGAGGTAATAGATGCCGTCCGGTAAGGGCGTAAACGCGGGAGGAGCAGTGGCTGTTGCAAATGCAGCCTGTGATCCCGGAGCGGCCAGCGCAGGTTTCAATGCCAGATACGCAATCCCAACCAGTGCAATCGCGAGCAGACCAAAAATGTTCAATCCCCAGGCAAGTGTTACCCAAACCGTATCTTTGCGTCGTGGTCGAGGCATGTCAGTTCATTTCCTGCAGGGTCATACGGAGCCAGTTCAAGGCCAGGTTCATGGCCCAGCGCGGCAGGCTGCGCGGCGGGCCGCCATACGTAATGCGATGGGTCTTTTCACCGCGCGCTGTGATCATTGCCATTTCCGCGGCGTGTTCATCTACATAAACTGAAACGCCAAGGGCAAGGTTCGCGCCGGATTCTGCCCGGGCGGCGCGCAACTTGTCCATCAGCGCGGCAGCTGAGAGGTCCGAATAAGAAGCGGTGTTTGGAATCTTGCGCGCGAGTAGTCCGTCGAGTCCCGATTCAATGGTTGTGAGAGTCAGTCCTTGTTTTGCGAGCACGTCCAGCACCACTTCTTCGAGTTTGTCCTCATCCACACCAAAGACCACATCCCCGAGTCTTTCGCGCACCTGCGCTTCGATGCTGTCGATCATGGCATTCGCTTCGCTTTCGCTTTTTGCCTTTGCGGCGATGCGGACATCCACCACGCCGGTATGCGCGGCGAGCCCCACGGTCGGGTTGCTGAGCATTTCGAGGTCCGCGATCTTTTCGTCGATCATGCCTTCGCCAAGCCCGGCGCAGTGAAGTACGCGTACCTTGATGACTTCATTCAGGTTGAAGCGTTTTTGCAGATAGGGGATGACCGACTCATGCAGGATGTATTCCATTTCATGTGGAACGCCAGGCAGTGAAATGACCGCCCTCACCCCTTGCCCCTCTCCCGAAAGGCGAGGGGACTCAACGATGAAGCAGGGTGCGGTCCCAACCGGGTTTGGAATGCCAATGGCGCCCTGCGGTACATACGCCTGGCGTTTTTGATTCTCAGATGGCTTGCGTCCATAGCGCGCGATCGTGTCGACAACCTGCTGCCATAGGTCTTCGCGGAATTCTGTTTCAACGCCGAGCGCTTTGGCGACCGCATGCCGTGTGGGATCGTCCACTGTTGGACCCAGACCGCCGGTGGTGATGACGATATCGGCGCGTTCCATCGAATTGTGGATGGCGTTTGCGATGCGATCGATATTATCGCCGATGGTGGTCGTGCGGTATAAATCCACGCCGAGGCTTCTCAGGTTGCGCGCCAGGTAACGTGTGTTCGTATCGACGATCTCGCCGAGTAATATTTCTGTTCCGATCGTGATGATCTCTGCTGATGTCATTTTCTCTCGTTATTGTTCTGCCATTTTTCAAACACAAAGGACACAAAGGTCACGAAGGAAAAAGCCCTGACGGCAACGTCCTTTCCCCTTGGTGTCCTTCGTGTTTAATTACACTACATTGTACTCTTGAATCAATCTGCCTTCTTCGAAGCGTTTCAGGTCCAGCATCGAAACATCCACGCTTGAAAATTTTCCATCCAGAATGAACTCGCTCATTAGTTTTCCCGAAATGGGCCCATGCATGAACCCATGGCCTGAAAACCCCGTGCAAATGTAAAAGCCTTTGATATTTGTCGCGCCATAGATCGGGTGTGCATCCGGTGTCACTTCATACAACCCGGCCCAATGCGATGCACGGCTTGCGCTTTCCATTAATGGCATTCGCGCGATCGCGGCTTCAAGATTCACCAGCTCAAAGTCTTCGTCCACACTTTGATCGAAGCCCGGCTTTTCTTTTGGATTGCTCATGCCGACCAGCAGCCCTTCGCCCTCGCGATGAAAATAAAGGGACTGCGCAAAATCGATCACGAAGGGAAAATCATTTGGGATTTCCTTTAACGGATTCGTCGTAAGCATCTGCCTGCGGAGGGGCACGACCGGGAGGTCCACCCCGGCCATGTGACCGATCTGACCCGACCATGGGCCGGCCGTGTTCAATATCATGCGCGTCTTTACGGCGCCCAGGCTTGTTTGCACCTCTTCGACCTCGCCTCCGCTGGTGCGGATCCCAGTCACCTGCGCGCCGCTGATCAGCTTTACTCCCATTTTTTGCGCGGCGCGAACATATCCCATCACCACACTGTTCGGGTCAACGATGCCGTCTTTTTGGTTGAATGTCCCAGCGAGTGCGTCATCGAATCTCATTAAAGGCAGTCGTCTGTGAACTTCGTCTCCTGCAAGCCATTCCGTATCGACTCCAAGCTCACGTTGCAGATCGGCATTTCTTCTAAATTTGGCAACGTCCTTATCGTTCGTGAGAACGAACAGGTACCCACATTGCCGGTAATTCACGTCCTGCCCAATCTCCTCTCTGAACCTTTCGAGCATGGGCAGGCTGGCCAGCGAAAGTTTGATATTGATCTCCGTGGCGAATTGATAGCGTACGCCGCCTGCGCATCTGCCCGTTGCTCCCTCGCCAAAGAAGTTTTCCTTCTCGAGCAGGACGATATTTTTCATGCCGCGTTGCGCGAGATGCCAGGCTGCGCTGGGCCCCATCACACCGCCGCCAATAATGACGATATCCGCTGTAGTTGGTAGGTTCATGATATTTTAGAAGAAACCCGTTTTCACGCCTCTGGCGGAAAACGGGCTCAATTCGATTGATTTCGATCTGATATTACTCAATTCCAAGATAGGATTTTTGCACCATTTCGTTCTTTCTAAGTTTTTCAGCCGTATCACTCAATACCATTTGGCCGGTCTGAAGGACATAACCACGGTGTGCGATCGACAATGCCATCAATGCGTTCTGTTCCACAAGCAGGATGGTGCTGCCCTGCTCGTTGAGTTTCTTAATGGTATCGAAGATCAGGTCCACCAGAACAGGTGCGAGGCCCATGGAAGGTTCATCCAACATCAGGATGCGCGGGTTAAACATCAGGCCGCGGCCGATGGCGAGCATTTGCTGTTCTCCACCGGAAAGTGTGCCTCCATATTGTCCGATGCGTTCTTTCAGACGGGGAAACAGTTCAAAGACCAGCTGCATGCGGTCCTTGATCAATTTTTGGTCATTGACCGTGAACGCGCCCATGTCCAGATTTTCCTGTACGGTCAATTTGGGGAAAATGCCCCGCCCTTCCGGAACATGTCCTATCCCCATGCTTACGATCGCATGAGGTTCGATCTTTGTGATGTCTTTTCCATCCAGCAACACTTTGCCTTCGCGCGCATGCATGATGCCGGAGATCGTGCGCAATGTTGTGCTTTTGCCCGCGCCGTTCGACCCGATCAGTGTGACGATCTCCCCTTCATCGACATAAAGTGAAATACCTTGTAATGCATGGATATGTCCGTAATAGGAATGGACGTTGTTTAGTTCAAGTATTTTTCCCATGCGGATGCTCCTAATCGCGCAACTTGGCCGCTTCACGGCCCAAATAGGCTTCGATCACTCGTTGATTGTTGCGGATCTCTTGCGGTGTACCTTCAGCGATCTTCTCACCGTAATCCATCACGCTAATGTGTTCCGAGATCCCCATCACCACACGCATATCATGCTCGATCAAAAGGATGGTGATCCCCTTGTCGTCGCGAATACGTCGGAACAACTTGATGGCATCTTCTGTTTCATTCGGGTTCATGCCAGCTGTGGGTTCATCGAGCAACAACAAGGTCGGGTTGGCTGCGATGGCGCGAGCGATCTCGATACGGCGCTGTCCGCCGTAAGGCAGGTTGCGCGCCAGTTGATTGCCCACGTTTTTCAGTCCAACATATTCCATGAGTCGTTCGGCTCTTTTTTCCGCGTCTTTTTCTTCATCATTGAATTTTTTTGTTCGGAAGAGGGCATCTATGGCGCTCTGTTTGAGTTGAGTGTGCATACCCACCATGATATTTTCCAGCACGGTCATGGCTCCAAACAGGCGGATATTTTGGAAGGTACGCGAGATGCCGCGTTCAGATACCTGGTCTGGTCGCAAGCCGATCAAGGAACGACCATTGAAGTTGATCTGCCCCTCTTCGGGCTGGTAAATCCCCGTAAGGCTGTTGAAGAAGGTTGTTTTTCCAGCTCCATTGGGGCCAATGATGCTTGCAATGCGACCCTGTTCGAGTGAAAAGGATATTTTGTTGACGGCAATCAGACCGCCAAAGCGTTTTACAACGTTTGTGGTTTGCAGGAGAGGCATGGGTCACTTC
>CAZJYB010000145.1:0-10545 GCA_964549865.1 uncultured Anaerolineaceae bacterium
GAACCGGACCCGCCAATAAAACGATGGCGATTTTCCTCCTGGCCGGCGGAGGTGTACCCCATATGATTCAATACGTCTGCAGTGGACTCAACCTCATCGAGCCACAACGTAACACCATGAAAACCACTCATTGCATGGACCTGTGGGATGGGTCCGCCTTCCCAAAACTGCACCGCCGGCGCCATTGCCGACGGAACCAATTCCAGGCGCATTCCGTCCGGGTCATCCAACGGGAGTACATCGAGGCCAAAACGTCTCTCGATCGGTTGAAGCGCAACGCCTTTTTTCTTCAGGTAGCCCTGCCAAAAACCAAGCGAATCTTCTGGAACGTTGTAGGCAGTTGCAGCGGTTTCGCCATTTCCGCGCATGCCTCGCGGCACGTTTCCCCAGGCAAAAAAAGTGATCACGCTCCCAGGCGTGCCGATCTCATCGGCAAAGTAAAGATGGTACGTATCCGGGACATCAAAATTAACCGTTCGCTTTACAAGTCTTTGCCCAAGCACGTTGCGATAAAAGTCCACATTTCGCTGTGCGTCGCGCGTTACTGCTGTGATATGATGCAGGCCTTTAATCGATTCCATATTCTCTCCTGTAGGGCATCTCTGAATACCTTTGCATATTATCATGCTTATGTTTGATTCTCATGGAGATCTGCATAAGCCCTATAAAACCAAGAGTCTCCGAACTTATATAAAGTTCGGAGACTCTTCATATCTGCACAGCTCTTCCCTAAGAACTCAGGAAGGGAAAATACAGCCTGGTTTACCTGGGCACGTAATACTCCACCAGTAAATGAGGGCGATCCGCAAGTGCGTCATGGTTCCCGCTAAAGAAGGTCAGATAATCATCCCCCAGATCATCATTGTCATCTGTTTGGAACATCAAACGCAATTGTGTCACACCTTGAAGGTTTATGAATGGATCGGCCGAGCTATCCAGCATTGCCCAATACCATCCACCGACCGGGTTGTTCAGGATAACGCCTGCCGAACTCATACTGGCAGGGGCCTGAAAATCGGTCAGGTCCAAACCATTAATGCCGAAAAGGCCGGCTGAGCCGAAGTATCCGGAGCGAATGTCGACGGAGATATTTTGGTGGGTCGTGAACGGGTCCGTCCCAACCACGCCCTGGGCTTTGATCACCAGAAGGACCTGTGTCACTACCGCATTGTCCGGCAGATAATGTGTAGGGAAATGCAGGATCGTGCGGTATTGACGATCCTGTGCATCATCGCCAATCCGGAATGTAGTTGCGGTGGCATTCTTTGAGCCGCCCTGATTACTGTTCTCAGCGGATTCAAGTACCCAGCCATCATTTGTACCATTGGACCTGAAAGTCTCGGTGACCAGGTTGATCCGGGATTTCCTGATCGTATACGTTTCGCCGGCTATGAAATTGCCGTTTCCTGCACCGGGCCCGCCAAGTGGATGGCCAATGGAATCCATAATACTGTCGTTATCCGACACATCGAGGCGAAGGCTGCCATCGCCACTTCCTGTACCAACTGTTACTGTATAGATATTGCCTGAGCCACCGACACCTGCAATGGATACGCCGGAAATACCCTCGGCAGTGGTCAGGGCGAAATCACTCACATCCACACCCGTAACAGCCTCCGAGAAAGTCACAGTGAAACGCACACTATCGGCAGCGCTGGGATTTGCATCGGCGCGCAAGCTATTAATTACCACCGGTACATTCTTGTCCACCGTGTATGCCTCCCCACCGGAAAAATTGCCATTGCCGGCGCCCGCGCCACCAAGTGGATTGCTGATGCCGTCCACGATGCTGTCATCATCGCTTACATCGAGACGAAGCGTGCCGTCACCACTACCGGTATTGGCGCCAACCGTATAAACATTACCGGAGCCGCTGACATCTGTGACATTTGCGCCGGAGATACTACCGGTCGTGGCCAGAATGAAATCACTGACATCCACACCACTGACGGTTTCCGAAAAAGTTATTGTGAAATGAACGGTCGCCGCGTCAGTTGGGTTGGGATCTGCGCGCACGCTGCTGACTGCCAGCGGGGCACTTCTATCAATCGCATACGCTTCCCCAGTGGTGAAACTTCCGTTCCCCGCGCCGGCTCCACCCAACGGGTTGAGGATCGTATCCTTGATACTGTCATCATCGACCAGATCCAGGCGGATCGTACCGTCTCCTGTGCCAGTGTTTACTGTGACTGTACGTGTTTTGCCGGAGCCGAGAACCAATGATGACACGCTCGCGCCGGAAATTCCGCCTGAGGTGGTGACTGCAAAATCGCCCGCACCCACACCAACGACAACTTCAGAAAAGGTGACCGTGAACTGGACACTGTTTGCGCTGGTGGGACTGGGATCGATACGGGTGATCGATACGACCATTGGGGCACCCGGTTCATCGCTATATTCATGAACGAAGACATCCGCCGCGCCATTGGTATCTCCGGTCACCATACGATCGGAAACAGAAGCAAAGGCAACAAATCGACCGTCTGCGGAAACTGCCGGGCTGAAGGACGAATCTTCACTGTCCGTCAAGGGTGCCAGCGCGACCGAAGCAAGCGTGGTTGCGCCAATTTGGCGGTCATGCAGGTAAATCTCGTGCAACCCTCCCCCATCGCCTCTGTCATCGAACGCGAATGCCACAAATCGCCCATCCAGGGAGATGGCAGGAGTTAAAGACTCGCCGATCATCTGTGATCCATCCGAATAAACGGATGCACGAGTCGTCTGGCCGGTCTGGTTGTCATGCACATAGACGTGATCGAAGTTCAGTGCGTCGTCCCCGACCAGGTTTTGCGCGGAAGAGCCGAATGCAGTGTAGCGGCCATCGCCGGAGATGTCCGGTTCAAAAGAGCGGTTGTCCGCCTGCAAGCCGCCCGAGGTCACTGAGGCGCGGGTGGTCACACCCGCCTGGCGGTCACGCACGAAGACATCTGCCTTGCCGTTGGTATCTCCACTCACCAGGTTGGTGGCTGAGGAAAGAAAGGCTACAAAGCGCCCATCCCCTGAAATGGCAGAAAAGCTGGAAGACCCGTCACCACCCAATGAGATTAGCTCCGTGGTCCCGCTTTGAAGATCATGAACAAAAATATCGTCAACACCATTTACATCCCCGACGACCAGGTTACTGGCAGACGATGTGAAGGAGACAAAACGCCCATCCCCTGAAATGTCTGCAGAACCGGAATTGCCATTCGCCTCGACCCCGCTCGAATCAACGGAAACGCGGGTCGTTACGGCAGTCTGGCGATCATAGACAAAGACATCCCGCGCGCCATTTGTATCCCCGCCAACAAGGCCGGTTTCGCCGGACTCAAAAGCCACAAAGCGCCCATCCGCCGAGATGGATGGAGCTTCGCCACCGACCGAGATGCCATTGGTCTGGCCTGCCTGACGGTCATACACAAAAACACCACCGGTTCCCCCACCCAGATTGGTGGCTTCGGAATAAAAAGCAACATATCTGCCATCGCCAGAGATCGACGGGGCCCGGGAGAAGTCGTTACCCTGACCCCCGCTTGAATCAATGGAGACGCGGGTTGTATCGCCTGGAGCAGCATAAACCGGCAGCACTGTGCCTTGCAGCAAACCGACAAGCAGGGCCATGATCATGAACATGGCAAAGGTTTTTAGGGATTTTGGATTCATATTTCTCTCCTTCTGCGTACTGAAACCCACCGCTCGACAACAAAGGATATGGATCAACAGATGAGGGTTGTGTCATCCGTTGCGAAGACCGCCAAATGAAAAGTTGATTAATGAAACCCGCAATAAAAGCGTAAAGTACTGAATAATATTTCCCGCCTTGAATAACCCCGTAACTTCCTTTCGATGTCAGGCAGGCTACCAGGATATTCTACTGACTGACAGGCAAATTAATATTACTACATACTTACAAAACAGACAGGGTATATTTTGACCAGATATTGAACAGGAGTTAGACGCTCCGCCTTTTATGTTGAAATACCCTATTGACCCAACATGCCAACAAACTCACGCGCAGTGGCAAACCGTTGAACTGGCTTTTTGGACATGGCTCTCTGGATCGCTTTGGAGATGGACTCGGACAGATCCGGGTTCCTTTCGCGGATATCAGGCGGGGCATGCAGCATATGTGCGATCAATAAAGCGCCCTGATTTTCATGCTGGAAAGGTAACTGGCCGGTCAACAATTGATACGTCATCACCCCAAACGCGTAAATATCCGCACGGCCGTCGATGTGTTTCTGGGCCTCGATCTGTTCAGGGGCTATATAAGCCAGCGTCCCCGCAACCGCGCTTTGGGAGATCAATGTCGTATCACCTAATACTTTGGCAAGTCCAAAATCCGTAAGGATCGGGCGCATTTCGTTGTTGGCATTCTCCATCATGATATTGCCCGGCTTCACATCGCGATGGATCACATGATGGGCATGCAGATAATCCAGCGCGGCGCTGATGGGCTTAAGAATGCTTAAAGCCTCGTCCAACTCAAGCTTTCCATTCTTCAACAATGCGCTCAGGATCGGCCCGTCGATGAATTCCATTACCAGATAAGGGCGATTCTCCACCTTTCCCACATCCAGCACCTTGATAATGTTCGGATGATCGAGGCGACTCAACGCGCGCGTCTCACGCTCGAAGAAGATACGCATGATCGGGTCGTCCTGGATCGACTCTCTCATGATCTTGACCGCGACGGTCCGGTTCAAGGTGGGATGGTGCGCCTTGTATACCTCTGCCATACCGCCGCGACCGGCCAACTCCATGCCAGTGTATTCGTTGAAATGCGCATGAGGGAACTCCACCTGTTCGATCGGCGGCAGGGACGAGCGCGGCTGTTTTTGATAATCAATGTAGATGTGATAGAACTGGCGATCGATGAATTTTTGCAGGCTTGTACTTAATGGCCGAAAAGCAAATATAAAAATGATCAGGGTAACCCCCACGGCAAGCAGGGGACGCCCGGTGAAATCCCGTGCAAGCGTCGAAACGGCCCAGAGCGTCAAAGCAAACAATGTCAATAAAGTGCCCGTCAATGCGCCGTAAACAAGAGAACGGTTGATCGCGAAGTCGATATCCCAAAGACGATAACGCATGACTGCAATGGCCATGGTTGCAGGGATGATCATCAGGGATATTTGTCGAAAGACACGTGCCACGAGCGAAACAAGCAGCGACGAGTTCTGGCCATACCCAAGGACATTGAAAACGATCACATATGTGCCGACGAAGAACACGGTAACGATCATGCCAAGCAGGATCCACTTGGTTTGCTGGCGCTGAACCGGCGTGGACAAATTGCGATATCGATAACCCTGCGCCGCGATCCCCAACACAAGCAGGGATATAAACAACCCAATGTCCCACGCTTGTTGCGCGGTGTGGCTGTAGGTTTCAGCGGTACGAAATTCTGCCTTGTAGGTGGGAACATAGTCCAGATACCAGATGCCGATCCGCCAAATGGGAAGTGGAATTAAGACCCACCACATCCAACGCGGCAAAGGACGCCCATCGGGGAAAAGATAAACGAACCACGCCTGCATGGTTTCTGCCATGCCGGGCAAAATGGCAAGCACAAGGTAGGGAAAATCCGCATTGGCAGTTGGCCCTGTATACAACCCGCCTGTAAACAACAACATGGACGCCACGACCAGTGTAGCGACTTCATCCCCGCGTCGCAGGACAAGAATTAAAGCGGTCACACCAAAAAACAGAACCGTGACGATATCTGTAATGACCAACACATATGCCGGCAGGCTCAAGGGAATGCCTGCGGCTCTGAGTGCCTCTTGAGATTCGGGTAATAGCTTCAGGCCGATCTCAAACGAATTTTTCAACCCAGCCAGGAACAATATCAGGGTGAAGGCTGCCATCCCAAACCACAAAGCCCGCGCGATCTTTAGCCCGCGGCCGCTCAATTTTTCACTTTGGATGGAGATCAGCGAGGTCGACATGCCATGATTTTACTACGGGCCAACCCATCATAAATAATATGGTTAACCCCAAATTTAACCTGGACGCAGATGAACGCTGATTTACGTTGATAAAAAGAAAAAATCAGCGTCTTCTGCGCGCTTCGCGGTCAGCGTCCCGTTTTGGTCTTATAAAGAAACTCACCCACGAAAGATTAATTTCTGGGTGAGCTATGTTATCAACCGTAAAGCTCTTTCCTGAAAAACTCAGGCAGGGCGAATGCCGCCTTGTGGATCTCAGGATTAATATAATTATTCTTTCCGGGGGGCAGAGGAGTTTTCAAGCCGTTTTCCCATGGCGTATTTGAGACATACATGAAACCGATCCCCCCACCCGGGTAGGTGGGGATGTTGGAATAATAATACGCGGGGTTTGTCGTCAGCGGCATCGTCCCCGAAGAGTAGCATCCTCTCGAGATGCGACCCAGGGTCTCCATGTAATCAAACCATCAACAACGCGCTGACTTTCAGCCACAACTTTCTCACACCCCACGCCGCAACAAAGGCGGACCCTATCCCTGCGATCAACCCAGCCCACAGGCCATAGGATGCTCCCAGTCGCGTCCCTGCAAAGCTGCCTATATAAGAAGCCGCGGCAATCGTGAGCAAGAGGCCAAGAATATCAAGCAGGATATTACGCGTGAACTTTAGGCGCGTGATCTCTCCCCGTTTATAGGAACCAATGTGTTTTTGGTAGGTAAAGACCAATGCCATACCAAGACCAAATATGAGCAGAACGATACCGACCCTGCTGGAAATGCTGGGATAAAAGAATAGCGAAGCAATCAGGGCTATAAGCAGAACAATTGAGACGAGAGGAAAGTATTTTTGCAGAAAGGAAATCATAGGTACACCAATGGAATCATGATGACTCAACTATCTCAATAAAATGCCCATCGGGATCTTTAATTACCATTCGCCTTCCCCACAGAGAATCTTCGGGCAGTGAAATAATTGTTACTGCTTGCTCTCTCAAATTTTCGAGCACTAAATCAATTAACGGAATTCGAAATCCTATTCGCGTTGAAGTTGTGTTATCGGCTTCCCTTAAACTAGGGTAGATTTCGAAGACCACTGAACCAATTTCACACGCATAATGCTCCAACCCGTTCCCATGTCGATGTTTGACGAATTCTAAACCTAGTTGCTGATAGAATTTTGCAGAGAGATCAATATTCGCAGATCGTATAACTACAAGAGCGAACTCAATATTTGTCATAGACTTAGTTTCATAACAAAAAATTTTCTCTTAGCCTAAATCGCTTATGAGCAGCTGAGTAACGTAATTTTGAGCAGCATCAAGATCAGGGAAAACATTATCTGGTCCTCCAAACATCGCGCTTTCGAAATCGCCATTGAGGATCAGTGAAATCCCAAAACCCAGGTTAGGGCGCCATTCAATTTCGACAAACTTTTCTTTTGACCAAGCATGGATCCACCACGATCCTGATGGATTGTCAGGGGACTCTATTTCTAGTTTATCCACAGCAAATGTTTTTTTAATAAAGTCAGCAAGTTGTTGCGCATCGTTCATGGTTTCCACACTCCGTTACCATCTGCCACCTTCCGTGTAAGTCTCTGGATTCTGGGCCTAACGCAATATGGATGGAGGCAATAGTCCTTTTTGCTCACTCGTTAATTCAAGAGAGGAAACATATTTTGCCATAGCGGAAATATATTCCAAAACCATTTTTATGTAGTCTTGCTTTTTTTCCTCGTCAGAATACTCAAGCGCAGATTGATATGCACGATTTATCATCACGGGAATTTCTTCATAATTCTCGCTCATATATAAGCTGATTATATTATTTACATAGCAAACAAAGGGATAGAATTTGTGATTCCTTCTCAGATAGCTCCCGGGCAGCACCTCTTTTCGATTTAACGCTCGGTGATATTTTTCTAAATCATTAACATTGCTCATGGCAATCCTCCAAAAGTTCGTATGGTACGTAGGTTTCAAAATTAATCCCGGGATTTAATTCTCGCAGTGTTTTCACATAATCTGTAAGTGGTATCGGATCGAATGAAAACCTTGGGTCGTAAACAAATTTTCCATCTGTGTAAACTTCATGATAAATATACTCTTCCAGCTTATTTGCCTCGGGCACTTTTATCCATCCATTTGATGAGTTCGGTGTCATCCTTAAAATTGAACCTGCTCCGCCTGAGGCGTCAAATAAGTCTGATGCAATTTCGCTACAGTCATATCCCGAGTCCGGATCAATGAGTTTTTGATAACCAGGTTCTTTCATTTTTGAAAGAACGTCACCATTGTTATATTGTTATTATTCAAAATAACTTGGATATTGTTTAGTAACGTCTGGATGAAAGTATGCTCTTTCATAACCACGACGTTAATTCTATTTACGTATCATCTCTAGCAAGCAAAAGTGTTATATTGTCCGAGCCAGAAACTATAATTTTATTATCGACAAGATCAACTCTTAAACTTCCTTCATTTTGCAAACCTCCTACTAAAACTTTCTGTTCTGTTTTAGGTTTCATACGAACAAACTCTCCCCATGGCTCTAACACAAGAGAGATTTCTCTCTCAGTATTATTAGAAAAATAAACTAATTGCGTGACTTTACTACTAACAGTTGTCATTTTACTGTCTCCAACTATTAAGTATATAATCCATTAAATCTGCACGAGGCAAGGCGCTCTCATTTCCCATCCCTGTTATATGGTCAAATTGAAGACCATTTATCGATCTGGGCTAACTCGTTTATCATTGTCAAAGACTTCAACAGTTCCCGTCGACCATCCATAAACCGTTAGGGTATATTCATCAACCCACACTATATCTACTTCTTGTTGCTCACCAGTAATTACAACTAAATACTTGGACTTCGGCGGGAATTTATAGGCATTGCCCCTTGGTTCAATTACCAGTCCGATTTCGTGGTCTCCATGGTTACTAATCATTAATCGCACTTCATACGGTTTATTATTCATGTTTATTTTCCTATTGCAGCAAGTTGATCTGCTATATATTGCATCAATTCCCAGCGGCCTAAGGCGGAAGGGTTTTTATTTAACGGGTCTAAATATTCTGCGTGATACATATCCGCCCATCCTTGGGCTTGATCGGAGGTCAATCCTTCTTTGGCAAAATCATAAATGATTTCCGGGTTTGCTTCTATTTCAATTTTCCGAGCTCTAGCTAGATTAGTGCCATTTTTATCTATGTTTGTCCATG
This sequence comes from uncultured Anaerolineaceae bacterium, assembly GCA_964549865.1. GTDB lineage: Bacteria > Chloroflexota > Anaerolineae > Anaerolineales > Villigracilaceae > Villigracilis. The sequence goes on from CAZJYB010000145.1 coordinate 9,154, forward strand.
AATGTTCACCCCATCCGATCCAATCGCCAAAAGCTTTGGGCGTTTTAAATTGAGGTGGCATAGGAGGAAATTTACCTCCACCCCCGCCCCCAGCGCCATCTCCTCTGATCTGAAGTGGATGATTGGCATTATTCAAGAAAACACCTGCGCCATGCCCTCCGAGGGCGAGCCCACCGGCCATCTCGATTGCACCAATAGCCGCCATGGGGCCTGTTACGAAGCTACAGACCGTTCCTGCTGGGCCTGCCGCCGCCATACACACGTATTGCAAACCCGCAGCACCAAAGAATTTGATCGCTCCATCTACAATTAAAGTCAACCCAGCTGCAATTTCTACTACAGCCTGAACCGTACTTAGAACACGTCCAATTTCACGTCCTTCCTGAAAGAATGGATCGCCATTTTCAAGTTGAGCACCGGTAAACCAGCTAAATAATCCCAGCGTGTTATCGTCTACAAATTGGGTTGTAGACCCTCTTATATAAGAGCTAACATTCTTGAGCACGTTCACAATCTTGGAATCAGAAGGCGCATCCACAGAAGAATCAGCCACGGCATCAAGATATTCGATCGGTAACCTTAGTATTGGGGCTACAGTATTCAACCATTTAGGAGGCTCGAACAGATCATCCGGCGGGGCAGGCGAAGTCCATTTCTCCACAAAACCATTCCATTTATCCACTTGCGATTGGAACCATGTTTGCGGTGGAGGTGGAACGACTACCACTTTCTCTCTCTCCTTCTGTTGTACATACTGCTGCTGTAACTGGGGTGCATTCGCAGTGACCCAGCCTGCTGCCTGGGAACTGTGCTGGAAGGCCTGCTGTGCCTCAGGGGAAAGCCCAGTAGGCATAGGTGGGTGGTATGTCTGGACGATGCTGGCGCGTTCGCTGGCACGATAGGCATCCATCGCCGCGACCGACTGCTTTTGTGCCTGCCAGTCCGCATCCTTCTGAATTCGCTTGCCTACAGCTTTGCGAAGATAATCACTTTGACCGCCCTCTGCACGTGCTGCGATCCGTGCCGCTTCTGCGGCGGCCTGCCGCGCTGCTTCTTCCTCGCGCCTTTTCTGCCAATCGGCAAGGGTGGCTCCCAGCGCAGCCGCAGCCGCAACACCCCAGAGAATGTTATTTGAATTGGTTGAGTTCACAGGGTTTGTCACACTCGGCGTGAGGAAGCTCGTCTTGGTATAGGTGTTTTCGCTGCGAGGCGTGATCGTCCCACCAAACCCTGTGCTAGTCGACGTCGACGTGGTTGTGGATGGAGTCGTTTGATCTGTGGAGGATTGATTCAGTGCAACGGGGTTTGTAGGCGGGTTGAAGGGCGGGATATCTTGAAGGAAACTGAACAGGTTCACCGTGATCGAGCCGCTCTCCCTGGATTCGTTGCCTG